>JANYGA010000025.1 GCA_025359485.1 Rhodospirillales bacterium | reverse complement strand
GCGGCGGCGGTCCGCCTGCGGCGCTGCCAACCATCGGGCAACCGTTCAGTGCCCTGGACACTGCCGCGAGAATCTCGTCGACATCGCAAATTCTCGTAACGCCGTCGCGCGAATCGATCATCCTGTCGGCTGTGTGCGGTGATTGAATCTGAAATGTTGACATGACACTTCCGAATACGTGCGCCACCGTGACCAACGCGCATTCGGCCAAAGCCGCCGTGCCAAACGTGCGACACATCCATCGTGTAAAGTGCGCGTATGGACACGCCACAATCGGATCCCGCACGACGCCTTCGCTCGCTCCTCAAAGCTGCGGATATCGCCTCGTTCCGCATCACGAACGACCTTCGCGGGATGAGCTATACGGGCCGCACGCGCGAATGGCTCATCGCCGCGCGGCTGAACGACCATTGGTTCAACGCGTACACCCGCATTTGTAGCCTCCCGGAAGAACCGACATTGCGCGCACGGTTGATGGAAGCCGTGATGGATATGAATCGGCAGATGCCGCTCGCGAAATTCATCACGTCGTCGGGCCTCGTCCTCGAACTCGACTATCGCGCAGATCACCTCGACGCGGAGGTCATCGGCAATCTCATCGGCTTGCTGCACGCGAATGCCGAGACGCACTATCCGAAAATCTTCCGCATCGTCTCGGGCGACGATACGCTAGAGAAACTCGAACAACAGCTGCTGCACACGGAGGCCGCGTGACCAGCTACGTGCGCGCCGACCGCTTCCGCGACCGCGTCCTCGGCGCGATGTTCGGCGCGGCGATCGGCGACGCGCTCGGCTCCGCATTCGAGTTCGTCGATAGCGCCACGATCGCGCGTCATCTCGGCAACGACGGAATCGTTCGCGAGTATCACCCGGCGCTATCGGGATCGCTGCTTGCGCCGCGTGCACCGGGCAAACCGACCGACGATACCGCCATGGCGCTCTGCGTCGCCGGCGTCATCGCATCGAGCGACGAACCGACGGCGACCGCGTTCGCAACGAGCTTCACGACGCAACTTCGCCGCAATTCCCGATCGCGCATCGCGACGATGTTCTGGACCGGTGGCCCCGGTGGCGCGACCATGCGCGCACTCGCACGACTCGATGCCGGCGCCGACCCCGCGGAATCCGGCGCACCCGACGACGGCGGCAACGGGGCGGCAATGCGCGCGCACCCCGTCGCGATGCTTTACACGCGCGAAGCCGCGCTTCGCGTCGCCGGTCTCCAAGCGCGTGTGACGCACGGCCATCCCGCCGCAGTCGAAGCCGCGCGCGCCGTTGCGGCGATCGTTCACGATGCCCTGCACGTCGATGCATTCGGCGATGTTACGCTCTCCGCCGACGTTCCAGACGGCATATCTGAACCGACATTTCTGCGCGCGTGGAAAGCTGCTCACGCCGAAGCGGACAGCGAGGGCGACGCACTTCCGCCGCATCTGCGCGACGTCGGCATGAGTGGCTGGGAGACGGTCGCCGCGGCACACGCGATCGCGATGCGCTACCCTGATCCGGGCGAAGCCATCGGCCGCGCGACTGCATCTGGCGGCGATACGGATACCATCGCATCGATCGTCGGGACCATCGTCGGCGCACGCGATGGATTCCGGCGTCTTCCAACGCGACTCGTCGACACACTCGTCGATGGTGGGCTCGTGCGCAAATCCGCGACGGCGCTCGCCGACGGGGGCGGCGGCGGATTTGGGTTCGTCGTCAATCCGCGAGCGTCTGATTATGACGAGCAACTCCGCGGAATCGAAGAAGCCTTCGGACGCAAGCGACCACGCGGTCTCGGGCTCGGCCTCGATCAAACCGACGGCTACTAGCCGTTACTTCAGCGCTTCCGCTTATGAACGGGAACGCTGTTAACGCTCATTAAAGAACGTGTCGGAGTAAAATCGACGTTATGGCGTATCGGTCCAAAACACGCTGACCGGAACGCCGTGAACGTTCAAGGCGGCGCGTCAGCGGAGTCGGCGAAACCATCACGTGGTCTATTTTAGACCATATCGTGGAATCTCTCATATTTTTTTGGGATCGGGACGCTTTAAACGAGACGGCCTCGCTGGCTCGCATAAATCCGGGCCTTGCCCGAACTCATGCCGCTCCCATCCCGAAACGAGACCGACTAGCCGCGCGATAGCTACTTTGCGAAAAAGCTCGACAGACGGACAGCGGTAGCTCTTATCGTTTATGTTCGAAGTACTTTTATCGCATATTTCGCGATCTGTGTATCGACCGAGGCGAGAGTCAAACCCTCAATCTGGGCCTGAGCGATCAAAAGGCGATCGAACGGATCGGCATGATGGGGCGGCAAATCCGATAACGCGAGCGTATGCGCGAGCGTGATCGATAGCTCCGCAAATCCTGACCGTTTCATTCGCGTGGAGACGTAAGTGTTCGGCGGCATCGGAAGCGGAAGTTTTCCTCTCCCGTGCTTGAGCGCGATTTCCCACCCCACGACCGCCGAGACGTAAATCTGGTTCGCCGAGTTTTCTAATTCGCGACGCATGCGTTTCGGAAGCTGTTCGGGCTCGCCCATCGCCCAAAGAAAGACGTGCGTATCGAGAAGCAAACGCACGTCTAAAGGCTCGCATTGAAGAGATTCGCGATCTCTTCATCGGAGGCGAAGAAGTCGTCGGGTACGTGCACGAGGCCCGAATCGAGACCGAGGACGCGACGCGGCGCGGGCCCATACGGTACGATCCGAACCGCAGGCGACCCATCGAGCGCGATGATGATCTCCGGCTCTTCGCCCTCGCGCACTTCCCGGACCAAACGCGAAAGATGGGCCTTCGCCTCACCGAGATTTACGGTCTTCATCGGCTTAGTCTAACATGAATGACTACTTTAGTCATTGCTTCTTGATCAAGATGATTTGAAATGTTAGCTAGCACTCTTCGTGCCATCCCTCTGGCATCACCGACCCATATCATGAACGCATCATGAACGAGCCAACATACGACACCGATCGACCGTTTCTCGCGATCTGCGACGACCAAGAACCGCGGCCCGGGCGCACCGTTTATTTCGAATCGACGTTCGGCGTGTATCTCATCAACCCACTCCCCGAGCCGCTTTATGAAGTTCGCACCTCGCCCAGCGGATTTTTCTCCTCGGATCGTGACGTCATCGTCTCGATTCCCAATACATCGGACGTTCCCGATATCGGGCCACGCTCTTACCGGCTAATCGAGACGACGAGTCAGGATGAGTTCGACGAACTCGTGTGTTCGTGGACGATCGCCTACCGCATCGGAGAGCGACTCTATTCCCGATCGTTCGGGGCCGGGAAAGCGCTGCGAACGACGCAATGGTGCGACGACATTCCCATTTTGAAGAAGCCGGGACTGCTCGCACATATCTGAAAGGAAGACTCAAACACTCGAGAGTGCACGCATTCGGACCGAAACGCTAAAGATGACCGCACGCGCACTCGGTACCAACTCCACCCTCGCCTTTCCCACGGGACACGCGAAGCGCCCCACAAACGAGGCCAGTGAGAGCGTCGCGCGCAAGGTGACGATGATCGTCGACTTGCTCACGCAACGCCAAGTACGCTTCAGCGAGTACGCGCGCATCTACGATCGCGATTATCGTAGCTTCCAACGCGATCTGCAGCAACTCCGCGCGATCGGCAAAGACGCGGGCTTCAGCATCGCACCCATTAAAGATCGCGAGATCGCCGCGCTGGCGACGCTCGATCCCAAGAAGCGCGCGCTCAACCGAGGGCCCAAACGCATCGAGATCCTTACGGCGACGATCGCACGTGCGCTCGGCGAACCGATGGCGCGCGAACTCGGCACGCAACCTCAAACCGCGCTTCCCGACGACGACTTCTACCTCATCGCCACGCCGACGCTCGCGCAAGGCACGACCGTGAGCGAGATGTGTCAGACGCTCCGTGAAGCACACGCCGGACCCAATGGCCGCGCCTTCGTCCGCTTCACCTATCCGAGCGGCGATACCAAAGCCGCAAAAGAACGGCTCGTCGAGCCATATCGTATCGCCGTCCGTTCCGGTTGCTATTACCTCATCGGGTACGATCGTGGAAGCAAGGGCTGGCGCACGTTCGCGCTCGATCGCTTTCGATCGAACGTCGTTAAAGCTGGCTCGTGCACGATCGCGCGCGAGCTCCCGCCGGAATACGCGTCGCGCGATGTCATCGGTTTTGTGAAGAGCATCGGGACCCGTGTGGATGTAACGGTCGAACTCTCACCGCAAGTCGCGGCATCGGCATCCGCACGCGTGTGGCAAGCCGATCAACGCATCGAGCATCTCGCGGGCGGCCGTACGCGGATGACGTTTGCCGTCGCGGACGCGACCGAAGTCGTGCGCTGGGCGATGGGCTTCGGCTCCGACGCGCGTATCGTCGCGCCACCGGAAGCGATCGACGCGGCGCGCGATATCGCGCAGCGGATCGCGAACGGGTACGGCGCGCGAACCTCGTCGAAGTACGTCGCGCCTACGGCAATTGGAACGCCGGATCGCCGAACTGCCAGAGCAAGAAACTGAACTCATCCGCAGCCGTCGCGACGCCTTGCGCCTTCGAAGATCCGATGCCGCCGTGGCCGCCGTCGTAGTCGACACGTAAGAGAATCGGCTTCCCGCTCGTCGTCGCCGTCGATAACGCAGCCGCCATCTTTCCAGCCTGCCACGGATCGACGCGCGGATCGTTGATGCCCGTCGTCAGCATCACCGCGGGATACTTCGTTCCTTTAGCGATGTGGTGATACGCACTCGCGGCATACAAGTTATCGAACCCCGCTTGCGTCTTCACACTTCCAAATTCGGGGACGTTCGCCGGACCATTTGCGGTCGTCTCGATGCGCAGCTCATCTGAGACCGGCACTTCATCGAGGACGGCTGCGAAGAGCTCCGGCGCTTCGTCGATCGACATCCCCATCGTAATGCCGCCCGCGCTGCCTCCGCGAGCACCGAGCTTCGAAGGCGACGTGTAGCCCTGTTTCTCGAGCCACATCGCGCAATCGATAAAGTCCCGAAACGTATTGACCTTGTTCTTATCTTTACCGGCGAGGTGCCACTCTTCACCGTATTCGCCACCGCCGCGGACGTGCGCGTACGCGTAGATACCGCCGCGTTCGAGAAATGCGAGCCGACCGGCGCTGAAACCGGGCTCCGTCGAGATGCCGTACGAACCGTACGCATAGAGCAACGTCGGGTTCTGGCCGTTCTTTTTGAGATCTTTGCGATGCACGATCGAAAGCGGGACGAGCGTGCCGTCGCGCGCGGGAACTTTCACTTCTTCCGCGACGATCGATCCGAAATCGACACTCGAGCGTGCGTCGAGTTTCGTATCGGCGACCGTCGCGCTCTTGCCGTCGTACTCGTACCACAGCGGCGACGTCGTCCACGATTCGAGGCGTGCGACGAAGCCGGGGCGGTCGTCCTCCGCACTAAAACCGGAGATCGTGCCCTGCACGGGCAGCGCGATCTCGGTCGCCTTTCCATCCGTATAGGAAATACGCGTGATGCGCCCGAGGCCATCCTCGCGCGAGCGAACGTAGAGCGCGTCGCCTGCGGCTGCGAGCGAATCGATCACGCGCGACCCGGCCGCAATGACGTCGGTCGCGCGCGAGATATCCTCGCCGATGCGATACGAAATCACTTTGAAACGCGGCGCGTCTTTCGCCGTGAGAGCATAAATGCGATCGCCGTGAATCTGCGCGTCGCTCACCTTGTCTTCGGGTCGAATCGCGAGCTTCCACGGAATCGTCGCCGGGTTCGAAATCGATGCTTTGGGCGCCGTATAGACCGTGACGAATCGCGCGACGCCGTTGATGAGGATGCCACCGAGATACGGCGAGAGCGGCGAGACTTGGAATGCGGCAAACGACGTCGGCGGCACGTTTACTGCGGGGTTGACGCCGGCACCGAAAACCGCGACATCGTTTGCGACGGGCGCGCCGACCGTGTGCGCGTACGTCTTGACGTTGAAGTATTTCGCCGTCGGCGCTTCACCCGCGACGATCGCCTGTCGCTTGAGATAATAGAACGTCGCGTTGTCGTCGCTCCATGCCGTCACGCCAAAGTCGGCGCGATCGACGCCACTTTCGAGCGTCTTTCCCGACGCGACATCGATGACGGAGATCGTCGCGTTTTCCGAGCCGCCCGCTGCAAGACCGACCGCGACGCGCTTGCCGTCGTTCGAAGGTACGAAGTATGAGATCGCTTGCCGTGGCCCACTCATCGCGTCGGGATCGACGAGCGCCCGTTCCGCACCCGTCGCGCTTTCGCGAACGAAGAGCTTCGGCGAATTCGCGCCCACGGGCGTGCGCTCGTAAAAATACGTCCCGTGATGACGCACGACGCCACTGGAACTAATGGCCGTGTCGGCGAGTTCGCCGATGCGCGCGGCGAGCTTCGCGCGGCCGGGCAAGGCATCGAGTGCGGCGCGCGTCCGATCGTTGTTCGCCTTCATGAACGCGAGAAAATCGGGCGACTGCGGCGTCGTCTCCATCCAGCGATACGGATCGACGATCGTCGTTCCGAAATACGTATCGGTTACGGGTATCGTTTTTGCAACCGGTGCCGGCGCGAGCGCGGCGGAGACGGCGGTCGCATTGGCGACGATGGCAAGTGCGGCGGCACCGAGGAGAGAACGCTTCATGTTCGCTCGTCCGTGATAACGTGCGCGGATACCTTGAGTCGGAAGATCGCGAACGTGATGTCGTTAGTGCGAGACGCCGGTCGTCGTGTCGACAAGCGTTGGTGCGAGACCCGGCGATGCGACGGCCGCGGGCAGGTCGTTAGCGCCGGCCTTGCGTGCCGGCACCGATGCGATGAAGCGTCGCGCGTCTTTCGCTTGTGGCGAGTGCGGATATTTAACGAGCAGCCACGCGGCCGTCGAAAGGGCGAGGTCGTTCGCATGCTGGTCTGGGAACGCCGCGTACGTTTTGTGCAACCGCAAAAGCGCGCGGCCGATGCCGGGATCGTGCGGATAGCGCTTCTCCCAGTCGCGGATCGCGCTTCGGATTTGGTCGAGCGCTCGCACGGTGTCCGACGGCATGTCGAACTTCGTCCCGCGGCGGACGATATTGAACATCGCATTATCGATGCCGAGCAAACTCATCTTGAGTGGGCCGAAATATTCATCCGCCGGCGCCAACTGCGACATCGGGACGTTCCCGACCGTTCGGACGTTCGCACTCGAGGGCGCGATGGCCGAAGCCACCAAGCTCATCGTAAAAAGAACCGGCAAGAAGCGTTTCATATATTTTCGTTTTCGGAGCATCGCGCGGAGAAACCAGCCTTTCTTTACAAAAGTCTGGGAAACGTGAGGCCCGTCTCAAGCGCGCTAGGTCCCGATATGAGCTACGAGCACCGCAACATCATCGTCGGCCGGGCCGCCGTCGAGCACGAAATCCACGATGGCTTTCGCGGGCTGCTCCGCGTAGATGATCTCGTCGCGCGCCATCGCTTCGTGCAAGCGGCGCATCCCCTGGGCGATATCCCGCGTCGCCTCGATGAGTCCATCGGTGTGGAAGACGATCGTCGTTCCCGGCGGCGTCGCGATGACGGTCGAAGCGCACGCGGCCTCCTCGTGAAGGCCCAGGAGCGCTCCCGGACTCGTATGCTCGCGCACGCGACCGTCGGGCGTCCGCACGAGGGGCCCGGGATGGCCGGCCGACGCGAACGTGAGGGTTTGTGCGGTGCGGTCGTAAAGGGCGGCGACGGCCGTCGCGTACGCATCGGGGTCGACGAGTCGCAGCGTCCGATCCGCGACGCGTAACATGACGTTGGGATCGGGGGCCACCATCGCCGCCGACTGCATCGCTTGGCGTAACTTCGTCATCGTGATCGCCGCATGGAGCCCGTGGCCGAGCACATCGCCGACGGAGAGCGCGACCCGACCGTCGGCGAGATCGAACGCGTCGTACCAATCGCCGCCGATCGTCGCTTCATCGCTTCCGGGACGATACTCGGCGCTGATGCGGAAATTCGGCACGCTCGGCAAGCGCGCGGGAAGTGATGCCGCTTGCAATTGGATCGCGATCCGTCGTTCGCGTTCGTACAATCGCGAATTGGCAACGGCACTCGCCGCGCGACGCGCCGCCTCTTGCACGAATGGGAGATCACCCTCGTTGAAATCACCGAGAGGATGATCGCCATCGCGAGCACACGTCAGAGCGCCCACGATCGTGCGATCGAGCATCACGACGGGCACGGTGATGAACGATCGAACGCCGACCTCGCGCACGACGATCGCACGAAGGGGATCGATGCTCGCAAGCCACGCGTCATCGACGATCGTCACGCGCGAGGGGCCGCCTTCGAGGGCGCCTGCAATCGAGTGCATGCCGCTCGGTCGAGGGAGCCTCGCGATCAACTCGGCTTTTTCGGTGCCGCGATCGGCGACCGTGCGACGCCACGCACCATCGAGCGATGTATCGACCACGCAAAACGTCGCGAAATCGGCAACGAACGCTTGCGTGACGTTCTGCAACGTGCGGGAATAGTCGAGGGAATCTCCGGCCGTACCCGTCCGCGAGAGCAACCGCATCCCCGCATCGATCTGCAATCGTGGTCGTCGATCGCTCGCGAGCGTGGCCGTGCCCGTGACGGCCCCCGCACGATCGACGAGTTGAAACGACGTATACGCGACGGGTACGGCAGCGTTGGTTCGAAAATTCCGAAACTGGAAATCGCCGATCCAGCGACCCTGCTTCATAATCGTCGGCTCGATCACGGAATGCACGAAATCACGATCTTCCGCTCGAAAAAAATCGAGTGGACCACCCGCGATCGCGCGATCGAGCGAGTCGATTTCGAGCATCGCGCGCCCGGCTTCGTTGATGTACTCAGGCCGACCGTCGAGATCGGCGATGGCGATAAAATCGTAGCTATTTTCGATGACGGTGATCAACCGATCGCGCGACGCATTCGCGAGTCGCGACGCGCTCACGTCACGTGAAACGACGAGCAAGCGTTCGGGCAATCCGTCGCGATCGGCAATCGGCGTGATGACGACGTCGAACCAGCTCGTTCCCTCGGCCGTCATGAAGACGCCGGTGAAACGGCCGACCTCGCCGCGGAGCGCGCTCGCGATCGCTGCTTGCGCCGCCTCCAGCTCGTCGCCTTTCCAAAAACTCAGCCACGATACGCCGACCACGGCCGCGGCGTCGCTGATCCGTAAGAGCTTGCGGCCCTGCTCGCTGATCCAAACGACGCGACCGTCGCGCGAAAGAATCTTGATGCAGTCGTCACTGCTCTCGATGAGCCGATCGCTGAAATCGACGGCTTCTCGTAACTCTTCCTCGACGCGCTTGCGGCGATCGATATCGATGACGTTTCCAAACCAGCCCACGATCGCGCCGTCGGCATCGCGCATCGGGTTGGCGACGCTCAAAATCCAACGATACGACCCGTCGCCAAAGCGAATGAGCACCTCATCGCGGTACGTAGCCTCGGCCGCACGTGCCGCATCCCACGTCGCTCCGACACGAGCGCGCTCGCCCGGATGGACGATCGAGAGATAATTTTCCCCGACGATGTGCTGCGGATCGATGCCGGTGAGTTCGCCCCACGCACGCGAAAAATATGCCATGCTGCCATCGGGACGAGCGAAATATGCCACGACGGGCAGCGCATCGAGAACGTTCGCGTACCGTGCGTGCGGCTCGCTGGGGTCGATCATCGGGTCCTTGCGCTTCGAGCGTTAATCGCGTTTCGACCCGACCTATTGCACGGGCGCGTCCACCATACCGCTGCGTGCGCGACGGCCTTCGTTCGAAGCGCGCACTACTTAGCAACATTCTTCGCCGCCGCGCGATAAACGTACGACGCATCACTCCAGATGGCCAAGCTGGCAAGCGTGACTCCGGGCACGCTCAGCGCGTTCTCGTGCATATTAGCTCGCCTGCGACACGTTTTCGACCGAACTTCAAACATATGCGCAACCGCTACGCGATCGCGTTGACCATTCTCGGGACGTATTTCCTCGCGTCCTATTTCGTCTTACACGCGGCGATCCAGCAGCAGCGCTCGATGCAACGTGCGATTTCGGTCAGCGGTCAGCAGCGCATGTACTCGCAGCGAATCAGCATGTTCGCCGATGCCATCTTCGCGCGACCCGATTCGGGACTCCGTCATCGCGCGCAACAAGACTTGCACGCGTCGATCCGCGTCTTCGATGAGGCCCACCGCGCGCTCACCCTCGGCGATCCCATCATCAATCCCTCAGGCTGGCCGCCGCCGTCGGTTCGCGATATTTACTTCAAACAACCCTACGAAGTGGACCGGCAGGCGCACGACTATCTCAGCCACGCCCGCGCACTCGACGAACGCGCACGATATCAGACGATTTCTGCGCGCGACAAGGACCTCGCATATCTCCTCGATGCCGGACCCGGCGTCTTTCTGCAATCGCTCGATGCCGTCGTCGTCGCGTACAATCGCGAGCAGCAAGACGCAGCAGCGAAATTCGAGCTGCTCCAACTCGGTCTGCTCGTGCTCGGCCTCTCCACGCTGGCAGCGATCTGGTTTACGATCCTCACGCCGATGGCGAAAGAGATCGCGGAGCGAACGGCCGCGATGGAACGGAGCGCCTCGCTCGATCCACTGACAAACGTACTCAATCGAAAAGCCTTTGCCGAGCGAGCCGAACGTCTCCTCAAACCCGCTCACAACGACGCATCCGTGGGCGCGCTCTTGATGATCGACATCGATCGATTTAAATCGATCAACGATACGTTCGGGCATGGCTTCGGCGACCAAACGATCGTACGAGTCGCCGAAATCATGCGCGAGAACACGCGGGAGCACGACCTCGTCGCGCGCTTCGGCGGTGATGAGTTTGCCATCTTCGTTCCCGGATTCGATTCCGACAAAGCCATCCGCGATTTCGTGGAACGCATCTGTACGGCGCTCGGCTTCGAGTCGATGCATGGCATTCAAACGCATCGCGTCTCGGTTTCAATCGGCGTCGCACGCGTCGAATGCGGCGTTACCGATCTGCGCGAACTCTTACTCGCGGCCGACAAAGCGCTCTACTGCGCGAAGCGTTCGGGCCGTGCGCGCTACGCGTTCGCCGAGGAGTCGACGATCGACGACGAGCTCAATGCGAACGCCGCGCTTTCTGCAGCATACGGGATTTAGCGGAAGCTCGCCACTTCGTCTGCCGTCAATCGCGGCCCGCGCGGGCGCGCCGCGGAATCGTCGGCGTACCCGATATTACAGAGCCATAGCGATGCGAGGCTCGTGCCGTCGAAAAAATCGCGGTCGACGATCGTTCGATCGAAGCCACCCATCGGGCCGACATCGAGCCCGCAGGCGCGCGCGGCGAGCATGAGATAGGCGCCCTGCAACGTCGCGTTTTGCGTCGCGAACGTGCGCGCGGCATCCGCTCCGCCTTCGACGGAATAGCGTTTACGAAAACTCTCCGCCGACCTAAAGCGTGCGGGGAAATGTTCGTAAAAGGCCATGTCGGCGGCAACGATGGCGGTTACGGGTGCGGCGAGCGTCTTCGCGAGATTACCTTCGGAAAGCGCCGGCGCGAGTTGCGCTTTCGCTTCGGGCGACGTCGCGAAGATCACGCGCATCGGCAGTGAGTTATTCGACGTGGGTCCCCACTGCGCGAGTTCGACGACGCGTCGCAAGAGTTCGCTCGGAACGGGAATCGGCAGAAAGCCCTGCGCGGTCCGCGCCGATTCGAAGAGCGTTTGCGTGTCGTACGCGCCGAGCGCACGCAAACGCTTGCGCGCGAGAACGTCGTCGGGCATCGCTATGCGAGCGACGCGTCGTCATGCGCGAGTCCCTTGAAGGCGGCGCGACCCGCGTAATGCGCGCTATCGCCGAGTTCGAGTTCGATGCCCATCAATCGATTGTACTTTTCGACACGATCGCTGCGCGAAAGCGAGCCCGTCTTGATCTGACCCGCGCCCGTCGAGACGGCGAGATCTGCGATCGTCGTGTCGCCCGTCTCACCCGAACGATGCGAGATGACGCTACGATATCCGGCCTTGTGCGCGAGGTCGACCGCATCGAGGGTTTCGGTGAGCGTGCCGATCTGATTGACCTTGATGAGGATCGCGTTTGCGGTACTCGTCGCGATGCCGCGCGCGAGGCGTTCGGTATTGGTGACGAAGAGATCGTCGCCGACGAGTTGCACGCGCGCACCGATGCGTTGCGTCAGCGCGAGCCAGCCCTCCCAATCGTCTTCCGACATTCCGTCTTCGATCGAGATGACCGGATATTTCGCGCAGATCTCTTCGTAGAAATCGACCATCTGGAGCGCGGTGAACGCGACGTCGCCGCCGTTTGGAAAATATGCGTTATGGCGGCAGAACTCGGTAGCGGCCGAGTCGAGCGCGAGCGCGATATCTTTACCCGGTTCGTAGCCCGCACGCGCGATCGCTTCGACGAGCGTATCGAGTGCCGCAGGTAAGCTATCGAACGGCGGCGCGTAGCCTCCTTCATCGCCGACGAGCGTCGGCATTCCGCGACCGTGCAAGATCTTGCCGAGCGCGTGAAATGTTTCGGCACCGTAGCGAACGGCTTCGGCAAACGACGACGCGCCGATCGGCACGATCATACATTCTTGAAATTGCAACGCGCCTTCGGCGTGCTTGCCACCGTTGATGACGTTCATCATCGGCACCGGGAGCGTGCTCGCCGTCGGGCCGCCGAGATAGCGGAAGAGCGGCACGCCGAGGCTCACCGCGGCCGCGCGCGCGACGGCGAGCGAGACGCCGAGAATGGCGTTCGCACCGAGCGCACTTTTATTGGGCGTGCCATCGAGATCGAGCAACGTTCGATCGATCGCGCGTTGGTTCGTCGCGTCGAGTCCCTCGATCGAGGGACCGAGAATCGTGTTGACGGCATCGACGGCTTTGAGCACGCCTTTACCGTTATAACGTTTGGGATCGCCATCGCGCAGTTCGACGGCCTCATGCGCGCCCGTCGACGCACCCGAGGGCACCATCGCTTCTTCGACGGCACCGAAACTCGTCGCGACCGTCACGGCGACGGTCGGATTTCCGCGCGAATCGAGCACTTCGCGTCCGCGTACGCTTTCGATGTGAGGACGTCCGCCGCCGCGTAAAGATTCGATCACGGTCGCGCGGTTCTTAGGATGTTCGCCACTCTCCCCCGTTGAACGCGGGCCCACGAAACGGAGGAGATGCAAAGATGTCGTTTATGGACGAAATCGGCAAAATGGCAGGCGGCCTACTCGGCGGCGCGACCCCGGAAGCGGCTGCGGGTGCTGCAAGCGATCACGTTGCGAACATGGATTCAGGCGAGCTCGGCAATCACCTCACGCAGAGCCTCGGCAACATGGATCAGGGTTCGCTCATGGGGCTCGGGCAGCAGCTACTTTCGAGCTTTACCAATCACCCCGCGTACTCCGGTGATGCCGATACCGCCACGCAAGAGGCGGGCGTCTCGCAAGCCGACGTCGCCTCGGGCAATCCGGGGGCGATCGGTACGCTGATCAATTATGCGAAAAACAATCCCGGCGTCTTACAAAGCGCTGCGAGCCACTTCCTCGGCAACAATCCGAGCGCGATCTCATCGCTCGCACCGGGCCTCTTGCAGGGCATCATGGGCAAACTCGGCGGCCACTAGTTCCCGCATGGAAAAGGCCCGCATCCATCCGGCTCGCCCTCGAGCCGCGGATGCGGGCCTTCTTCGATTGGTTTAGCTAGAAATTAATTCGAGACGAGCCATTGCTCGAGGTCGTTCGTGCGCGAGAAGATTTCGCTCGGTTCGAACCAGATCGCGATTTCGCGCGCGGCGCTCTCCGCCGAATCGCTGCCGTGCACGAGATTGCGGCCGATCGTCTGACCGTAGTCGCCGCGGATCGTTCCGGGCCCGGCTTTGATCGGATTTGTCGCGCCGATGGTCGCACGCGCGCCTTCGATCGCATCGGAGCCTTCGAGCACGAGCGCCACGATGGGTGCGCTCGTGATGTATCCGACGAGGCCCGCAAAGAACGGTTTGCCTTCGTGTTCCGCGTAGTGTTTTTTCGCGCGGGCTTCGTCGCAGACGAGGATCTTCATCGCTGCGATCGTGTAGCCGCGACGCTCGAAGCGTGCCAGCACCTCGCCCGTGAGTCCACGCGCGACGGTATCGGCCTTACACAAAATGAGGGTCTTTTCGATTGCCATAGCAAGCGCGTACGCCCTGGGACCGAAGAGGCCCTGGCGATGTGGACGATCCGAAATTTTGCGCAGACCCGAAGCACGAACGACGACGCCGCGCCACTTTTGGGCGCGGCCGAACACGCGGGCACCGTGCTCGTTGCGGATTATCAGACCGCTGGTCATGGCCGACACGACCGTGCCTGGGTCGCGCCACCGGGAAGCTCGCTGCTTTGCACGACGATTCTGCCCGAGCCGATCGCGACGAGCGCGCTCTGGGCCGTACCGTTCTGGACGGGTCTCGCACTCGCCGACGCGATCGAATCGCTGACGGGCCATCGCGTGACGCTACAGTGGCCGAACGACTTGCTGGTGCGCGGTGCGAAGTGCGCGGGTATCCTCTGCATCTCGCGCGTGATCGGCACGCGTGCCTTCGTCGGATGCGGCACGGGCGTCAACGTCGTGCGACCTGACGATACGAGCGTCTTTGCCGAAGTGCTCCCCGCGCCGGCATTTTTGAGCGACCTCGAACCGCGCATCACGCGTGACGATGTGCGCGTCGCGATGCTCGCCGCATATGCACGACGGTTGCCCGATCTCGCCGATTCCGCCGGTATCGCTCGTGCGTGGGAAGCGCGCGCCGAACTCGATGGAACACCATATCGGCTCCTCGTCGACGGATCGAGCGAGCCAATCGTTGCGATCGCACGCGAGATTGCAAGCGACGGCTCGCTCATCGTCGATCACGATGGACGGAGACGGCATATCGCCCTTGCCGACGCGCGCGTGCTCCGCGAGTTCGGGTTCGACTCCATCATCGAGGGGTAAACGTCTTTATGAAAGGGGCGATGTTGCGAGCACGGTCGATACTTATTCTCCACGAACATCTCAGCGCGCGAACGCACCTCGGCGAAGACGTCGTCGAAGTCGCATCTTCGTTACACGCGCGAGCGATCGATTTTTCATACGCGCACATTTCGAGCGATGCCGAGCTGGAAACGATCGATGCCGGAAGCGTTTTCGGCAACGATAATGCCGATCGCGATGTGTTTCGCCGATCTCAGCCGCTCGCATCCATCGACCCCGATTCCTTTGCGGGCCTCATCATCTGCGATCATTCGGAGAGCTTGGCGCGCCTCGGGAGCGATGCGACCTTTCACGACGTCGTTCGTGCGTTCGTCGCGAACGACCGACCCATCGTCGCCGTCGGGCACATCGCAGGCGCCCTCGCGGGCATCGAAGGAAGCGACGATCGGTCGCTGCTCGCCGACCGCCGCGTCACGTTTGCGACGCGAACCGAAGATACGATCGCACACCACGATGCATCGAGTATCGATGTGGAACGTGCGGTTCGCGATGCGGGCGCGATCGTAAAGAATGAGGAGCCGGGTGACGAACACGTAAGCGTCGATGCGTATCTCATCACCGCGCAGAATATGCGGTCGGCGAACTCGGCGACGCGAACGATTCTCGCCTTTCTCGATCCGGCGGCGCAAGCGCGAAAGCGCGCCTCCTAGCGGTTCGCGCGGACGCGTTTCTCGCAGCTCTCACAGAAATGCGAGAGCTTATTATCGGTATCGTAGATCGAACTCGAAAAATACATCGCGCATCGTGCATTGAAGCAATGTTTGAGCCCGAACACGTGCCCGAGATCGTGCACCGATTCTTTGAGAATCCGTTGAAACAGCAGATTGGCATCGCCGCGTTCGCCGTAAAACTCGCTGCGTAAACGATGCGACGACACGATCGCGACGCGTTGTTCTTCATTCGCGTCGCCGAAGATGAATTGATGCGACGTTTTGTAGAGATCGAAATCGGTAACTGCGAGCCGAAATCCATCCACGGGCGGCGCGATTGCAGCGACACGCGTGACGAGTGTATTGAGAAACATCTGCTTACGTACGCCGTTGAGCGCCGTGGCCGGAACGCGCAAGACGCGCTCCACGACGCACGTGAAAAGGAAACGTTCCTCGAGGCATAACGCGAGACGTTCCAACAGCGCGACGTCCATCGCATTGATCGGCACGATGCTGATCATCCCCACACGTACGTATGTACGATTCGGTCGGTTCGGGAACCTGTGTCGCAATCGCGAACGTGGCGGCATGATCGTCGGTATCGGGCTCGATCTCGCCGAGGTGGCGCGCTATCGTTTCGAAGGCGAACGCCTCGCATTGTTCGCGCGCAAAGTTTACACGTCCGAAGAGATGGCGTATGCGATGCGCAAACGCAATTGGCCCGAACGCCTCGCGGGTTTTTTCGCCGCGAAAGAGGCGGCGCGCAAGGCCTTCGGTCACGCGATTCCCTGGAGCAAGGTCGGCGTAACGCACGAACGCAGCGGCAAACCGACGCTCGTTTTTCTCGGAAAATATGCCGATTTACCCGCGAGTCGTGAGGTGACGCGCATCCATCTCACGATCACGCATACGGCGACGATGGCTTCGGCCGTCGTCATTCTCGAAAACGATCGCGTGGCGTCGTGATGGTGCGATGCGGGTCGTAACCGCCGCGCAAATGCGTGCCGCAGATACGGCGGCGGTCGCGCGCGTCGGCGACGTCGCGTTGATGCATGCAGCGGGAAGGAAGATTGCGGATGCGATCGTGGCGCTCGCGCGCGACGTGCGCAACGACACGCCCGTACGTCGCGTCGTCGCATTCGCGGGGCGCGGCAATAATGGCGGCGACGCGTACGCCGCATTCGCGGTCCTCGAACCATCGATTGAGCGCATCGTCTATGCGGAGCCGACGTCGCAAATGAGCGCCGGGCGTCGCGATGCGGAGCTACGCGCCGTCGCTACGGGTGTCGTCACGCGACCGTTTCCCGCAACCGACGTGGACGCCGTCGCGGCACTCGCAACGTGCGACATCGCGATCGACGCGATGCTCGGTGTCGGCGCGCGCGCGGAACCGAACGCCGCGTACGCGCGTGTCATCGAAGCGGTCGCGACGCACCCGTACGTGCTCGCTATCGACGTGCCGACCGGTGTCGACGCGACGACCGGTGCGGTCGCATCGCATGCGGTGCGAGCGCACGCCACGATCACACTCGGCGCGGTGAAGCTGGGATTATTGCTCGATCCGGCGCGTGCGTACGTCGGTAAGCTGATGTTGGGCGATATCGGAATCGAACGCGAAATCGATGCCACCGACGGCATGCGCTTTGTCACGCTCGACGACGCGGAATTTCTCGCGTTGCTTCCGGCGCGCGACGACGATTCGGATAAGCGTCGGTCGGGCGCGCCGCTCGTCATCGCGGGTTCGCGTCAATTTCCCGGCGCCGCCGTGCTTTGCGCGCGCGGTGCCGCACGTGCGGGCGCGGGATACGTCACGGTCGCGACGAGCGATGCGAACGCCGCGGTGTTGCGCACGCATCTGATCGAAGAGATCGTCGTCGGGTTCGAGCCCGACGACATCGCGGGAACGATCGACGCGCTCATCGAGCTCACGCGGCGCTCGAACGCCGTCGCGATCGGGCCCGGACTCGGACTCTCCGAGCGAACGGGCGAGATCGTGCGCGGCTTCATCGCGCGGTGCGAGCGGCCGTTCGTCGTCGATGCGAGCGCGCTCTTCCATCTCGCAAAACACCTCGATCTCTTGCGCGGAAAAACGTGCGTGCTGACACCGCACGCGGGCGAATTCGCGCGACTCTCGGGCGAGGGCACGCTCGAGCCCGGCGCGCGCGTCGCGCGGCTACGCGCGTTCGTCGCGCGCACCGGCATCACGACGCTCCTCAAAGGCAGCGCGACGCTCATCGATGACGGTACGACGATGCACGTCAATACCACGGGCACGAACGCGCTTGCGACCGCGGGCACGGGCGACGTGCTCTCCGGGATCATCGCAACGCTGCTCGCACAGGGCCTCGCGCCCATCGATGCCGCGCGCGCGGGTGCCTATTGGCACGGCCTTGCGGGCCGCGAAGCCGCACGCGAGCGACGCATCGGCGTCGTCGCGAGCGACGTGCACGAAGCGCTCGGCCGCGCGTTACCGCCGAAACGATAGCGCGCGGTCGCGTCCGCTACACGCTCGCGAAGATGTTCGCCTCGACGCGCGCGCGATCGAGCGCCTGGGTGAGGTCGTCGATGAGGTCGCCGCAATCTTCGATACCGACGGAAAGCCGCACGAGATCCTCACCGATGCCGAGCGCCGTCTTGTGTTCGGGCGGCACGCTCCCGTGCGTCATCGTCCACGGGCTGCAGACGAGCGATTCCACGCCGCCGAGCGACGTTGCGAGATTGAAGACCTCGGTCGATTTCGCGAAAGCGAGCGCCGCTTCGGCCCCCGCGCGATGGCGGAACGACACGATGCCACCGAACCCGCGCATCTGTTTCTTCGCGAGCTCGTGATGCTCGTGCGAGGCGAGGCCCGGATAGTACACCGCCGAAACATCGTCGCGCGTTTCGAGGAACGCGGCGACCGCATGAGCGTTGCGCTCGTGTTCGCGCATGCGTAACGCGAGCGTCTTGGATCCGCGCAACACGAGATAGGCATCCCACGGCCCCGGCACCGCGCCGACGGCGTTCTGAAGATACGCGAATTGCTGGTGAAGATCGGCGTCGTTGGTCATCACGATGCCGCCCACCACGTCGCTATGGCCGCCGAGATATTTCGTCGTGGAATGCATCACGACATCGGCGCCGAGCGCGAGCGGATTCTGCCAGTACGGCGTGGCAAACGTGTTGTCGACGGCGACGATCTGCCCCGGCTTTTTCAGCGCGGCGATCGCGGCGATATCGATAATCTTGAGCAGCGGATTGGTCGGCGTCTCGACCCAAAAGAGCTTCGTATTGGGCTGGATCGCCGCGCGCGTTTCTTCGAGATCGCACATTTCCACGAACGTCGTCGTGATGCCGTAGCGCGGGAAGACGTTTGCGAAGAGGCGATGCGTGCCGCCGTAGAGATCTTTGGTCGCGACGATGTGATCGCCCGCGCGCAAGAAACTGAACGACGCGCCGTTGGCGGCCGCCATGCCCGAGCCGTACGCGACCGAGAACTTCGCGCCTTCGAGATCGGCGAGTTGCGCTTCGAGCGCCGAACGCGTCGGGTTGCCCGAACGCGAATAGTCGTAGCCCTTGTGCACGCCGACGGCATCTTGCGTAAACGTTGCGGTCTGATAGACGGGCACGATCGTCGCGCCGGTCGTCTTATCCGGGTCCTGTCCCGTGCGGATCGCGCGCGTCGAGAATCCACGTTGGGAAGCCACGGCAGCCTCGGGCGCACCTGCGGTACGCGAGTTTGGCTGCGGGTGGCCGAAAGCATCATTCGGCATGAGTTACACTCCACAGTAATTCGATTGTCTTTGGGCCGCCCAAACGATGAAACGTCCGGGTGTGACGCGATTCATACGCGATATTCGGGAATCGAACCTCTGCGACGCACCATCTGCACCCCGATATCCTGCAACTTTTCGTATCGCGAACGGTGCGACGTTCGCGCCATCGTCGCTACACGATCGGCGCGCCCAAAAGTTCGATCAAGCCCGCCTCATCGAGAATCGTCAACTCCAGATCGCGCGCCTTGGCGAGTTTCGATCCCGCTTCTTCGCCCGCGATGACGTAATCGGTTTTCTTGCTCACCGACTTGCCCACTTTGCCACCCGCCGCGACGATGCGTTCGCTCGCCTCATCGCGCGTGAGCGTCGGTAGCGTTCCCGTCAGCACGAACGTTTTTCCGGCGAACGCTCCCACCTGGACCTTATCGCGTAGCGGCGCGGTAAGATCGAGACCGTTCGCGCGCAAGCGTTCGATCACGGCGACGTTTTGCGGTTGCGCCAAGAAAAACGAGACGCTCTCGGCGATCTGCGCCCCGATGCCATCGACGGCGAGTAATCGCTCGGGCGTTGCGGCGAAGAGCGCATCGATCGAACCGAAATCGCCCGCGAGTAGCGTGGCGTTCTGGCCGCCGACGTAGCGAATTCCAAGCGATGCGAGGACGCGCGCGAGACCGCGCGATTTCGATCCTTCGATCGCCTCGAGCATATTCGTCACCGATTTCTCGCCCATGCGCGGCAACGACGACAGCGCCGCCGCATCGAGATCGTAGAGATCGGCGACGGTATGACAGAGGCCCATCTCCACGAGCAGACTCGCCATCGCGTCGCCCACGCCTTCGATATCCATCGCGCCGCGCGAGCAAAAATGGCGAATCCGCTCGCGTAACTGCGCCGGGCACGAAACGTTGGTACAGTACGAAAATACATCTTCCGGCGGCTGGTCGACTGCCGAGCCGCAGACCGGGCAAACCGTGGGAATCGCATACACCGCCGCGTCGAGCGGGCGCGCTTCGAGCACGGGACCGACGACGTAGGGAATGACGTCGCCCGCTCGGCGCACGACGACCGTATCGCCGATGCGAATATCTTTGCGCACGATATCGGCTTCGTTGTGCAGCGTCGCCATCTTCACGGTCACGCCGCCGATCGTCACGGGCGCGAGCATCGCGTAGGGATTGAGTTTGCCCGCGCGACTGACGTTGATGCCGATATCGAGCAGCGTCGTGCGTGCTTCTTGCGCGCGAAATTTGAAGGCGATCGCCCAGCGCGGATCCTTGCCCGCATATCCGAGCTTCGCTTGCAACGCGATCTCGTCGACCTTCACGACGATTCCGTCGATCTCGTACGGGAGATCGTCGCGCTCGCGTTCGTAGCGCTCGCAGAACGCGATGACATCGTCGATCGTCGCGCACGCGACGTTGCGTTCGTTCACGGGAAACCCATACGCTCCGAGTGTCGCGAGCAATGCGTGCTGCGTGGTCGGCGCGAGCGCGCCTTCGAAACGGCCGACCGCGTATCCGAAAAACGAAAGTTTGCGTTCCGCGGTGGCGCGCGCATCTTTCTGACGCAATCCACCCGCCGCGGTATTGCGCGGATTGGCGAAGAGCGCGAGCCCCGCAGCTTCGCGCGTCGCGTTGAGCGCCGCGAACGCAGCCTTCGTGAGATAGACTTCACCGCGCACGTCGAGGACCGTCGGTACCGGCGCGTCGGCATCGGCTCGGCGCAACGTCGCGGGAATATCCGCAATCGTGCGCACGTTGGCGGTCACGTCCTCGCCAACGCTGCCGTCACCGCGCGTGCCGGCCGACCGCAAGCGGCCGCGTTCGTACCGGAGCGACATCGCGAGCCCATCGATCTTGAGTTCGCACACGTAGGTCGGTGCGACGCCCGCGAGCTTCGCGACACGCGCATCGAACGCGCGCAATTCCGTCGCGTCGAATGCGTTGCCGAGTGAGAGCATCGGCACGTCGTGCGGATAGGGCGAGAAATCCGCCGCGGGCGCGGCCCCCACGCGCTGCGTGGGTGAGTCGGCGGTCGCGAGGTGCGGATGCGTCTCTTCGAGTTCGACGAGTTCGCGCAAGAGCGCGTCGTAGGTGGCGTCGTCGATCGTGGGCGCGTCGCGTTCGTGATAGGCGACGTTCGCCTCCGCGAGTCGCTCGCGCAACACGCGGACCCGCTCCGATGGACTGCTTTCGTTCGCCACGCCGCCGCATACGACGGCACGCGGGCCGCCTCCCAGGCGCTCCCGGTGGCCGCAAGAGTTCGAGGGCGCGCGGCAAATGTCGCCCCTCCGATGAGTTGCTCGATCTCCCCGAACGCCAGCTGATGTCCGATCATTTTCGGACGGTCGGCTTTACCCTCGAGCCATCCGAACTGCAATCACTGCTCAAGCGAGCCCTCGGTGGCGGCGCGGTCATCGAAGCGCCCAACGGCGATTATCGCGTGTGGACGCCGGGTGCCGGTGCGGAGTTGTGGGTCAACCTCTACCGCCTCGACGGCGAGAAGCGCGAACTCGCGGGCGCGAACCCGCATTTCGCAAGCGACGCGCGCATGCACGCGATCGTCGAGGGCATCGAGCCCAATCCCGAATTCGCGCTCGAAGGCGAGCTCTACGCGTGGGCCTCACCCGGCGGCGACGAGCACGGGCTCTATCCATTTAGCGCGAGCGTTCCCGATTTCGACGCATCGCTCGCCAAACGCGGCGTGCCGTTTCGCGCCGTGCTCGCCCTCGCCGGCTTCGCACACGAACTCGCGTGGTGGCCGAGCGATGCCGGATATCAGCAGTCGCTGCGCGACGAACCGACGGGCTTCGCGACGACGTCGCTCCTCCCGATCGGGCTCTTCGGAAGCAACACCGGTCGCGCGCGTTCGCAAGGCATCGTGACGGGCACGATCCGCGCGTGCGAATCGCGCATCAATCCCGCGACCGAGCGCGCGTTTTGGCGCATTCGCGTTGAGACGTACGGTGGCGAGATCGACGTGCTCGCCGCGCCCGACGTCGTCGCGGGCGAGCCGGTCATCGGCGGCGTCGTGCGCGCGACGTGCTGGCTCACCGCGCGCATCGTCTCGAGCGACGACGCGGATCCCTCGCTCAACTAGCGTCCGCTAAATTTCGCCGCGCGCTTTTCGACGAACGCCGCGACGCCTTCGTGAAAATCGCGACTTCCGTAACAGCGTGCGAGCAGATCGCTATCGGCCGCGCTCGTTCCATCGACGCGAATGCGACGCACGAGTTCTTTCGCGCCGGCAATCGTGAGCGGCGCGTTGTGCGCGATGGCCTCGGCGAGAACGCGCGCACGCGTTTCGAGCGCGTCGTAATCGGCGACGAGCTCGGAGAAGAATCCGAAGCCGAGCGCTTCACTCGCACTCGCGAGTTCGGCAACGAGAATCCAGCGCACGACACGCGCGCTTCCGACGACGCTCGCGAGACGCGCGACGTTTGCCGCCGTCGTGAGATTGCCGACGTTTTTCGCAATCGGCACGCCGAGGCGCGCATTGTTCGCAGCGATACGAATATCGCATGCGGCTGCGAGAATCGCACCGCCGCCCGTGCACGCGCCCGAGACGGCCGCGATCGTCGCGATGTCGAGCGCTTCGAGTGCCGCAAGCGCGGTCTCGACGATCGCCTCGTACACGAGCCCATCGGGAGCCGCAGAAAATAATCGAAAATCCGCGATATCCGCTCCACTCACGAACGCATCGGCACTACCGCACACGACGAGCGCGCGCAGCGATTCGTCGCGCGCGACTTCCGCGATGCACGCGGCAAAATCGCGCCACATCTGCGCCGACATCGCATTGCGTGTCGTCGGTTTTGCGATGCGTAGCCATGCGATCGCACCGCGACGGTCGAGCGTGACGCTCACGTGCGCGCGCTCCGAAGCTGAAAGCGCGCGCTGCGCAACGTAAGAACGCGCATGCGAAACGTGCAGCCCATCATCATCGGTGTCATCTTCGTTGCGGCGGGGGCGTTGCATTTCAAAAATCCGACGATGTACGAAGCGATCATGCCGCCGTTCATTCCGGCGCATCGCGAACTCGTGCTCGCGAGCGGCTTCTTCGAAATGCTCGGCGGCATCGGCGCGATGATTCCCGCGACGCGCAAGGCCGCAGGCTGGGGTCTCATCGCGCTCCTCGTTGCGGTGTTTCCGGCGAACATCTACATGGCCGTCGACACCGACAAATTCGGCAAACTCGCACCGGCGTGGGCGCTTTACGCGCGTCTGCCGTTGCAATTTCTCCTGATGGCGTGGATCTACGGCGCCTGCATCAAAGACGAGTAGCGCGCGCTACCACGGGACGTCTCCGGCGCGATCGACGACGCGACCCGTTCGGGCACGCGCATCTTCCATCGCGAGTGCGACGATGGCGTCCGTCCCTTCCTCGACCGTCTGATGACCGGAATTTCCGTTGAGATCGGTCGCCGTGTAACCCGGATCGACCGCGTTGAAGCGGATATCTGGCAGACCTTTCGCATACTGCATCGTGAGCATCGTGAGCGCGGATTTCGAAGCTGAGTAGAGTGGTGCGTTGACTTTGGATTCGATGCGGTCGGGATCGTGCGTGAGCCCGAACGATCCGAGCCCGCTGCTCACATTGATGACCGATGGATGCGCCGAGCGACGCAAGAGCGGCACGAACGCGTGCGTGACGCGCACGGCACCGAAGACGTTCGTATCGAAGACTTCCAGTGCGTGCGTCCCGGTAAGCTCGTGCGGGGGAAGATGCGCGCCGACGATGCCGGCGTTGTTGACGAGCACATCGATGTGACCCTCGTGCGCCGAAATGTCCTCGGCCGCCCGAGCGACGGAATCATCGTTCGTTACATCGATCTGCACGAATCGAGCGCCGATCCGATCGGCGGCAAGACGGCCCCGTTCGGGATCGCGTGCGCCGACGATCACGTGATGGCCGAATTCGATGAGCCGGCGCGCCGCCTCGAAGCCGAGGCCTTTGTTTGCGCCCGTGATAAACGTCGTGGTCATACCATCATCTTATCGCGATGCGACCAATTCCAACCACGCGCTACGGATGATACGTTCCGAAGGTCCACCAATAATTTTCGCAATCGTACGCCGAGTACTCGCGCGAGCCGTACTCGGTGTCGCTCGGTTCGATCGCGATGCGCGCGCCCGCGGCATGCGCGTCGTCGTAGCGCATCGCGGGATAGAGGACCTGAGTCGTCATGCTTTAGCTCCTTTGCTCGTCACGTCGTCGGTGCCGCGCGTTCCACGATCGCGCGCGTATCGGTCCCTCGCGGCAGCGTGCCGTACGCGTTGCCGCTGTCGCGCGCGAGTCGCGACGCGCAAAATGCATCGGCCACGTACGCCGGGCTCTGCTTCACGACGAGCGCGCCCGTAAAGACGAGCGCCATCTGCTCGACGACGCGTCGCGCTCGATGCTCGATCTCGTGCGTATCCGCGAGTTCGCGGCGCAGCGCATCGCTTGCCGCATCGAGCCGCGCGTCGACACCACGCACCGCATCGATCTCCGTAAAATACGAGTCGAGCACGCCCGCTTCGCGCGTCATCGCGCGCAACACGTCGAGTGCGTTGACGTTCCCCGAGCCTTCCCAAATCGAATTGAGCGGTGATTCGCGGAAGAGCCGCGGCATGATCGACTCTTCGACATATCCGTTCCCACCTACACACTCGAGTGCTTCGGCCGCGTGCCCCGCCGCGCGTTTGCAGACCCAAAATTTCCCGAACGCCGTCCCGATCCGCTTGATGCGCGCTTCGTGCGCGTCGCCGAGCGCCGCGCGATCGCACGCGAGTGCGAGTCGCACGAAGAGCAGCGTTGCGGCTTCCGATTCGAGCGAGAGGTCGGCGAGGACGTTGCGCATCAACGGCGCATCGACGAGCGATTTCCCAAACGCCACGCGATACGATGCGTGATGGATCGCTTGCGCGACGGCCTGGCGCATCCCGGCCGCCGAACCGACGATGCAATCGAATCGCGTGAAGTTCACCATCTCGACGATCGTCTGGACGCCGCGACCTTCATCGCCAACGAGCCACCCGATCGTGTTCGCGAACTCGACTTCGCTCGATGCATTACTACGGTTCCCAAGTTTCTCTTTGAG
>JANYGA010000140.1 GCA_025359485.1 Rhodospirillales bacterium | reverse complement strand
GCGTCGAACCGCAGACCAAAAAGCTTTTCGCGATCTGTCGTTCGCGACGTATCCCGCTCTTCACGTTTATCAACAAGATGGACCGTCCGAGTCGCGATCCGCTCGAACTCCTCGACGAGCTCGAAAAAGTGCTCGGTATCGCGACCTATCCGATCAATTGGCCGATCGGGAGCGGGCCGTCGTTTCGCGGCGTGTACGATCGGCAATCGCACGACGTCAATCTTTTCGAACGCGTGACGCACGGTGCGAAGCGCGCGCCCGTTCATGTAACCGATATCGACGATCGCAAATTCGCCGAACTCACCGACGAAGGCACGTATCGCGAATTTCGCGATGGACTCGAACTCCTTGAAGGCGCGGGTGCGGCGTTCGATCGCGCGGCGTTCATGGCGGGCGATGCGACGCCGGTGTTTTTCGGTAGCGCGGTGACGAATTTCGGCGTCGAACTCTTCCTCGATGGGTTCCTGGAAATGGCACCGCCGCCGCGCGCGCGTCTCGCGCATCGCGGCGGGCGCGAGGAGAGCGAATCTATCGATCCGTCGTCGGATCAGTTCTCGGGGTTCGTGTTTAAAATTCAAGCAAATATGGATCCGCGGCACCGCGATCGCGTCGCGTTCTTACGCGTGTGTAGCGGCAAATTCGAGCGCGATATGACCGTTCGCAACACGCGCACCGGGAAGGACGTGCGCGTGACGCGCGCGATGAAGCTCTTCGCGAGCGAACGCGAAGTGGTCGACGAGGCGTTCGCGGGCGACGTGGTCGGGCTCGCGAATCCGGGCTCGTTTGCGATCGGCGACACGCTGTGCACCGGCGAATCCGTGGCCTACGACCGCATCCCGAGCTTCGCGCCGGAACACTTCGCAACCGTACGAAATATCGATACGGGTGCGTACAAATCGTTCGGTAAGGCGATCGCGCAACTTGCCGAAGAAGGCGCGATCCAAGTCTTTTATCCCGCGGGTCAGATGCGGACCGAACCGATCTTCGCTGCCGTGGGCGAATTGCAATTCGAAGTCGCGAAATATCGGATGCTCTCCGAATACGGTGTGAAGACGGAATTCTACCGGCTCCCATTCTCGCTCGCGCGGCGCGTTCGCGGCGACGCGGAAGCGATCGCGAATGCGACGTGGCCGTCGAATGCGAAACTCGTTGAGGATGGCGCGAGTACACCTGTCGCGCTCTTCGAGAGCGAATGGAGCATGCGGCTCGCCGGTGAGTGGAATGCGTCGCTTCAGTTCGATTCGTTCGACGATACGGGCCGACCGGCGGAACCCGCGCGGTTTTAGAAAGAGACGACGATGAAGCCATTGCCTCCGAGTTACGTCCAACCTCCGCGTGCGGGCGGAGTTGCGGGCGCGCGCGCGGCAAGCCCCGTACGCAAGATTGCCGTTCCGAGCATCATCGCAATCGCGGTGATTTTCGGTGGGAACAAACTCTTACATCACGAGAATCGCTACGAAAAGCTCGCGACCGACGTTACGAAGGCGCTCGCGGCGAACGACATGCGGCCCGTCGAAAAAGAATTCAACGCGATCACGCGTGCGAAACTAGCAGATCGCGGCAAGGTCGGAACGCTCTCTGATTTCGTAAACGCGGATGGTGCGCTCGAATCGATCAAAGAAGATACGCCGAGCGGTTCTAATCCGAATTTCCATCATTTCGTCGCGGCGTTCAAGAACGGCAAGCGCGCGGAAGATCTCACGGTCGATAGCGACGGCAAGATCGCCGACTTCCACGTTCGGCCGGCCGCCGAGTGACGCGATGATCCACGAACATGACGTCGTCTCGTTCGCCGACGTTCGCGCGGCAGCGGCACGTCTTTACGGCGTCGCGCACCGCACGCCCGTCGTCACGTCGCGCACGCTCGACGCGCGAACGGATGCGCGCATTTTTCTCAAATGTGAGAATTTGCAGCGCATGGGTGCGTTCAAGTTTCGCGGCGCGTACAATCGCATCGCGCAGTTGACGCCGGAGGAACGCACGCATGGCGTCGTCGCGTTCTCGAGTGGAAATCACGCCCAGGGCGTGGCGCTCGCAGCGCAGTTGCTCGGCGTGCCCGCGACGATCGTCATGCCCAGTGACGCGCCCGAAGCGAAAGTGGCCGCAACGCGCGAGTACGGCGCGCGCGTCGTTTCGTACGATCGGCAAACGATGAATCGCGGCGCGATCGCAGCCGAACTCGCGGCCGAGACCGGTGCGACACTCGTTCCGCCGTACGACGATCCCGCGATCGTTGCGGGGCAAGGCACGACGGCACTCGAGTTGTGCGAAGACGTCGCGGATCTCGACGTGCTCCTCGTGTGTACGGGCGGTGGGGGCCTACTCGCGGGCTGCGCGCTCGCAGCGACGGCACTGCGGCCCGGAATCGCGATTTACGGCGTGGAGCCCGAGGCAGGCGACGATTTCGCACAGTCGTTCGCGCGTAACGAACGCGTGGAGATCGCGGTGCCCGATACGATCGCCGACGGTCAACAAACGACGTCGCCGGGCGAGCTGACTTTTCCGATCGTCAAGGCGCTTTGCACGGGCATTCTTACCGTGAGCGATGACGATCTCCGTGACGCCATGCGCTTCGCATTCGAACGACTCAAGCTCGTCATGGAACCGAGCGGTGCTTCGGCGCTTGCGGCGTTGCTTGCGGGGAAGCTCGACGTCCGCGACAAGCGCGTCGGCGTGATCGTAAGCGGCGGGAACGTCGATGCGAAGCGCTACGCGGAAATCATCGCGGCACGACCGTAACGGCACCCAAGCGCGAGTGCGAAATCTCGCTCGACGCTCCTTCGTAGCGGGAATCGTAACCGCGTCGACTCGGCCGACGTCTGCGGCGATCGAGCTCTCACCGTCGGTGTTGCGGCGATCGCGTTTGGCTCGCGGCTCGCGTATCGCGGTGCTGGAGATCGCGGCACTTAAAAATCGACTGAACCGTGTGTATCGGCGTGGTTGTCTTATCGCCGAAGGTTATGGCGTCGTGGGTGTGCCCATCGTTGCAAGAGCGCGAGCGAGAATCGTACACAGCACGTCCTGATCGGCACTCGAAAGGTTGTCGATCGCGGGCGGCGGCTGTTGCATCCGCTCGTGTATTTTCTCGCGTACGTCGAGTCCCGCGGTCGTGATCACGAGCGCTTTCACGCGACGATCCAATTCGGAACTCCGGCGTTCGACGAGGCCGCGCGCTTCGAGACGATCGACGATCGACGTTACGTTCGAGGCGTCGCACCCGAGCGTCGAGGCGAGTTCGCTCATCGCCATCGCGCGTTCGACGCTGAGATTTTTTAGCGCGAAGAGCTGTTGTGGCGTGAGTTCGAATGCGCTCGCAACCGTGTCCATGTAGGGCTTACTCGATTTGAAAACTTCGTACATGAGCTCCCAGGCGCGGGCGCCTGCGCTCGGCGCGGTCTGAGATTTAGTCGGATGAAGCACAACGTCTGGGAGTATACCCCAACAAAGGTGGACTCAGCAAGATGTTGACCTAGCATAAGGTTGGTGATATAAAGTATCTACTTTGCCAAGTAAACCACCTGGGAGTGATCCCAGTATCGAGGTCCGCATGTCCGATCAAGCCCGCGCCTCCGGCATGCCAGCATTCGTGGCGTGGCTCCGGCAGGCACTCCGCGATCCGTTGACCAGCGACGGCGATTATTTCGTCCGTCTCGATGCCATGGTTCGTTCGAGCGCACCCGTTTGCCGAACGTGTCCCTCGTGAGTGCGGCGCTTTCTTGGGGCGGGCATCGCCTCACGCGTGCGGAATTCGCACCGGTCCACATGATGACCGTGCTGTCCGTCGTTCGATTCGTCCTCGGCATCACGTTCGTCGTGGCGGGAGTCTTGCTGCTCGCTCATTTCGAGCAATCGCGGATGCTCTTTGTGACCTGGCACGTTCCCTTTCCGGGTACGGCCGTGCTGTTCATCGGCGCGACCGATGTCGTTTGCGGTTTGCTCTTCGCTTTCGGCATCCTCACGCGACCCGTCGGTCTTTTGCTCGCGACCATCGCCGTCGGGACCGTGATGACGGCGGGCCGCTACGGCGGTCTCCTCTACGCACTGGTCGCGCCCGTGCTTTTCCTCGGCTGCGTCTTCTTCGCGTGGCGGAGCGGGCGCGTGGGCGGCTCGGTTCCCGTACGTCCGCCGGGCGTCCAATGACCTACGCGACGGATAGTGCGCTCGTCGATGCGGCACGCGCCGGCTCGAACGACGCCTTTGAAGTGCTCGTCGATCGTTATCGCGCGCCGATCGTGCGCCTCGCGTATCGCCTCACGCACGATGCCGACGAAGCGAAAGACATCGCGCAAGACGCGTTCTTGCGCGCCTATAATCGGCTCGGCGATTTCCATCCCGACCGACCGTTCGCGCGTTGGCTCTTCGTCATCGCACGCAATGCGTCGCTCGACGCGATTCGGCGCCGCCGTCGTGCGGCGACCTATGCGGCGACGGACGAAGCCCGGCCGACCGATCCCGGACCCGAAGAACTCGCGATGCGCAACGACGAAGCCTCGCGCGTGCACGTCGCGCTCGATTCGCTGCCGGCGAAATATCGAGATGTTTTAGATCTGTACTATCTGCGCGGCTTACGCTATCGCGAGATCGCCGTCGAACTCGATATTCCGATCGGCACGGTCAAAACGTACATCTCCCGCGCGAAACGTCGCCTGCGCGACGAACTCGCAGTATCGACCTTCGACCTCGCGGCCTAGACCCGGCCCATCGCGTAGAACTCCGCATTGGGGCGCATGTCGAGTGCTCCCGCCATGCGATTCGAAAAACCGAAGAACGCCGCGACGGCCGCGATGTCCCAGATATCGTTCTCGCTAAAACCTGCGGCCGCGAGAACGGCGATCTCCGCATCGCTTGCGGCGAAGCGCGGCTCGTTGACGCGCGAAGCGAAGGCGATCATCGCGGCCCATCGTGGTGAGAGCTCGGCCGTGCGCCAGTTGATCGCGATACGATCGGCGAGCGCGACGTCTTTGCCGAGCACGCGTAAGGCCGCACCGTGTGCGATCACGCAATAGAGGCACGCATTTTCCGCCGAGACCGCGACGACGATCGCCTCGCGTTCGGCGCGCGAGAGGCCGCTCTCGCCGCGCATGAGCACGTCGTGATAGGCCATGAAGGCGCGGAAGTGCGCGGGCCGTTTCGCGTACGTGCGAAAGACGTTGGGTACGAAGCCGATGCGCTCGCGATACGTCGCGTACAATGCCGCGATATCGTCCGGCAATGCGGCTTCATCGGCCTCGCCGAAACGCGAGATGCTATCGCTCATATCGGTAACGGCGCGAAGGTATCGACGGCGACGGCGCGCGCCGCGCGTAGACCGGGAATCCCGCTCACGCAACCGCCCGGCGACGCGCCGGAACCGCAGAGATAGAGGCCGGCGATCGGCGTGCGCGTCGAGAATCGCTCGCCCAAAATCTGTCCCGGCAAGAGCTCGCCGTGAAAGATGTGTCCTCCGTGAAGTCCGAAGCGTTCTTCGAGATCGGGCGCGGCCAACAGTTGCGAGCCTTCGATGGAATCGGGAATATTCGGCGCGTATTTCGCGAGCGTATCGACGATCGTCGTCTGCGCGGCGTCGCGTTGCGCTTGCGTCCACGGGCCGTCGATGCGGTGATACGGATAATATTGCGCGAAAATCGAAAGCAAATGTTTGCCCGGTGGCGCGAGACTCGGATCGGTCGGCGTCTGCATGAAGCATTCGAGCATCGGTTCGCGAGACGCACCGAGCGTGCGTGCGTCGTCATGCGCGTTCTGCAAATAATCGATCGACGGCGCGACGTGAATGGTCGCGCGATGGTGTGCTTGCGAATCGCGATTGCCGGGTCGCGCGGTGAAGTTTGGAAGTTCGCCGAGTGCGAGGTTGAGCTTGAGCGAACAGCCTTCGATCTGCCAGTCGGCAACGCGCGCGGCGAGATCCGCAGGCAGATCGCTCGGGGCGAGCATCTCGCCGAAGGTCGCGATCGGGTCGGCACCGCTGAGAACCACGTGCGCTTCGAATTCGGTGCCGTCGGCAAGTGCGACGCCGTACGCGCGTCCGTCGCGAACGAGGATACGCGCGACCGTCGCATTCGTCGCAAACGTCGCCCCCGCGATGCGCGCGACGAGTGCGAGCGCACGAGAAATCGCGCCCATGCCGCCACGAACGAATCCCCACGCGCCCTGCGATCCGAGCGCGCGGCCCGCGTAGTGATAGGCGAGCACGTACGCCGTGCCGGGATCGCGTGGGCCCGCGTAGGTGCCGATAAGGCCGTCGGTCGCGAGCGTGGCTTGCACGACGGGCGTCTTCACGTAACGCTCGACGAAGTCGGCAGCGGAGCCGTAAAGCGTCGCGTGCGTCGCATCGTCGAAGCACACGTTTTCGGGATCGTCGCGTTCGAAGGCGTCGAAGAGCTGCGAACCCAGCGCCGTTGCGGCTTTTTCGAATGCGGCGAATCCCGCGACGTCGTCGCGGTCGAAGCGCGCGATCTCGCTCGCATTCTGCGCGTCGTCGCGGCCCAGGAGCAACGAGCGACCGTCCTGCAACGGCGTGAACGACGACGGATCTTTGGGATACGCATCGTAGCCGTACGATCGTAGCCGCAGCTCCTCGATGATACGGGGGTGAAGTAAACTGCAGACGTACGACGCCGTCGATACGGTCCACCCGGGCCACACGGCTTCGCTCACCGCCGCACCACCGAGGACGTCGCGTCGCTCGAGGACGAGCACGCGTCGACCGGCTTTCGCGAGATAGGCCGCAGCGACGAGACCGTTGTGCCCCGCGCCGACGACGATCGCGTCGTAGCTCATCGCCGCAGTTTACGCTTCGCCGTGGTCGGCCGAGGTTTCGGTTTGAAAGGCGAACCCGGTTCGAATTTACGATCGTGACGCAAGCTCGCGTCGACGTCTTCGCAACCGATCGGTGTGAAGGCGCCGCAATCGTGCGGTCGCGCATCGTAGATGCCGCAATAGTGGCGGCCCGACGTGTTGCCCTTGAGGAAGACGCATTGGCTCGCGATATCGTCTTCGACTTTGCGGAGATACCCGACGACGAATCCGTCGGCCGAATCGCGCGCCACGACGTACTCGGCGAGCGTCTCTTCGTACGACATCTTGAAATGATCGGCAATGCGTTGCACGTCGGCGCGGCTCACGAACGGCTCGTAGCCGCTACAACATTCCGCGCATCCGGGCGGACATGCGATGTTATCGGGCACGTCGCGCAGATGCTTGCGTGCGAGTTCGATCACGGCACCGATGGCCTTCACGAACTCGGGGTCTTCATTGTATTTGTACGACCACTCTTTGTGTGAGATCTCGTTGACGTTGTACTTGAAGGTCGTCTTTTGGTTGTACGTCACCGTGATGTGCTCTTCGGTAATCTCGATTTCTTGGACGTGCTCCATCGGCACCGTATCGAGAAGCGCGATCGTCGTCGGCTGGCCCGTCTTACGTGTGATCGCGAGCAGGTCGCGCATGGCAGAATGTGCGATGAGGTCGATCGTCTCGTGCATGCGTATCGTTTCGCGAGGGAGCGCGCGCGGACCCCGTGAAAGTCGCGAGATGACGCACGTTCGCCGTTTCGTTTCCGCCGCTATCGCAAGCGCGCTGCTCGCCGTTTCCGTCGTTCCGACCGACGCGAACGCGGCAAACGACACGGCGCTGCGAACGAAGATCTTCGCCGCGTTTTCAACCGTAAAATCGTATCGGCTCACCGTGCTCGGTGCGGCACGGTCGCTCGGCATTTGGGTCGCTCCCAATCGCTACGAGATGACCACGGAAATCGGCGGAGGAAAGCCCGTCCATACGGTGATCGTCGGAAGCGATTACTGGACGTTCACGAGCGGAAAATGGGAACACTCGGGCCGCGTATCGAGTAACCTCGATGTCGATATCGCGGGCGTCATTCGTAACGCCAAGGCCAATCCCGCCGCGCGCTTCACGCGCGGACCCGATCAAACGCTCGACGGCAAACGCGTTGGCACGTTCGCGTACGCGTTCAAAAACGGCACCGAGGAGACGTGTAACTACGACCGCGCGACCTACCGCGTGACGCGGTGTAAGGCCGACGAAGTGACGATCCTCTACACGAAGTACAACGACGCGACCAACCACGTCGCGAAGGTTCCCTAAGCGCTACGGCGCGTGTTCGGGTGCGTCGAAGGCGAGCGACGCCATGATGCGCACGCCCGTTGCGAGGGCGTCTTCGTCGATATCGAATTTTCCGTGATGGTGTGAGAAACTCGTTTGCGGACCGCCGTTGCTGCCGAGCACGAAATAGCACGCGGGCACGCGCTGCGCGAAGAACGAAAAGTCCTCGGCGCCCATGTGTTTTTCCGACGTGATGACGCGCGTCTCTCCGATGCTTCGTTCGGCGAGAGCGCGCACGTATTGCGTTTGCGCGACGTCGTTCGAGGTTACCGGATACCGCCATAAATATTCGAACGCATACGACGCACCCGATGCATCGCACACGCCCTTGAGCACGCGTTCGATGCGTTCCGCCATCTTTTCGCGCACGCCGTGATCGAACGCGCGCACCGTTCCGAGCATCGTGACCGACGAAGGAATGACGTTGTGCGTCGTACCACCGTGAATCGCACCGATCGTAACGACGGCGGGTTCCATCGGATCGACCTGTCGGCTCACGACCTTTTGCACGGAGGCGACGAACTCGGCGGCTACGAGAATCGGATCGACCGAAAGGTGCGGCGCGGCACCGTGGCCGCCATGGCCGTCGATGCGAATTTCGAGCGAATCGCTCGATGCATAGAACGGCCCCTCGCGAAAGCCGAGCACGCCCGTCTCGAGCTGTGAGAAGAGATGGAGACCGTACGCGCGTTCCACACCGAATCGCTCGAGCACGCCTTCCTCGACCATCGCTTTGGCGCCGCCCTTGCCTTCTTCGGCGGGCTGGAAGCAGAGCACGATCGTGCCCGCGAGATCCGCTTTGCGTTCGGCAATGAGTTGCGCGGCACCGAGCAACATCGCGACGTGGCCGTCGTGGCCGCACGCGTGCATCTTGCCGGTTTCGACCGATGCGTAGGCGACGTCGTTTTCTTCCGGTAACGGCAACGCATCCATATCGGCGCGCAACATGATCGTCTTGCCGGGACGCGCCCCGCGCATCACGCCGACGACACCCGTGACGCCGATCTTTTCGTGGACGTCGTAACCCAGCGCGCGTAGGCGCGCCGCGACGATACCCGCGGTCCGCACTTCTTCGAAGCCGAGTTCGGGATGGACGTGCAGGTCGCGGCGCGTCGCGATGACGCCCGCGATGAGGTCGTCGGGTAAAACGAAATCGAGCGCGATCATACGGTCGTCGTTTCGCGCATGCGGGCGAGGGAGCCCCTCGCAATGGGTGAAAGCGACTCGCCATGGCTCGTAAAACGATCGGTATCGATCTCGGTGGTTCGCACGTGCTCGCAGCCGTCGTCGACGACGCGGGCGCGATCGTCGCGCGTGCGGAGCGCGACATCGCCGATCACGATTTCGAGAGCGTCATCAAAATCGTCGGCGCGGCGGTCGACGAAGTGATCGCGAGCACCAAAGACAAGGTCGAGACGATTGGCATCGGCTCGCCGGGTGACATCGATGCGGCGACCGGCGCGGTGCGCTATTCGCCGAATTTTAAATGGCACGACGCCCCGCTCGGCGCGTCGCTGACCGAGCGGTTCGGTTGCAAGGTCGTCGTCGGCAACGACGCGCGCTGCGCGACGCTCGGAGAATATACGTTCGGCACCGGTCGTGGGACGCGCGATTTCGTTTTGTTGACGCTCGGTACGGGAATCGGCGGCGGCATCGTTGCAGCGGGCGAACTCGTGCGCGGAAATCTCGGCGGTGCGGGCGAGATCGGGCACCATCAATTGCGCGCGACCGACGGTTTTATCTGCGGATGCGGGAAGACGGGATGCTTCGAAGCGCACGCATCGGGGCTCGGACTCATCCGCCATGCACTCGCGCTCGTTCCGTCCTTCCCGCGCAGCGCGCTCGTCTCGGGAAAACCGGAGAAGCTCGGCTCGAAAGCGATTCGCAAAGCGGCCGAAGCCGGTGACGGCCACGGTCTGGCGGCGTGGGCGCGCTACATCGACGATCTCGCGACCGGCCTCGCGAACGTCATCGCGTTCGTCAATCCCGAATGTATCGCACTCGGCGGCGGCGTTGCGAGTGCGGGCGCGTTTCTCCTCGATGCCGTCGTGCCACGTGTCGACGCGCTCACGACGATGGTGCCGCGCGGGAAGACGCGGATCGTCGCAGCGGCGCTGGGAAACGATGCGGGCGCGATCGGCGCGGCGACGATGGCGCGTCGCGGCGGCCTCTCCGTTCCCGCGACCGTTTAGGGGCGCACGCTTTCGGCAAAGGCGATCGCGTCGCGGCCCGCGGCTTTGACGCGGTAGAGTGCGGCGTCGGCTCGCGCGAGGAGCGTCTTTGCATCGTCGCCGTTACCCTCGCTGCCATCGTCGAAGATCGCGATGCCGCCGCTCATCGTGAGGCGATGCTCGATGCCTTCGAGCAGGAACGGTTCGGCAACCGCTTCGCGCAATCGCTCGGCGAGAATGCTCGCATCGGCGCGCTGGGCCGCTCCTGGTTGCACGACGACGAATTCATCGCCGCCGGTTCGCGCGATCGTATCGACGTCGCGCGTGATGCGTTCGAAGCGATGACCGATGATGCGCAACACTTCGTCGCCACGGAGATGTCCGTGCTCGTCATTGATCGCTTTGAAGCCGTCGAGATCGTAGAAGTGCACGGCGAACCTTTCGCGCTCGCGACGGGCGTGCGCGATCGCCTGTGCGAGTCGATCGTCGAGGAGTCGGCGATTCGGCAGCCCCGTAAGCGGATCGAAAAATGCGAGCGTATCGAGACGCCGACGTTGGTCGCCGCGTTCGATCGTCGATGCGGCGAGGGCTCCGATCAACCGGACGAAATCGCGGTCGTCATCGGTGAATGGCTCCGCGCCATTCGAACGCGCTTCGAAGCAGAGCGCGCCGTAGCGCATCCCGCCGACATCGATCGGCGCGCCGATTGCGGTCCCCGCGTTCGTGGTTATGGCATCGCTTCCAAGCGGCGCGAGCGCGGCGAGCGCGGTGCATTCGGGGAGGTCGACGAGCGCGACGTTCGCCTCGCTCGGGTAGGGCACGCTGCCGCTCGCAGCGACGAATCGCGCGAAGCCCCCTTCGATGCGCGTGAGATGCGCGCGAGCGCACTGCAGATGCGCGCAGCCGAGCTCGAGCGCGGCTGCAAGTTGCGCCTCTGCGGTTTGACCCGTCGACGCCGCGACGAGATAGAGTTCGCGCATGCGCTCCGATTGTTCGCGTGAATTGCGTTCGAGGCGGCGCTGCTCGCGTACGTCGCGCGCGATGACGTAGACGCCGACGACGTCGCCGTCCACGACGATGGGAACGGCCATGCCCGCAATTTCGATCTGCGTCCCGTTGCGATGGACGAGCAACGTATTACCGACCGCCGATTCCCCACCGAGCGCGCGCCCGAAAATGACGGTTGCCGATTCCAAGCTCGACGGCTCGATGAGCGCGGCATAGGGCTTGCCGATCACTTGGGCGGCGGAAAAGCCCGTAAGGTTTTCGTAGGCTGCGTTGACCGCACGAGTGCGACCGAGTGCGTCCATGGCGATCATCGCATCGGCGTGGCGTTCGAATAGCGATTCGAGTTCGGCGATCTTGCGCGCCGCCGAGCGCTCCGCATCTTTGCGACGCGTCACGTCGCGTGCGCTCGCATACACGCCGACGATCGTCTCGTCCACGATCGCCGGTGAGAGCGTCGCGGCGAAGTCGATCGCGGGCCGACCGTCACGCGGATGCAGCCGAACGTCGACATCGGCATTTCGACCCGAGCTCGCGAGCACGAACGCGGCTCGCGCGGCGGGTTCGCGACACGCGGGTACGAGCGCGGCCGTCGCGCTCCCGAGCGGATCGTCGGGATCGCAAGCCAAGAGCGCGAAAGCGACTTCGTTCGTGCGGACGAGCGTGCCACTCAAGGCGAAGAGCGCTCGTCCTTCCCCAGGCTCGTCGAAGAGGGCGGGAAATCGTGTTTGTGCCACCACGAGCTCGCGCAAAAGCTCCGCGATCCTTAAACGGTCCGCGCGAGGATTGGGCGAGTTGGGTTCGGTGGCGATCAGATTCGGGGCCTCAGGTAAGAGAACGACCGGAGCATCGGCGCAGATGGCGATCCCCGTCTCTTCTCGCTTCGGCGTGGGGCCGACCGAGGAACAGCCTTAGAGTGCGACGGCCGTTGGGCGCACGCGTATCGGAGGCTTCGGCGGTGCGGCATCGGAGAGTTCGCCGAAGGCGATATTGGCGATGAGTTCGGCGATGCGGCGCGAGCTGCCGCGGGGCGCGACTTCCGCTTGGCAATCGCGCATCGTTTGCATCCGCTCGACGTTGCCGACGATGCTTCGAACGCGACGCACGACGTCGCTTCCCGTGAGGGCGACCACGCCGATCCCGTTATTTTCGACGTATTTGAGGTTCCCGTATTCCTGGCCCGGAATGAAGTCGTACACGACGACGGGGACTTCGGCGAGGCTCGCTTCGGCGATCGCGCCCGGGCCTGCTTTCGTGACCAGCAGGTCGGCCGCGCGCATCAGCTCCGGGATATTGTCGCAGTAGCCGAGGACGGTCATCGGCGTCGGCAAGGTGTGCGCCAGCTCATCGAGTTTGGTGCGCAGCGCGGCGTTGCGGCCCGTGACCACGACCATGTGCAGCGGCAGCTTCGATTTTGCGAGGGCGAGTGTGGTCGGAAGCAGTTTCCCGCCGCCTTCGCCGCCGGCCATCAGCAGTGCGATCGTCTTATCGGCCGGGAGTCCGAGTGCGATGCGGCACTGGGCCTTCGTATCGGAGACGTCTTCGAATTTGGGATGGACGGGGTGGCCGAGCTGGTAAATGCGATTGGCGGGGATGCCCTTTTCGCGCGCGCGCTGATAGACTTCGCGCGCCGGCACGACGACCGCATCGACGTCGGGAACGAGCCAGCCCTCGTGGACGCGGCCGAGATCGGTCACGACCGTGATGACGGGAATCTGGAGCATTTTCGCATCGGCCCGAGCACGCAGCGCCGCATGGTTTAGCAGCGGATGCACCGAGACGATGACGTCGGGTCGGTAGGTTTGAAAAAGATCGCGAAGGCGTTCGCGATAGAGCGGCTCGAGGAGCCGGATGACGTTGCGAAAGCGCCGCCGACCGTTGGTCGCGTGAAAGAGTGCGCCGTAGACCGGGGGTGCAAAGCGAAGGGCCGCACTATACGCGGGCCCCAGTTGCGAGAGCGGAAAGCTACAGTGGGATGCGACGTCTTCGATCCGTGTTTCGAACGTAAATCGCTCGCCGTGCGGACCGGTGTCGACTTCCGAGAGGCCGGCAACGATGGCGTCGGCCGCGCTTCGGTGGCCCCCACCGGTATCGGAAATCAGAAGAAGAACACGTTTGGTCATTTACCCTCAGCTAGCTCGCGTCGATCGTCACGCGCGAAGCGTGGTCCGCATCACGCGTATCGCTCGAATGCGTTGCAGACGACGCATGGCGTTGCGCCGGCGGCGTTGCATCGAACGCACGGTTGTCAGAAGCGCGCGTGCGGGAGCGTCGTAGAAGC
>JANYGA010000083.1 GCA_025359485.1 Rhodospirillales bacterium | reverse complement strand
CTGGAGAAGATCAAGAAACGCATCCTCGAATATCTGGCGGTGCGCAAGCTCAATCCGTCCGGCCGCAGCCCGATCCTGTGCTTTGCCGGTCCACCCGGCGTGGGCAAGACGTCGCTCGGGCAGTCGATCGCGCGTGCGATGGGCCGTAAATTCGTGCGCATCTCCGTCGGCGGCGTGCGCGATGAAGCCGAGATTCGCGGCCATCGCCGGACGTATATCGGCGCGATGCCGGGCACGATCGTGCGCGCGCTCCGCGATGCGGGCACGAAAAACCCCGTCATGATGATCGACGAAATCGACAAGGTCGGCGGCGACTATCGCGGCGATCCGCAATCGGCGTTGCTCGAAGTGCTCGATCCGGCGCAGAACAATTCGTTCCGCGACCACTACCTCGACCTGCCATTCGATCTCTCGCAAGTGCTCTTCGTCTGCACCGCAAACGATCTCTCGACGATCAGCGGTCCACTGCGCGACCGTATGGAGATCATTCAGCTCTCGGGCTACACCGAATTCGAAAAGTTACAGATCGCCAAACGCTACCTCATCAAGAAGCAGCGCGAAGCCAACGGCTTGCGCGAAACGCAAGTGCAGATCAACGATGCCGCCCTCAAAACGGTGATCAACGATTACACGCGCGAGGCGGGCGTTCGCAACCTCGAGCGCGAGGTCGGCACGATCTTCCGTAAGATCGCACGCAAGATCGCGGAGGAGCCGCGTTACAAGGGTCGTGTGAAGAGCGAGAACGTCGCCGATTATCTGCAACGTCCGCGCTATTTCAACGAAGTCAAAAAACGCACGGCGTCGATCGGCGTGACGACGGGGCTCGCCTGGACGCCCGTCGGCGGCGATATCATGTTCATCGAAAGTTCGGTCATGCCGGGCACGGGCAAGCTCGTGCTCACGGGCCAACTCGGCGACGTCATGAAAGAATCGGCGCAGGCGGCCGTCTCGTTCTTGCGCTCGCGTAGCGCGGAGCTCGGTCTCCAAGACGATTACTTCGGCAAGCACGACGTGCACATCCACGTCCCCGCGGGTGCGACGCCGAAGGACGGACCGTCGGCCGGTATCGCACTCGCGACCTCGATCGCCTCACTGCTCACGGGTACGAAAGTCGATTCGAATCTCGCGATGACGGGCGAGATCACGCTCACGGGGCAAGTGCTTCCCATCGGCGGACTCAAAGAGAAAGTGCTCGGTGCCAAACGCGCCGGCATCAACAAGATCGTGTTGCCCAAACGCAACGAAAACGATCTCGACGACGTGCCAAAAGAAGTGCGCGATACGATGACGTTCGTACCGGTCGAAGAGATCAGCGAAGTCTTCGAACAGGCCTTCGGGCAGCGCATCATCACGCCGGTCTTCCTTGGGGAGCCGACGCGTGGTGATGCGGGCGTCGTCGTGCCGATGCGCCGTTCGAAGCGACCGGCAGCGACGCCGCCAGCCGCGGCACCGACATCCGATCGTAAGCGCGCGACCCCGCGACGGGGCGGGGTACAAACGCGCAAGCGCTAGGCCCGGAACAACGCAACCGTGGGATGCGAGGCGGGATTACGGAGACGTGATCTCGCCCGACCCCGCGGCTCGACCGCGCGCTTCAACGGTTACCGTCGTCTCCGCGCTCATCGCCGTGTATATTCTTTGGGGTTCGACGGCGCCCGCAATCAAGATCGCCGTTGCGACGATTCCGCCGTGGTGGATGGCGGCGCTCCGGTTCTCGTTTGCGGGTGCGATTCTGTGGGCGTGGACGCGTTCGCGTGGCACCGCGATGCCGTCGCGCGATGAGTGGGCTTCGGCTTCGTTCACGGGCGTTATTTTGCTCGTGGTCGGAAATGGCGTCTTTTCGTGGGCGTTGCAATATCTTCCGAGCGGAATCGGCGCGCTGTTTTTCGCGCTCTCACCGCTCTTCATGGCGATCTTCGCTTTCGCCATGTATCGCGAACGACTCTCGCCGCTCGCCATCGTCGGCGTGTGCCTCGGGCTCGTTGGGATGGTGTATTTGTACTCGCCTTCGGGCGCGCAACACTTGCCGACGTTCGCGACGTTCCTCGGCGTGGCGTCGTCGATCGCGTGGGCCTTCGGCTCGATCTTGCAACGGCGCGCGCGCGCGAGCGACGTCGTACAGATGAGCGCGATGCAGATGCTCTGCGCATCGGTCGTGCTCGTGGTGATGGCCGTCGCAGGCGGCGAGCATCTCACGCTTGCGGCGTTCACGCCGCATGCGATCGGCGCGCTTGCGTATCTCGTGATCTTCGGGAGCGTCGTCGGCTTCAGCGCATTTCTTTGGTTGCTCAATAACGTACCGACGACGCTCGCTTCGACGTATTCGTACGTCAACCCGATCGTCTCGCTCGCGATCGGCATCGGGATCTTGCACGAGGCCTTCTCGTGGCGACTCGGCGTCGGAGCGGCCGTGATCGTGGTCGGCGTTGCGGTGATGATGATGGCACCGCGACCGCACGCGACGGCCACGCGTCGCCTGCGCGAGGCAGCGCTTCCGGAAACGGCGTAAGCGGGGCGGCAGACGGTTCGCGGTCACGTTTGTTCCTCGGCGCACGTTGCGTGATCGAGGCGTGCCGTGCCTCGGAAGGACGTCGCGTGAATCGCTCGCCCCTGCTCCTCGCGACCGCACTGGTTGTCGCGACCGCCGCTCTCGCCCCGATACGTGGCGCGACGGAGGTGCCCGAACGAACGACGACGTCGGCCGATCAGAAAGCGGTCGACGTGACGATCTACAACGCCGATCTCGCCCTCGTGCACGATCGGCGGCGGATCGCCCTGACCGCAGGCACGAGTCACATCGCGTGGCGCGACGTCAGCGGTGCACTCCAACCGCCGACCGCGATTCTCGAAGATCTCAGCGCGCCGGGCGCGATTCGCGTCGATGAGCAAAATTTTAATTTCGATTTGCTCCGACCGCAGACCGTGCTCGATAAATTCGTCGGTCGCGACGTGATCGTCGTCCACGAGAAGCCCGTTCCTGGAACGCCTGCGCGCGAGACGGCACGGCTTCTCGCAACGAACGACGGCGTCGTGCTCAAATACGCCGATCGTATCGAAACGGGACTGTACGATAGCCACATCGTCTTTCCATCACTCCCGAACGATCTGCGCGACCGGCCGACGTTGACGCTCGAATTGCGCAGCGATACGAGCGCCACGCACGACCTCGATCTCGCGTACCTCACGGGTGGTCTGGGCTGGGCGGCAGATTACGTCGGCACGATCGCCGCCGACGACGCGCACGTCGATC
>JANYGA010000080.1 GCA_025359485.1 Rhodospirillales bacterium | reverse complement strand
TCGGCCGCAGCGAGGCGCGTGCTGGCGTAGAGCCACCCGACCAAGTTGGGGTGGGTCTGTAGAGACGCAGCTTTGCGAGCGAGAACGGAGAAAACGTCCTGGGTGATGTCCTCAGCCGCGTTGGGAGAATCTCCAATCTGGCGACTGGCGGCCGAGTAAATCAGATCCACGTAGCGGAGGACCAACTCCTCGAAGGCCTTTTCCGAATTCTCCCGGATATACCGACGCAGCAATTCGGCGTCTGAGTAATGAAACCCGCAGTATAAGAACGAGTCGACCGAAGGCGTCAGCTGAAATTTTCGATCGAGCGTTTTGGATCGATGTCGAATACGAAGCTCCATTTCGGAGAGTATTTTGCAGCGTTCGTGCGAGGACGCTCGTGCAGACGTTGGTTTGAATTTGGTGGACGTGTGCCATCGGTTACCGCCTATGCGAATGCCGTCGGGGAATCGACCGTGAAAACCCGACCGCTGTGATCGTGACGCGTGCCCTCGCCGAGGGTTCGCGCGGCGTGCGTCTCCGCACCGACGATCACGCGGCGCTCTTCTTTGTCGTCGTACGCGGCATCGAATGTCGTCGCGAGATACTCGCGTTTGTCGGCCGCTTCATCGGCGTGAACGAGCTCGTGGCCGAGGCCGAGTGCGGGCGATTGCGCGCCACCGGTCGTCGTGCGCAGCGCGCTGTGCGGATCCCACGTTACCGCGCGATGCTCGAAATCGAAGTGATCGTCGTTGCGATGATTGCCGATCACGTAGGTCGCGGTCGACGCGTTCTCGAGATCGTCGAAAGTGCGGCGCATGACGGAGTCCGCGCGCAGATACGATTCCGCCGCGATGAAGTCTCCCTCGATTGCGCGCTCGACGAAGAGCGAGCCGTGTTGGGCGAACGTGCGAGCTTGCGATGCGCGATCGACCGCGATCGGGGTTAGCGGTTGTGAGATGCGTGAAATGGTCGTGTCCCTCCGCACGGTTATCACGACGGCGAGTCGTTACGGCAAGAGCGACGCATCGCGCGAGTGGTTGCGGCGGACGCCGTGGCGAAATCCCATCCGATGAATCCCGAAGCGTTGCGCGTGCGGCCCGGCACGTGGGCCGATCGTGCCGATATCGTGCGCCTCATCGCGACGATGGGCGGCCACGATGAGGTCGGCGCGAACGCGGATGCCTTGCGCGAATACGGGAGCGTGTTACGTGATTCGAACGCGCGCACGATCGTCGCCGAATGCGATCGTCGCGTCGTCGGGATCGCGGTCGTGCAAGCGCGCGCGTCGCTAACGTCGGATCGGCGCATCGCGTGGCTCGGCGGCTTCGCCGTCGATGAAAGCCTCCGGGGTTCGGGCGTCGGCCGCGCGATGCTCGGTGCGATCGACGATGCGGCGCGAAACCTCGGCTGCGCGACGATCGATCTGCAATCGTCGAATTGGCGCGCCGGCGCGCATGCGTTCTATCGCAAAAACGGCTACGACGAAGCGACATCGGCCGCGCGTTTCTCGCGCGTCGTCCCGGCGCCACATCCCGATGCGTCGCTCGAAACGCGATTCCTCGCGTGCGCGGCGCGCGCGGCGTCGGCCGTCAACGCAGCGATCGTCGATCTCGGTTCGGCCCAAGCGACGGGTATGGGCGCCGATGGTGCGCGCACGGAAGCGGCCGATGCCGCGGCCGAACGTGCGGCGATCGCGGTCTTGCGCGAACTCGGGCTCGCGATCGTCAGTGAAGAGATCGGCCTCGTCGGCGCGCCGCCGGGACGGGGGGACGCGTGGATCTCACTCGATCCGCTCGATGGCAGTCGGAATTTTCGCGCGGGCTATCCGCCGTACGCGATCGCCGTCGGTCTCGTGCGCGACGGCCTCGCGATCGCGGGCTTCGTGAGCGATCTGGCGAGCGGACGACGCTGGTATGCGGGCGACGATGGTTTCGCGTACGCGGATGGCACGCGTATCGCGGCGCGTCGCGGCGAACTCGTCGGTCTGCCGAGCCCGACGCGCGATCGCGACGTGCCGCGACCGCGCGATCGCGCGCAACGCGTACGCATCTCGGGAAGCACGGCCGTCGATCTGTGTCGCGTCGCCGACGGGTCGCTCGGTGCGTTCGTCGGTATCGATCGCCAGGTGGCGCACACGCACGATCTCGCGGGCCCGCTCGCGATCGTGCACGCTGCCGGCGGCGTCATCTTCGATCGCGAAGGACGCACGCCCGCACTCATCCCAGATCCCATGGCAACGTATGCGATCGTCGCAGCGGCCGACGGAGAACTCGCGCATGAATTCATTCGCAGCGCCGCGGACGTGAGCGGTCTCCGACGATGATCGAATTGCGGCGTTGGAACGATGCCGATTTGCCGCTCTTGGAACGGACGGTCGGTGATGCCGCGGTCATGGCGCATCTCGGTGGCGCGGAGACGCCGGAGAAGATCCGCTCGCGACACGAAGCGTACCGCGATTGGTCGGGCGATGGCGGCATGATGACGATTTGGATTCCGACCGAGAAACAGGCCGTCGGTAATATCGGTTTTTGGGAATCGGCGTGGGCGGGAGACGATATCTTCGAAGCGGGTTGGACCGTCTTGCCGCAATTCGGCCGTCGCGGCATCGCGACGGAAGCGGCGCGCGAAATCATCGCGCGCGTGCGAGAGTTACGAAAGCGCCGATTTCTTTTCGCCTTTCCCGCCGTCGACAACGTCGCATCCAATCGCGTTTGCGAACGCGCCGGCTTCACGAATCTCGGTGCATGCGAGATCGAATATCCGACCGATCACCTCATGCACGCGCACGCGTGGCGAGTCGATCTCATCTGGGGTAAGGCTTAGCCGAGTCGCTTTTCCATGAAGATGCTCGTCGCGATGGCTTCCGGCGTCAGCGTCACGTACGTACCGAACGCGTTTCTTCGAACGAAGCCGGCGCGTTCGTAAAATCGAAGCGCGGCAATTTGTCGGGCGCCCGTTTCGAGACGCAGGCACGCGATGTCGCGCGCTCGCGTGACGGCTTCGATATGCGCGAGCAACGCATCGGCAACGCCGGTTTCACGCGCGGCATCGCGAACGAACATGCGCTTGAGTTCGGCATATCCGTCGTCGAATGCAACGCCGCAGCAACCGATGATGCTCCGCGTGTCGCGGGCGAGAAAGAAACGGATATCCGGTTGGAGGAGCGCCTCGATCGCGAACCCATGGCGCTGCTCGGGTGGATAGCTCGATCTCGCCAAATAAATAACGACCGCTCGCAGAAGCGAACGGTCGTCGTGCGATGATCGCGTGCGGGATCCGCGCGCGAAGTTACATCATCCGAAAGCCGTGGTCGGCCGTGCCGCCCGCTTCCACCGGTTCGGGCTTCGTCTGATTCGCGCGCATCCACGGCATGAGTCCGCGCAATTTGCGGCCGACGTCTTCGATCGGATGTGCGGCGTGCTTCTTGCGGTATTCGACGAATGCGGGCTTGCCTGCGGCGTGCTCGGCGACCCATTGTTGCGCGAAGGTGCCGTTTTGGATCTCGGTGAGGATCTGCTTCATCGCGACCTTGGTTTCGGGCGTGATGACGCGCGGTCCGCGCGTGTAGTCGCCGTATTTCGCGGTGTTGCTGATGCTATCGCGCATGCCTTCGATGCCGCGCTCGTACATCAAATCGACGATGAGCTTCACTTCGTGGAGTACTTCGAAGTAGGCCATTTCGGGCGCATAGCCGGCTTCGGTGAGCGTTTCGAATCCGGCTTGTACCATCGCGGAGAGCCCGCCGCAGAGCACGGCCTGCTCGCCGAAGAGATCGGTTTCGCACTCTTCTTTGAACGTCGTTTCGAGGATGCCCGCGCGGCCGCCGCCGATCGCCGATGCGTATGCGAGTGCGACGTCGCGCGTGTCGCCCGCGGGATCTTGCTGCACGCAGATGAGGCACGGCACGCCGCGGCCGGCTTCGTATTCGCTGCGGACCAAACGACCCGGACCCTTGGGCGCGCACATGAAGATGTTGACGTTCGGCGGCGGCACGATCGTGCCGAAGTGGATCGCGAAGCCGTGTGCGAAGGCGAGATACGCGCCATCTTTGAGGTGCGGGGCGATCGAACGCATGAAGATCGCGGGCTGCTCTTCGTCGGGTGCGAGAATCATCACGATGTCGGCGCGTGCGACGGCATGCTCGATGCTATCGTACGGCACGCCGTCTTCCGCGGCTGCGCCGCGCGAGGGCGAGCCGTCGCGAAGGGCGGCGATCACGTGATGGCCGCTGTCGCGCAAATTGCGTGCGTGCGCGCGACCCTGGCTGCCGTAGCCGATGATGGCGATGGTCTTGCCTTCGAGTTTCGACGGATTCGCGTCGCGGTCGTAGAGAGCGTTCATCGGGACATTTCCTTTTCGTCGTTGAGCAGACGGGTGAGTTGTGCGTCGAGGCGGCGCAGCGCATCCGGCGGCCCGACGAAATCGATCGTGGCATGATAGTACGCGTCGCTCGGCTTCACGGAGAGCGACGTGTACGCGCATCCGAGCCGATTGGTGAGGCCGACGATACGCTCCAAAAGGCGCCAGTCGTGCATCACGAGTGAAAGCTGCATGGGTTAAGCAATCGCCGGTTCGGGCTCGGATGCGGAGCCGTTCATCGCATCGTGGACCGTCGCGCCCGGTGGAATGAGCGGCCACACGTTCTCAGCGGCGTAACACGCACAGTGCAACATCGCGGGTCCGGGCGTCGCGAGAAACGTCGCGAGGGCGGCGGGAAGATCGGCTTCATCGGAAATGGATTGCGCGGGAATGCGATAGCCCATCGCGATCGCTGCGAAATCGGGATTGTCGGAGAGATCGGTGTGCGAGTATCGCTTATCGTAGAAGAGCTCTTGCCATTGACGCACCATGCCAAGCCGTTGATTGTCGATGAGCAAAATCTTCACGCCAATATCGTAGCGGCGTAGCGTCGCCATCTCCGGGAGCGACATCTGAAAGCCGCCGTCGCCGCAGATCGCAACGACCGTGCGATCCGCGTTCGCCATCTGCGCGCCGATGGCTGCGGGTAATCCGAAGCCCATCGAGCCCAGGCCCGCAGAGGTCACGAAATTGCGCGGATGGATCGCGCGTTGACGCTGCGCGGCCCACATCTGATGTTGGCCGACGTCGGTTGCGACGATCACGTCGGGCGGGGCGACGGCGAAGAATGCATCGAGCACGCTCGTCGCCGACATCGCCCCCGCGGGCGCACGATCGGCGGGCAACGGTCCGCCGAGCGCGCGCGCTTCCGCAGCCCAGCTCGTGAACCGCGGCGGTTGCGATTGCGCTGCGCGGCGCACGAGCGAACCGAGGGTGGCGCGCAGATCGCCACGCAAGGCGATTTCGACCGGGATGATTTTATTGAATTCCGATGCGTCGATGTCGGCATGAACGATCTTCGCGTTGCGCGCGAATTTATCGGGCTTGCCCGTCACGCGATCGTCGAATCGCATGCCGAGAGCGAAGATGACGTCGGCGTTGTTCACCGAGATGTTCGCGGCTTTCCAGCCGTGCATTCCGAGCATACCGAGAAAATTGGGATCGCCCGGTGCCGCGCAGCCCAGACCGTTGATCGTCGCGGCATACGGCAGATCGAACATCGCCACGAACTCGCGGAAAATATGGACCGCATTGGCACTGCGGGCGCCGCCGCCGACGATGGCGACGGGACGCTCGGCACCGCGCAAGAGTTGGATTGCGGCATCGATTGCGACGTCGTGGGGACGTTCGCTTGCGATCGGGACGGGGTGGGGCGCGAAGTGATCCATCTTCGGACACTTCGCTTTAAGGATATCGTTTGGAATATCGACGAGGACGGGACCGGGCCGCGGACCGCGCGCCACGCGAAACGCGGCCCGCAGAATTCGCTCGAGATCTTCGACACGTCGCACGCAGACCGCACGCTTGGTGACGGGACCCATGATCGAGGTCACATCGGCTTCTTGGAAGCCATCGGTGCCCATCAGTTCCGAGCGCACTTGGCCCGTAATCGCGACCATCGGAATCGAATCCATTTGCGCATCGAGGATGCCCGTGACGAGATTGGTCGCGCCGGGACCTGAGGTCGCCATGCAGACACCGACGCGTCCGCTCGATCGCGCGTATCCGCCGGCAGCGAACGCGGCCGCCGCTTCGTGGCGCGTGAGAATGTGCTCGATCGGATGTGAGAACATCGCGTCGTAAAGCGGCATGATCGCGCCGCCGGGATAGCCGAAGACGACTTCGACGCCTTCGTCTGCGAGGATATCGAGGACCAATTGAGCGCCGGTGGATTCGGCGAGCTGTGACACGCTAGTGGCTCCCTAATCGTCGCAATGACGTCGTGGCGTTTTCGAAAGATGCTTGAGAAACAAAAAGCCCCCGCCGGTTCGGCGGGGGCTTCGCTGCGACTCGTGTCGTTTACGCGAAAGCTCTTACGCCGAACCGTGTGGTTCGCGAATAAGGAGGCTTACGACGAGAACGAGCTGCGACATGTGCGACTGTTGTACCGTGCACTCCACAATGAAGTCAACCGAAGGTCACAAGAATTCGTCGTTTCGTTCGCATCGCGAAAAGCGCACGATCGGCCTTGACGCCGCGCGCGGACGCATGGTACGGTGCTCGAGCATGAACGGCCCGACGATTTTCTCCGACCTCCTCCTTAGCGGTACGCCCCAAGCGTAATCGCTAGCGCCGTTTGCTCCACTCACGATGAGGGGCCGTCGCAAATGCGACGGTCCTTTTTCATCGAATTTCGCTTCAGAACCCGATTGGTGATGTAACACGATGGCCTCGATGCCGGTCCACAAATACCGACCGTTCGGTCAGATCGATCTTCCCGACCGCCGTTGGCCGTCGCAAACGATCGATCGTGCCCCGCTGTGGTGTAGCGTCGATCTGCGCGATGGCAATCAGGCACTCATCGAACCGATGGGACCGCAACGCAAGCGCCGCATGTTCGATCTGCTCGTGCGTCTGGGATTCAAAGAAATCGAAGTCGGCTTCCCCGCCGCATCGCAGCCCGATTTCGATTTCGTTCGCGAACTCATCGATTCCAAAGCGATTCCCGCTGACGTCACGATCCAAGTGCTCACGCAAGCGCGCCCCGATCTCATCGATCGCACGTTCGAAGCGATTGCAGGCGCACCGCGCGCGATCGTGCACGTCTATAATTCGACCTCGACTTTGCAGCGACGCGTCGTCTTCGGGCTCGATCGGCCAGGCATCGTCAAAATCGCAACCGACGCGATCGCGCGTATCAAGACGAACGCGGCGAAGATTCCGCAGTCCGATATCCGGCTCGAATATTCCCCGGAAAGTTTCACCGGCACCGAACTCGATTTCGCGCGCGAGATCTGCGAAGCCGTGATGGACGTGTGGGACCCCACGCCGCAGCGGAAGATCATCCTTAATTTGCCAGCCACGGTCGAAATGGCGACGCCCAACGTGTACGCCGATCAAATCGAATGGTTCGGCCGCAACATCACGCGTCGCGATGCGATCGTGCTTTCCGTGCATCCGCACAACGACCGCGGCACGGCGACGGCGGCAGCCGAACTCGGGCTCATGGCGGGTGCCGATCGTGTCGAAGGCACGCTCTTCGGAAACGGCGAGCGCACGGGCAACGTCGACGTCGTGACGCTCGGCCTCAACATGTTCTCACAAGGCATCGATCCGCAGCTCGATCTCTCCAACATTCCCGAGATCGTGCAGACGGTCGAATATTGCAATCGGCTGCCCGTTCCGGCGCGCCATCCCTATGGCGGCGAACTCGTCTTCACCGCGTTCTCGGGCTCGCATCAAGACGCGATCAAGAAAGGCTTCGCGGCGCGCGATGCGGGCCGCGATGTCGTGTGGGAGATTCCGTATCTGCCGATCGACCCGCAAGACGTCGGTCGCACGTACGAAGCCGTCATCCGTATCAACAGTCAATCGGGGAAGGGCGGCGTCGCGTATGTGATGCTGCACGATTACGGTTACGATCTGCCCCGCGGCATTCAAGTCGAATTCGGTCGCGCGGTGCAAGGGATGTCGGAAGAAACGGGTACGGAAGTCTCGCCCTCGGATATTCTCGCCGCATTCGAAAGCGAATACCTCGGCACGCAAACGCCGCTGCGCCTCGTCGAATATCACGTCGCCGACGACGGCTTCGGACGCGCCACGATCGAAGCGACGATCGCCGATGCCGGCGGCGTACGCACGCTGTGGGGCACGGGCAACGGTCCGATCGACGCCTTCGTCGGCGCGCTCGCGCAAGATCTCGGTGTCGCGATCGCCGTCGGCGATTATCACGAACATGCCGTCGGGTCGGGTGCGAATGCCGCGGCGGTGTCGTACGTCGATGTCGCGACGGCGGGAGTCGCGCATTTCGGGGTCGGCCGCGACCCCAGTATCGTCACGGCGAGCCTGCGCGCGATCGTGGGCTCCGTGAACCGCGCGATTCGCATCGATCATCTGCGCTGCGCGGGATTGCGCGGCGGCAATTCGACGGAAGAACCGAAGGGAACCCATGCCCCAGTCGCTGTTTGAGAAAGTCTGGAACGCACACGTCGTCGAGGCGTTGCCGGGCGATAATGCCCTCGTCTTCGTCGATCGCGTCGTCGCGCACGAGATTACGACGCCGCAGGGCGCGCTCGAAATCGAGCGCGAGTACGGCGACACGCTCTACGATCCGGGTCGCATCGTCGCGATCAACGATCACGTCTCGCCCGCCAAAGACATGGAAACGGCGATCCAAGCGAAGGTGCTGCGCGATTGGGCGAAGCGGCATAAGATCGCGCTCTTCGATATCGGCCAAAACGGCATCTGTCATGTCGTCACGCCCGAACGCGGCTACGTCGAACCGGGCATGACGCTCGCTTGCGGCGATAGCCACACGTGTACGCTCGGCGCGTTCGGTGCATTCGCACTCGGCGTCGGCTCGACGGCGCAAGGCGGCGCGATGCTCGCGCAAACGCTCGTGTTACAACGACCGAAAGTGATGCGCGTGATCGTCAACGGCCGCCTCCAAGGCGGGGCGACGGCGAAAGATCTCGCGCTCCACGTGATCGCGACGCTCGGCTTCAAGGGCGGAACGGGCTACGTGCTCGAGTACGCCGGAAGTGCGATCGACGCGCTTTCGATGGACGAGCGGATGACGCTTTGCAACATGGCGATCGAAGCCGGCGCCACAACCGGCATGTGTCCGCCGGATGAAACGACGTTCTCGTACCTGCGCGGTCGCGAAAATCAGCCGACGGGCGAAGACTTCGAAGCAAAGGTCGCGTTTTGGCGCACGTTGCGTGCGGATCCCGACGCGACGTACGATCGCGAGATCACCCTCGACGTCGATGCCCTGCGACCGATGGTCACCTGGGGCACGAATCCCGGCGAAGCGATCGCGCTCGGTGCGCAGATTCCCGCCGATGCCGAAGCTTCATCGCTGAAATATATGGGCGTCGAAGCGGGTAGCGATCTACGCGAGCTCGAGCTCGATCAAGCATTCATCGGGTCCTGTACCAATTCGCGGCTCTCGGATCTGCGCGCGGCGGCCGAGGTCTTACGTGGTCGCACGGTGACGATTCCGACGATCGTCACGCCGGGATCGCAGGCGGTCAAACGCGCGGCCGAACGCGAGGGGTTGCACGACATTTTCCAAGATGCCGGATGCCTGTGGACGCACTCGTCGTGCGGCCCGTGTTTGGGGATGTCGATGGGCGTGCTCGCACCGGGCGGGCGATGCATCTCTTCGACCAATCGCAACTTCCCCGGCCGAATGGGCACGGGTGGTCGCGTCCATCTCGCATCGCCCGCCGTCGTTGCGGCAAGTGCCGTGCTCGGCCGCATCGCGAGCCCGAGCGAACTCGGAGTCGTCGATGCGACCGCAACCGTGACCGCGACGGAGGTGCGCGCATGATCATTGCAGGCACGGTTCTTCCGCTCGATCGCGCGAACGTGGATACGGATCAAATCATTCCCGCGCATAACCTCACCGGCATCGAAAAAACCGGACTCGGCAAACACCTCTTCACGGGCATGACGGGCGGCGCGGAACTACTCGCGCGACATAGCGAAGCGGCGATCCTCGTCGCGCGCGAAAACTTCGGATGCGGTAGTTCGCGCGAACACGCGGCGTGGTCGCTCGCCGATCGTGGCTTCCGCGCGGTGATCGCGCCGAGTTTCGCGCGCATCTTTTACGAGAACGCGTACAATAACGGTATCGCGCCGATCGTGGTCGACGCGACCGAGATCGACGCGCTCTTGGAATCGATCTTTGCGAGCATCGATCTCGAACGCGAAGTGATCGCGCGCGACGACGGTGGTGAAGTGCCGTTTACGCTCGATCCGCTCCGCAAACAATTCTTGCTCTCCGGTGGCTACATGAAGTTTCTCGCGAGCAAGATCGAGACGGTTCGCGCTTGGGAGTCCGCGAAAGGCTCGCCTCGCGCCTAGCCGCCGGCTGGCAGCACCGCAAATTCTTTCTCGGTCCAAGCGCGCCATGCGGCATCGACCTGCTGCGGGTTGAGCGCTTTTCTCAAGTCCGGGCCGAAATTCGCATCTTTCGCGATGGCCGCGATCATCGCGCTCGGGATCGCTTTGCACACCATCATGGCGTGACCGGCCATCATCATGGCATTACCGTGCTCGGACGTCGTTGCGGGGCGGCAGATGACGGTCGCCAGCATCTCGGTCTTCGTCTCGATCGCGCGAGCGATGCTCGGCGACGCGAGCACGATTGCTGCGGCGGCGAGCACCGATAAGGAACGGAACATCGCATTCTCCAGTAGCGAGGGGTCGACGTCGACACATCGTGACGTCGATGTAGCTCGCAGCGCCAGTGTAGGTCGGCATCCGCCGAATCGACCGTAACAGCGCTTACATCGCACGAAGCTTCACGAACGAAATAAACGGGTGGCGAAAACGAGATGCAAACAAGTTTCGAAAGCCGCATTTGATGCAGCGCACATCGACGTCATCGCGGCGTCCGTCGATTCTCTCGAAGACGCTCGTAAGATGATCGAAGCCGAACGATTGACCTTCCCCGTCGCGTACGGACTCGTCGCGACCGAAACCGCGCGCGTGCTCGGCGGATTCTACGAGCCCGATCCCGACGGCGCGTACCTCCAACCGGTCGGCTCGTCGACCTATAGCTCGGCTTCGATCGGAAGGCTTACCGCCAAAGACGTCATCGCGCTAGTGGAGCACGCCTAACGCGGCGGAGAGCGTGCCTAGGCGTCGTATGCTCGCACGATGGCGTTACCGGTCGTCTTTGCAGATATCGAAGCAGCCGCGGATCGCATCGCGACGTCGATCGTGCGCACGCCGAGCGTCGCGGCTCCGGCGATTAGCGAACGGTCGGGCGCCGATGTCTTTCTCAAACTCGAAACGCGCCAGCGCACGGGTGCCTTCAAAGATCGCGGTGCGGCGAATCGCCTCTTGCGCCTTAGCGCGCACGAACGTGCGGGCGGCGTGATCGCGATGTCGGCCGGCAATCA
>JANYGA010000070.1 GCA_025359485.1 Rhodospirillales bacterium | reverse complement strand
GATCGAGCCCGGCTTCGCGAGCACTTGGCCGCGCTCGATGTCCGTACGCTCGATGCCGCGCAGCAGCACGCCGATGTTGTCGCCCGCGATGCCCATGTCGAGCAGCTTGCGGAACATCTCGATGCCCGTGACGGTCGTCTTGCGCGCTTTTTCTTGCAGACCGACGATCTCGATTTCTTCGCCGACTTTGACCTGACCGCGCTCGACGCGGCCCGTGCCGACCGTGCCGCGGCCCGTGATCGTGAAGACGTCTTCGACGGGCATCAGGAACGGTTTGTCGATCGCGCGCGCCGGCGTCGGGATGTACGCATCGACGGCATCCATGAGCTTGAAGATCGGATCGGCATCCGGATCGCCACGCTTGTTGCTCGAGTGGAGCGCCTTGGTCGCAGAACCGCGGATAACCGGGCAATCTTCGTCGAAGCCCTGTTTGCCGAGCAGTTCGCGGACTTCCATCTCGACGAGCTCGAGGAGCTCTTCGTCGTCGACGAGGTCGACTTTATTGAGGAACACGACGATGTACGGAACGCCGACTTGCTTCATGAGCAAGATGTGCTCGCGCGTCTGCGGCATCGGGCCGTCGGTGCCGGAGACGACGAGAATCGCGCCGTCCATCTGCGCCGCACCGGTAATCATGTTCTTGATGTAGTCGGCGTGCCCGGGGCAGTCGACGTGCGCGTAGTGGCGACCGGCGGTCTCGTATTCTTGGTGCGAAATGGCGATCGTAATGCCGCGCTCTTTTTCCTCGGGCGCATTATCGATATCGTCGACGTTGCGCTTTTGGATGTTCGAATTCTCGGTGGCTAGGCAATTGATGATCGCCGCGGTGAGCGTCGTTTTGCCGTGGTCGACGTGACCCGTCGTGCCGATGTTGACGTGCGGTTTGCTGCGGTCGAATTTTGCCTTCGCCATACTAATCTTTCTTTGAAAATCGGGGCGGTTAACCCCCCGATGCCCCCCTTCGCCGCGCTCGCGGCTCATCTCCACGGGTCGGGCATCGGGTAGTGTGTGTATTGGTTAAGTTGTTATGGGACAGGTCCGCCTCGCGGCGGATGGATCTCGGGCTATTTGCCCTTGTTCTTGGCGATGATCTCTTCTTCGACGGATTTCGGCGCCTTCTCGTAGTGCGAGAACTCCATCGTATACGTCGCGCGGCCTTGCGTTGCGGAACGCATGTCGGTCGCATATCCGAACATCTCCGAAAGCGGGACGTTCGCCGTGATCGTCGACGCACCGCCGGTGACTTCTTCGCTCGACTGAATGAGCCCACGACGCTTATTGAGGTCGCCGTTAATCGCGCCGAGATAGTCTTTCGGCGTCGTAACTTCAACTTTCATGATCGGCTCGAGCAAGATCGGACCGGCAGCGCGATTGGCTTCTTTAAACGCCATCGAGCCGGCGATCTTAAACGCCATTTCCGAAGAGTCGACATCGTGGTAGCTACCGTCGAAAATCGTCGCCTTGAAGTCGAGGACCGGATAGCCCGCGAGCACGCCGTTTTCGGACGCTTCGCGGATGCCTTCCTGAATCGCCTTGGAGTATTCCTTAGGAATCGTACCGCCGACGACGGCCCACGTGAAGACCATACCGGAGTTCGGTTCGCCCGGTTCGAGGCGCAGCCAGACATCGCCGTACTGCCCCTTACCACCGGTCTGCCGGACGAATTTACCCTGCTTTTCGACAGTCTTGGTGATCGCTTCTTTGTACGCGACCTGCGGCTTGCCGACGTTAGCTTCGACCTTGAATTCGCGCTTGAGGCGATCCAGGATGATCTCGAGATGGAGCTCGCCCATGCCGGCGATGATCGTCTGCTGCGTCTCTTCGTCGGTGCGCATGCGAAACGTCGGATCTTCTTGCGCGAGACGCGAGAGCGCCGTGCCGAGCTTATCTTGGTCGGCTTTCGTTTTAGGCTCGATCGCCTGCGAGATCACGGGTTCGGGGAACACGATGTTCTCGAGGATAATCGGCTGCTTTTCATCGCAGAGCGTGTCGCCCGTGCGCGTATCGCTGAGGCCGACGGCGGCCGCAATGTCGCCCGCGCCGATGGAGTTGATATCTTCGCGCGAATTCGCGTGCATGCGCAGGATGCGCCCGATGCGCTCCTTGCGGCCCGAACGCGCATTATACACGTACGAACCTTTTTCGAGCGTACCCGAATAGACGCGGAAGTACGTGAGGTTTCCGTAGGGATCGGTTGCGATTTTGAACGCGAGCGCGGAGAACGGCTGATCGTCGTCGGCAACGCGTTCGATCGGAAGATCGGTCTTGGGATCGATGCCCGTAATCGTCTTCGCTTCGATCGGCGAAGGGAGAAACTCCACGACGGCATCGAGTAACGGCTGAACGCCTTTGTTCTTAAACGCCGAGCCGCAAAGCATCGGCAACACGTCACCGGCAATCGTCGCCTTACGCAACGCCAGCTTGAGACGCTCGACCGGAATGACGTCGCCCGCGAAATACATCTCGAGAAGCGCGTCGTCTTGCTCCGCGATCGCTTCGATCAATTCGCCGCGCCATTTTTGCGCGACTTCGAGGAGTTCGCCGTCGAGTTCTTGGCCTGAATCCATGACGGAGCCGAGGTCGTCGGTATAGATGATCTTCTTCATCTCGAAGAGATCCACCACGCCGAGGAATTCCGCTTCGGCGCCGATCGGAATCTGAATCGGCACGGCGCGTGCGCCGAGGCGCTCGCGAATCTTATCGACGCAATTAAAGAAGTTCGCGCCCATGCGGTCCATCTTGTTGACGAAGATGATACGCGGCACTTTATACTTGTTTGCCTGACGCCAAACGGTCTCGGACTGCGGCTGCACGGCGGCAACCGAATCGAAGAGCGCGACGAGGCCGTCGAGCACGCGAAGGCTGCGTTCGACTTCGACGGTGAAGTCCACGTGGCCAGGCGTATCGATGATGTTGATGCGGGTGTCGCGCCACGTACAGGCCGTTGCGGCCGACGTGATCGTGATGCCGCGTTCCTGTTCCTGAACCATCCAGTCCATGGTGGCCGCGCCATCGTGGACTTCGCCGATTTTATGCGTACGGCCGGTGTAGTAGAGGATGCGTTCCGTAGCGGTCGTTTTGCCCGCGTCGATGTGCGCGGCAATACCGATATTGCGCGTCTTCTCGAGGGGATACTCGCGTGCGACTAATGCCATCTCAGATTACCAACGGTAGTGGGCGAACGCTTTGTTGGCTTCGGCCATTTTGTGCGTGTCTTCGCGCTTCTTGACGGAGTTTCCGACGTTATTCGCGGCATCCATGATCTCGTTTGCGAGACGCTCTTCCATCGAATGTCCCGGGCGTTTGCGCGCGTATTGGATCAACCAACGCATCGCCATCGCTTGGCGACGGTCGGGGCGCACTTCCATCGGGACCTGGTACGTGGCACCGCCGACGCGGCGAGGGCGCACTTCGACGAGCGGCATCGCGTTGCCGAGCGCTTGCGTGAAGACGTCCATCGGGTCGCGGCCGAGCTTCTCGCCGACCATCTCGAGCGCGGCATACGTAATCTTCTCGGCGGTGGATTTCTTACCGGCGAGCATGACCTTATTGATAAAGCGCGACAAAACTTTGGAATTAAAGCGCGGATCGGGGAGAATCGGCCGTTTGGGAACGGCGCCCTTACGTGGCATTGCGTTATCCTATTTCTTGCCGGAGCGCTTGGCTCCGTACTTCGAACGAGCTTGCTTGCGATTCGCGACGCCCGAGGTGTCGAGCGTGCCGCGGATGATGTGGTAACGGATGCCCGGGAGATCCTTGACGCGACCGCCGCGGATCAATACGACCGAGTGCTCTTGGAGGTTGTGGCCCACGCCCGGGATGTACGCCGTGACTTCTTCGCCGTTGGTCAAGCGCACGCGCGCGACTTTACGGAGCGCTGAATTCGGCTTCTTGGGGGTAATCGTCTTCACTTGGGTACAAACGCCGCGGCGGAACGGGTTGCCCCGGACCTCGAACGTGCGCAAGGGAAGATCGGGGTGACCGGGCTTCGGTCCCGTCTGCGCGACGCGCAGGGCGGGGGCCTTGACCTTTTTCTCGATCTTCGCGCGTCCATGACGGACGAGTTGACTGATAGTCGGCACTGACACTCCAAGTGACGGGCGCTCCACGAACGGAACGCACACAAACTCCGCCCCACGCCGTGGGCCGGAACCACCGGAGCTTATCATGCCGGGGTCTCGTGCGTCAACGTGGCGCGCGTCCGCTACCCCGCGACGCCTATTTTCGCGACGGGGCAGGGGCCGAAGCCACGAAAACGCGTCCGCGCGCGATCGGCAACAAGCGCTTCACCAAGGGCCGTGAGGCTGTAGCGAATTTCGGCAAGATCGTCGGCGGCGTCGCGCGCGGAATCTCGAACGGCACGGTCTCGCGGGTCGGGAACGGATTCGATCGCCATGGGGCACCTCGGTCGTCGTGGTGATTCGGGCGCTCGTCGCGCTCCGATGTCCACACGATAACGATTCGGTGTGCCAGCATCGTGTCACATCGGGAGGATGACTCGCTAGCCTGCTTCGCGATACACGCGCCATGGCGATTGGTTTTCGGCTTCTTCTGGCTTTGGCAGCGATCGCACTCGGCGGCGGGTGCACGCGCGTCGAAACCTCCGCGAGCACGACGCCGCAGCGTACGTTACGGATCGCGGTTTCGAGTAATCCCAATACGCTCAATCCGCTCTTGGCCACGCAACAGGTCGAGGTGCAGCTCATCTCGCTCGCCCTGGACCCACTCGTCGCAACCGATCCCGAAGGCCACGACGTGCCCGTGCTCGCCGCGCGCGTTCCCACCACGGAAAACGGCGATATCGCTCGCGACGGTCGCTCGATTACCTATCATCTGCGGCACGGGGTTCTCTGGCACGACGGCGTGCCGTTCACGAGTCGCGACGTCGCGTTTTCGTGGCGCGCGATCATGAACCCGAAAACGGCGGTCGCCACGCGCCACGGATACGATCGCGTCGAGCGAGTCGAGACGCCCGATGCCTTTACGGCGATCTTCCGCCTCAAAGGCCCCTTCGCGCCCGCCGTCCATTCGTTCTTCGCACACAGCGATTCGCCGATCGAGATCGTTCCCGCACATCTCTTAGAACGCTACGGCGACCTCAACAAAATACCGTTTAATTCCAAACCGATCGGTACGGGGCCGTACCGTATCGCGCGCTGGATTCGGGGCGAACGGATCGATTACGTCGCAAACGACAAATATTATCTCGGCAAGCCACGCATTCCCAAGATCGTCGTGCGCTTCGTTCCGGATGAAAATACGGTCGTAAACCAATTACGCGCGCACGAACTAGACTACTTCGCGCAAGCGACGCCCAAGACGTATCCGCAACTCCACACGATCGCCGGGCTCGACGTGCGCCTCGTTCGTTTCAACGGTGCCGATTCGATCATCTTCAATACGACGCGCGTGCCGTTCTCCGACGCGCGATTGCGCCGTGCGGTCGGGCTCGCGATCGACAAGAGAAAACTCGTCGATGAAACGACGTACGGCACGACGACCCCGGCGACGGAGGATATCCCCTCGTTTATGTGGGCCTTCAACCCGCATGCAGGCACGGATAAACGCGATCTCGTCGGCGCGCGCGCACTCGTGGCGGCGGCGGGATATCGTATCGCTTCGGACGGGATCGGCGTGCGCGACGGCAAGCGTCTCGCGATGGGG
>JANYGA010000010.1 GCA_025359485.1 Rhodospirillales bacterium | reverse complement strand
CCCATTGTTGCGTCGGGCGTAACGATTACGTGAGACCTGGACGTTGTTCCGGTTATCCCACGCCCCTAGCATTCGAAGGAACCGCCCTTCATATAAAGGTGCCCATGAAACGAATCTCCGCTCTCGCCACGACCGCCGCGGTCGCACTCCTCTTTGGGGGCGCGATTCGCCCCGTGATCGCAGCCGATCCGGGGCCCGATGCGGTGACGATCGGCGCCGTGTTGCCGCTCACCGGAGAAGAGAGCCGCATCGGCGGTTATTTCAAGCTCGGCTACGAGCTCGCGGTCAACGACGTCAACGCGCACGGCGGCCTGCAAGTCGGCGGCAAGAAGATTCCGGTCAAGCTCGTGATCTACGACGATAAGACCGACCCCGCAACCTCGCGCAATCTCTACGAGCGACTCGCGGTGCAAGATAAGGTCGATGCGTTTCTCGGCGGGTACTCGTCGGATTTAGTTCAGGCGCAAACGGTCGTGGCGCAACAGCACAAGATCCCCTACGTCGGCGGCGGCGGTGCCTCGAGCGAAATCTACACGCGCGGATATTCGACCGTGTTCGGGTTGCTCTCACCGATCGAAAGCCTCGCGGCGACCGAATGCGATTTCATCGAAAAGATGCAGGCGGAGAAGAAGCTGCCGACGCCGCTGAAGATGGCGATCGTCAACGAAAACACGTCGCACGGTCGCGACTTCGTCAAAGGGCTTCAAGAGCGCGCGAAATCCAAACCGAAGAACTATCAAATCGTGATGAACGAAGCCTTCGATTTGCATGGTAAAGATTTCACGCCGCTGCTTCAAAAAGTCAAGGCGTCCGGCGCGAACGCGTTCATGGTCGACGCACATCTCGACGACTACATCACGATGCAGCGTCAATATAAGCAAGCGGGTCTCAAACACGAGTACGTGACCTACGGTGCGCGCGGACCCGAGAAGAGCGCTCGCGCCGCGCTCGGCGACGGCGTCAATTACGTCGTCGCTGCGTCGTGGTGGAACTCGCTCATCCCCAACGGCGCGGTCAAAGCCTTCGATGAGAAATGGACCAAGGCGTACCCGACGCAATCGCTCGAGTGGTTTTCGGCGCTTCCCTACGAAACCGCGCGCACGCTGCTCATCGCCATCACGCAAGCCGGTAGCGTCGATAAGGCACGCGTCGTCACCGCGCTAAAAAATATCGATATCCGCGATACGATTCTTCCCGGCGGCCACATCCGCTTCGCTCCGAACGGTCAGATCAACGCGCCGTTCGTCGTGACGCAAAATTTACCCGACGGGAAAGTCGTCATCGTTTGGCCCAAGGGCGAACAGACCGGCGCCGCCGTCCTCCCCAACCCATAGAGCGAGTCTCACGATCGATACCCTCGAAACGCTGATCTCGGCGTTGCTGGTCGCTGGGCTGTACGCCGCAATGTCGTACGGCCTCGCGCTCATTTACGGCGTGCTCAAAGTTATCAATCTCGCCAACGCCGGCTTCCTCATGCTCGGCGCGTACGTGACGTGGTGGATGTGGTCGACGTGGCACGTCGAGCCGTTGCTCGCCCCGCTCGTCATCGTGCCGCTCTTTTTCGGCGTCGGTTTTTTGATCGAGAAATTTCTGGTGCGTCGCGTGCTCGGTCAGGAACCGATCGTCTCGCTGCTCTTGCTCTTCGGACTCTGGCTCGTCTTACAGAATCTCGCCTACACGCTCTTCACGGGCGATACGCGCTCGATCGAAACGCCGTTCATCGATTCGTCGGTGCATCTCGGGCCGATTCAAATCGCGTGGCCCCGCATCTACGTGTTCGTCGCGGGCGTCCTCGCACTCGTCGCACTCCAGACGCTGCTCACACGCACGCAACTCGGTCGCGCGATCCGCGCGGTCGCGCAAGATCGCGATGCGGCAAAGATCACGGGCATCGATGTCGATCGCGTGATGGGGATCGCCTTCGGTCTCGGGATCGCGCTGACGGGTTTCGCGGGGTCGCTCCTGTCGCTGCTCTTTTCGTTCAACCCCGATTTCGGACGAACGCTCTTGCTAAAGTCCTTTTGTATAATCGTTCTCGGCGGACTCGATTCGTTTGTCGGTGTCGCCTTCGGGGCGCTCGCCCTGGCGCTTGCGGAAGCCTTCGGCGTGCGTTACATGGCCGCGTCTTTACAAAATCTCATCTCGTTCGTCGTGCTCGTCGTCGTGCTCGTGGCGTTTCCCAAGGGTATCGCCGGGATGATTCGGAGCCTGCGTCGTGCGTAAGCCGATCGTTTTCGCCGCGATTCTCTTCGCGGCGATCGCTTTTCCGTTCGTGGCGCCCGGCGCCGAATACGCGATCGACGTCGTGTTCCTCATCCTGCTCTACGGGACGATGAGCGCGGGTTGGAATATCGTGGGTGGATTTGCGGGGCAAGTCTCTTTCGGCCACGCCGCGTTTTTGGGCATCGGCGCCTATACGACGGGGATTCTCGCGCAGCATAGCGTGCCGCTCCCCGTCGCATTCTTGGTCTCGGGATCGCTCGCGGCAATCTTTTCGCTCCTCATCGGCATTCCGTGTTTTCGTTTGACGGGGCCGTATTTTTCGATCGCGACGATCGGCATCGGCGAAGCGACGCGGCTCATCGCGCTCAATTGGAACGGCCTTACCGGTGGCGCGTCGGGCATCACACTCTCGGTTACGCTGCCGATCGTGACGCAATATTTCCTCGCACTCGGTCTCTGCGCAGTTGTCGTTCTCGCGACGATTTGGATCCAGCGCTCGCGCTTTGGATTCGCGCTCGCCGCCGTGCGCGCGGATCCCGACGCGGCCGAGACGCTCGGCGTCAACACCACGATCGCGAAGACGCAAGCGCTCTTCGTTTCGGCTTTTATCTTGGGTTGTGCCGGCAGTATTTATGCGCTGCACTATCTCTTCATTAGTCCGGATTCCGTGTTCGGGTTTTCGACCGCGATCGCACTCGTGATCATGCCGATCATCGGCGGCCTCGGGACCGTAACGGGTCCGCTCATCGGCGCCGTGATCTACACGGCGATCCGCGAACAACTCGAGGCGAATTTTCAGAATCTCGATCTGCTCGCATTCGGGCTCTTGCTTATGGCGATCGTGCTTTACGAGCCGAAAGGTGTGCTCGGCGCGTACCAGCGTTTTGCGAATCGCAAGAAACGCGTCGCATCCACCCCCGCGGCGGCACCACGATGAGCGATGTCATTCTCTCGGGGCGCGGGCTCACAAAACGTTTCGGTGGACTCGTGGCCGTGCGCGAGGTCGATATCGACGTGCCGCGCGGCGAGATCTTCGGGCTCATCGGCCCCAACGGCGCGGGTAAATCGACGCTCTTCCGGCTCGTCGCCGGCATCATGGCGCCGTCTGCCGGTACGGTGATGTTCGACGGGCACCCGCTCACGAAGAAGTCGCCTGCGGCGATTTGCGTCGACGGCGTCGTTGCAACGCATCAGATCGTGCGCCCGTTTCGTACGATGAGCGTGCTCGATAACGTGACGATCGGAGCGTTTTTCGGACGTCGCCCACAGCCCAAGGGTCGCGAGCACGCGCGCGCGATCGCGACCGAGGTTCTCGAGCGCTGCGGGATTGCCGATCGCGCGCAGAAACCGGCGCGCGAACTCAATCTTGCGGGGCAGAAGCGGCTCGAGATCGCGCGTGCGCTCGCGACCGATCCCAAAGTCATCTTGCTCGACGAAGTGCTCGCCGGTCTCAATCCGACCGAGACCGATCGCACGCTCGATCTTATTCGTTCGATTCGCGCGGGCGGCACGACGATCGTGATGGTCGAGCACAACTTGCGCGCGGTGCGCGGTCTGTGTTCGCACCTCATGGTGCTCGTGGAAGGTCGCAAAGTGGCCGAGGGATTGCCAGACGCCGTACTCGCCGATCCGACCGTGATCGCCGCCTACCTAGGAACATCCGTGCATGCTTGAGATTCGTGATCTCGTCGTCGGATATGGCGACGTCGGCGTGCTGTGGGAATGTTCTCTGCACATCGAGCGGGGCGAAGTCGTTACGTTGCTCGGCGCCAACGGCGCGGGCAAAACCACACTGATGCGCGCGATCTCGCGCATCGTGGAAAGTTCGTCCGGCACGATGACGCTCGACGGGATCGACATCACGAAAGCGCCATCGCAAGATGTGGTCAACGCAGGCATCGCGCACGTGCCCGAAGGCCGCAAGCTTTGGCCCGAGATGACGGTTGAGGAAAACGTGCTCCTCGGCGCCTACCCCAAACGCGCGCGCGCTGCGACCTATGAAACGCTCGAAGAAGTGTACGCACTTTTCCCGCGCATCAAAGAGCGGCGCAAGCAGATCGCGGGTACGCTTTCGGGCGGCGAGCAGCAGATGGTCGCGATCGGTCGCGGGCTCATGTCGCTACCCGAACTGCTGATGCTCGACGAACCCTCGCTCGGGCTCGCACCGATCATCGTCGGCGAACTTTTCGAAAGCATCCGCGCGATCAACGCTCGCGGCACGACCGTGCTGCTCGTCGAGCAAAACGTGATGGGTGCCCTCCAGGTCGCGACGCGCGGCTACGTGTTGGAGACGGGACGCGTCGTCACGACAGGCACGCGCGCCGAACTCCTCGCAAGCGACGAAATTCAGAAAGCATATTTAGGTCTTTAGCGCTCGGTCGTGATTAAGAAAGCGATCCAAGGTCGTTTTGCGTCGCTGAGGACCATAAAAAACGCCGTTCGATTCGCGCTGGTTGTCACCAGCCGTACCGGAGACTGCGGGAAGACCGGATTTGCTTTGAAATTCTTACACGACGTGCTTGAACATCCAGCTTTTTCGTCACAAGATCGAGTAGAAGAAGCCAACGGCGAGCACTCTCACGAAGCGCCATATTCGCATATGTGCGTGGCGATAATCACGGGTGCGCACTCGCGCGGCGATGCTCGGCACGTGCGAGTGCGGCTGCGAGCGTGGAGGCATCGCGAGACTCGAGCGTCGTTGTCGTGATGCGGACACCGGGTGCGGCGTTGCTTCGATATCTCGCGCCCCCGTCGATCGTATAGCCCGCCGATTGGGCGGCACTCACCGCCGCCGTTTCATCGCGCACTTCGACCCACACCGTAAAACCGGAGCCCGTGCTCGCACCGGCGCTTGCACGAAGGCCCGCGTTGGCGAGTGCATCGATAAATCCAGCGCGTCGCGCAGCATACGTGCGCGTTGCAGCACGCAATCGTTTCGTCGTATCGGGATCGCGCAGTACGGCCGCCGCGGCATCCTGTAACATGACGCTGACCCATCCGCACCCGAGTCGCTGTCGCGCCTGCATGCGTGCGACGGTGAGCGCGTCGCCGCAAAACGGTGCGACGCGCAGATCGGGCCCCAAGATCTTCGCGAACGAACGAACGTGCATCCACGCTTTGCGTTTCGCGACGAGCGTCGCGAGGGGAACGCCGCAGATCGCGCTGAGAAAGTCGTCTTCGATGACCAGGAGATCGGGCGCGCCTGCCAGCGCGCGTTCGAGCTCGCGAACGCGCGCCGCGTCGAACGAAACGCCCGTGGGATTCTGTGCGCGTGGAACGACGATGAGCGCCTTCGCCCCCGCGCGCACGGCGTCGCGAACGCCAGATGGGACGATGCCGCGTTCGTCGATGGGAACGCGTACGACGCGGAGTCCGAGCACGCGCGCGAGCTCGACGTAGGGCGGGTAGGTTGGATCTTCGAGGATGATGACGTCGCCGGGCGAGAGGCTCGCCACGAGCGCGCGCTCGATCGCATCCATCGCGCCGCTCGCAACGCCGAGGTGATCTGCCGGAACGCCGTCGGCGACGAACGCGCGCTTCGCACGCGCGAGCAACACCGCGCTGTCGCGAATATCGGTGTAGAGCCGACGTTCGACGAGGGCTGCCGTGAGCGCGGTTCGCATCGGCGGCAGAAATGCGGGGTCGGGATTGGCGACGGCGAGATTGCGGCCGGGCTCGGCTGCGGGCGCGGCTTGCGTCGCGCTCTCGAACGCAACTTTCGCGACGACGATCGAGCCGCCGCGACGTTTGCCGACGAGTCGTCCACGCCTGCGCAACAACGCGAAGGCGGCGCTCACGGTCGTGGGGCTCACTCCGAGAGCGCTCGCGAGCGCGCGAATCGTCGGGAGGGCCTCGTCGCTTGCGAAGCGTCCGCCGTCGATCGCGCGTTCGACGCTCTCGGCGATGGTGCTGGCGGTCGTTCCGGAGATGTGATATTGTGCGGGCATAATGGTAATTTGTACTGTAACATATCGAGGGTCGTTGTGACAAGGGCGTACGTCGCGTTCGCCGTCCTCTGCCTCGTGTTCGGAACGACCTTCGGCGCGATCGAGATCGGGATCTCCGGCGGGTGGCCGCCGCTCCTGGCTGCGGGCGTCCGTTTCGCGCTCGCGGGCGTCATCGTGCTCGGCGTTGCGGCGATGCGCGGGGAAGTCCGGCGGATCACGGCTCGCGACACACGCGATATCGTCGCGATCGGCCTCACCGTTACCGCCGGCACGTTCGGCGCGCTCTATAGCGCGGAGGTCATCTTGCCCTCGGGTCTCGCGGCCGTCCTTTCGGCAACGTCACCGCTCTTCGCGGTCGGACTCGCCGTGTTCGCCAAGCGCCGTCGTTTCGATGTTGGCGTCCTCGTGGGCGTCGTGCTCGGGATGCTCGGCGTCGTTCTCGTCGCCGGCGTCGGCAGCGCGCGCGATTCTCGTTCGACGCTCGCCGCCATCGCGATCGTCGTTTCCGAGATCGGATTCGCTTGGGGGCTTTCGCAAATGCGCGCGGTCGCGTCACGCGTCCCGATGTTACAGCTCGCGGGCGCGCAGCAACTCGTCGGTGGGGCGGTGCTGCTCGCGCTCTCGCTCGCGTTCGAGCGACGCGTGCCGACGCACGCGAGCCTCGCGGGCTATCTCGCGCTCGGCTATCTCGCGATCGTCGCGAGCGCGGGCGCACATACGCTTCTGAGTTGGCTCGCCAGCCGCACGACTGCAACCTTCGCGACGTCGTGGTCGTATGTCTCGCCATTTATCGCGCTGCTCTTCGGCGCGCTCTATCTGCACGAACCGATCGGCATCGTTGCCTGGTGCGGGGGCGCGTGCGTCGTGGCCGCGGCGATCGTGCTCAATCGCGACGTCCGCACGATGGGTGTGGCGCCTGTCGCGCGCGATGCGGTGACGTAAGCGCCCCGAACCTGAGGATCGGATGAGAAATCATCATGCGCCCCAGCACTCACAGAAGGCTCTCAGGTTCGCTCGGTATTCTCGGCCTTACGATGCAAGCACAAGCGATCGCGCGCGATCACGCGCGCATTCTCGTCGTCGACGACGAACGGAACATTCGCGAACTCCTGGAGATCGGGCTCGCCGATGAAGGCTACGACGTGCGTTCGGCCCCCGACGGGCAAGTCGGTCTCGCGATCGCGCGCGACTGGCGCCCCGATGCGATCGTCCTGGACGTAATGTTGCCCAAAGTCGACGGCATCGCGCTCTTGCCGATGTTTCGCAAACTCACGGAAGCACCGATCGTCATGCTTTCCGCGAAGGCGGAGACGGCCGATAAGATTGCGGGCCTTCACGGTGGTGCCGACGACTACGTTGCCAAACCGTTCGAAATGGCGGAGCTCACCGCACGACTCGAAGTCGCGTTGCGTCGGCCGCGTTTGGCGCAGCCGCAAACGCTGCGCTTCGCCGATCTCGAAGTCAATCTCGAAACGCGCATGGCGACGCGCGGCACCAAGCGCATCGGCCTCTCCGCGCGCGAATACGACTTGCTCGTCGCGCTCGTGCGCAATCCCAATCGCGTCTTTAGCCGCGATCAGTTGCTCGATCGCGTGTGGGGCACCGAACGCTTCGTCGGGCCTGGAGCCGTCGAGACGTACATCTCGTATCTGCGCGCGAAAATCGATCACGGATTTCCCAAACGCCTCATCCACACGCATCGCGGAGTCGGCTACTCGCTGCGCGAAGAATAAGGCGTGTTTCGCACGCTCGCAACGCGTCTCACCGCGACGTACGTTTTCGCCGCGTTCGTGCTCGTTATTATCGTCGGCGCCGCGGTCACGGGCTTCGCGCTCTCGATGTTCGGTATCACGGCGCGTTCGGATGCCAACGTGCTCGCTCGCGACGTGCCGGACGAAGTTCGCTTGCAAGTCGCGCGTGCGGGTTCGCTGCAGGCGGCTGCGAGTGGGATCGTCCTCCATCTCTCGCGACCCGGAATGCACGTCGCACTTTTTCGCAAAGACGGCGATCACCAGACCTTGCTCGCGGCGGGCGTTCCCAATCTTCCCGATGGACGCCCGAGCGTGATCGTCTTCGTCCCGGGCGAACGCGCGCATCTCCCACCGGGTAGCGATTCGCTCTCGCCCGATCGACGCCGATTCGAACGCATGCGGCCCTATCCGTTCGGGCTCAACCTCGTGCTCAAACTCGAGCCGCGAAGCATCGAGATTCCGGGCGGGCGCGTGACGATTTTCCCCGATCCCGAACCGCTCGCGCGCACGATCGATGCGTTTTGGCTCGCCATGTTGCCGATCGGAATCGTCGTGATCGCGCTCGCATGGCTCATCGGGCGTTACATCACGATGCAGGCGCTGCGACCGCTCGTCGAAACGACGGCATCGCTCAATCGTTTCGGTGCGGGCGATTTTACGCCGCGTGCGATCGTCACGAACGATCGAAGCGAGATCGGAGAACTCGTGAAGGCGTACAACGCCGCGGTCGCGCAGGTGAGTCTCGCCTTCGAAGAGCGCGCTGCGGCCGAGGGAAAGATGCGCCAATTCATCGCCGATGCGGGTCACGAATTACGCACGCCACTCACCGTGATCATGGGTTTCATCGACGTGTTGCGGCGGCGATCGCAGCACGACGGCACGCGCGTACCGCCGAAGATCTTCGATACGATGCTCTTCGAGAGTCGCCGGATGAAGACGCTCATCGATAAACTCATCGTACTCGCGCGCCTCGAAAACGTCGGCGCACACGAACATCAGAGCGTCGATCTCGTCGAACTCGCCGAGCGCGTCGTCACCGCGTTGCAAGGGATCGGTGAAGGCTCGCGTCTCGCGCTCGTCATCGAAGCGGGAGCCGTCGTCCGTGGTGACGAGGCCGAGCTTCACGATGCGCTCAGTAATCTCGTCGAGAACGCGATGAAATACGCGCCGGAATCGCGCACGACCGTGCGCGTGCGCCGCGATGGCAAAGACGCCGTCGTCGATGTCGTCGACGGCGGGCCGGGCATCGATCCGGGCGATATGCCGCACGTCTTCGATCGCTTTTTTCGTGGGCGCGGCCGCGACGCGACGGAGGGCTTCGGGCTCGGTCTCGCAATCGCAAAACGCGCGGTCGAACGTTCGGGTGGCGACATCTCTGTCGTCAGTACGCCGGGGCGAGGCGCGCATTTTACGATTCGCATTCCTGCCGCACACGCAGCCCTACCGGTCCCGCTCGCGGTCTCGGTGTAAGGCGAGAGGGCCCGCCGCGTTTTGCGTTAAGCGGCACGCATGCAGATTCGTACCCTCGATGAAGAGTTCGCGCTCGCACGTCTCGACGCGCGTGCGGCCGTTCCGGATTGGATCGGCGGTCGCGATCTCATCGCCGTCGTGCGGACGCGCGACGAACTTTCAATCGTCTGTCGCAGCGACGCGGTGCCGAGCAGCGTCACGAACGTGCAGCGCGGCTTTCGCGGCCTCGCCGTCGTTGGGACGCTCGACTTCGGCATGACCGGCGTGATCGCGGGACTCACGCGACCGCTCGCCGATGCGGGCATTCCGATCTTTAGCATCTCCACATTCGATACGGATTACATGCTCATCCGCGGCGACCGGCTGGATGCTGCGAAGGCGGCGCTCGTCAGTGCGGGTTTCGACGTCTTGCCGTGATCCGTCGCCTCGACGAAAGCACCGTCGGTCAGATCGCCGCGGGCGAAGTCGTCGAACGTCCGATCAGCGTGGTCAAAGAGCTCGTCGAGAACGCGCTCGATGCGGGCGCGACGCGCGTCGCGGTGACGGTCTCGCGTGGCGGCCTCGAAACGATCGACGTCGCCGACGACGGCGTGGGGATCGCATCGCACGAAATGGCACTCGCTTTCGCGCGCCACGCGACGAGCAAACTGCGCGAAGCGATCGATCTCGAACGCGTCGCGACGCTCGGCTTTCGAGGCGAAGGTCTCGCGAGTATCGCGGCGGTCGCGCGCGTACGGCTGATATCTCGCACGCCGGGTTCGGAGATCGGCTACGCCGTCGACGCACACGATCTCGACGTCGGCGAACCCGAACCGATCGCGGCGGCGCCGGGCACGCGCATCATCGTGCGCGATCTCTTCGCAAACGTGCCCGTGCGACGCGAATACGTTCGCTCGCCGTCGGCTGAATTCACGCGCATCGCGACCTTTCTCGCGACGCTCGCACTCGCATATCCGAGCGTCACATTCTCACTCGCACACGACGGCAAACCCACGTTCGTCTTTCCCGGCGGCACCGGCATGGATCAGCGTCTCGCGCATGTGTTCGGCGCGATCCCCGCGCGCGCGCTCGTCGCCTTACGCGACGACGAGATCTCCGGAATCGACGTGCGTGGCGCGCGCGTGCGCGGATACGTGAGTGCGCCCGGCACCGATCGCGGCGATCGCCGGATGCAGTTGCTCTTCATCAACGGGCGACTCTTGCGATCGACGTTGCTCGCGGGAGCGTGGACCGCCGGCTATGCGACGTTCGCGCTCGCGCATCGCCAACCGTTCGGCGTGCTTTTCGTCGATGTCGCACCCGATCGCGTCGATCCCAACGTCCACCCGACCAAGAGCGACGTGCGTTTGCGTCATCCCGAATCCGTCCACGATGCCGTCAAACGCACGATCGTCGCGACGCTCGCAAACGACGCTGCGAGTCGCATGCGCGACGCGCTCGCGATCGCACCCGCGGGCATCTCGGCGTACCGAGATCCGAGCGAGGTCGTCGCCGCGGCGCCGTTCGTCGCGCAGCCTTTCGCATGGGCAACAGATGCGACGGCGAGCGATGTCGTCGATCTTTTCGCGCGTGCGTCGGAACTGCGTATTCTCGCGCAACTCGACGATACGTTCGTGCTCGCAACCGACGGTCGTGCGCTCGTGCTCGTGGATCAACATGCCGCGCACGAGCGCGTCGCCTTCGAAGCGATCGCCGCGCGCGCCAAACGTGGCGATGCGGCGAGCGAACCGCTCTTACTGCCGTATACGATCGAACTCGATGCCGAAGCGGCGCTGCGTTTCGAACGATCGCGCGTCGCGCTTGCCGACGCCGGTCTCGATGCCGAGCCATTCGGCGAACGCACGTATCGCATCGTCGCGACCCCCGCGGGCTACGGCGCACGCGCCTTCGACGTGCGCGGCTATATCGACGACCTCGGCGACGACGTACCGGGACTGGATGCCCGCGAACGCGTGTGGGCGTCGCTTGCGTGTCATAGCGTCGTGCGCGCGGGCGAAGCGCTCGAACATGCGGAGATGTCGGCGCTCCTCGCGCGGCTCGTGCGGTGCGAGAATCCGATGCATTGCCCGCACGGGCGACCGACGATCGTACGCATCGAAGCGAGCGCGATCGTACGCATGTTCAAACGCACGTAATCGTGGAGTCGGCGCGCAACATTCTCTTTCTCGGCGGCCCGACGTGCTCGGGAAAATCGGAGCTCGCAATCGCACTTGCGGAGCGCTTCGATGCGGAGATCGTCGGCGCGGATTCGCGTCAGATCTATCGCGATATGCCGATCGGAACGGCCGCGCCGACGGCCGATCAGCGAGCGCGCGTCCCACACCATCTCGTCGCATTTCTCGATCCGTCGGAACGGTATAACGCGGCGCGCTACGCTGCCGATGCGACGGCTGCGGTGACGGCGATCGTCGCGCGTCGTCGGCGTGCGATCGTATGCGGCGGGACCGGTTTTTATCTGCGTGCGCTCGCGGGCGACGTCACGCTCGCAGCCGAGCGCGACGATGCCGTGCGTGCGCGACTGGCGCGCGAGGCGCACGTGCATCCCCCCGAGGTTTTGCACGATTGGCTCGCCGCGCTCGATCCGCCGCGCGCACGCGCGCTCGCGCCGAGCGATGCCTATCGCATCGTCCGAGCGCTCGAAATCGCACTCTCGCGATCGGTAACGTCCGGCAATGCGAACCCGCAGCCGCCGACGCTCCGCGCGAGCGGCTTCGTGCCGTTCAAAATCGTCCTCGATATCCCGACGATCGACCTCGAATCACGCATCGAGGCGCGCACGGATGCGATGCTCGCGAGCGGCATCGTGGAAGAAGCCGAGCGTATCGGTGCCAGCGCCGTGGCCGCCGACGCCGTCGGGTATCCGCAAATCTTCGCGTATCTCCGCGGATTTTCGTCGCAGCGCGAGTTGCGGGCCTCGCTCGCGCGCGCGACGCGACGCTACGCCAAGCGCCAGCGCACGTGGTTTCGCAGCGAACCCGGCGTGCGCTACGCCGCGCCCGGCGACGTCGCGGGCATCGTGGCGCGCGAGCTCGGCTGGTAGGCGCAGGACGCCTCGCGCAGGGCCGGAAGGCGATGACGATGGCCACTCCATCCGGTAGCGCTTTCACGGGTTCGCGCGCCAATCTTCAAGACGCGTATCTCGCCGACGTCAAAGCGACGGGCACGTCCGTCACCGTCTATCTCATGAACGGTTTCCAATTGCGCGGGCTCGTCAAAGGCTACGACGCCTTCACGATCGTGCTCGAATACGAACACCGGGTGCATCTCATCTACAAACATGCGGTCTCGACGATCTCGCCGCAGGCAGCGGTGAATCTGCCCGATCTCGCGCCGTGATGCTCGCGCGCGCGAGCGAGGGCCTCAAGATGCATGGCGCGCAGAACACGTTCGTCCTCGTCGATGCGCGCGTTCGCGAGCACGCCGATTACGCCGCACTCGCGCGGACGGTATGCGCGCTCGGCGGCGGCTTCGATGGTGCCGATGGTTTGCTCGTGGTCGGCGATGCGGTGGGTGCGCTCGCCGAGATGCGCATCTTCAACGCCGATGGTAGCGAGCCCGAAATGTGTGGCAATGGCGTGCGTTGCGTGGCGCGCTATCTCGTGGATCGCGGTGCGTCGCAATCGTTTACGATCGCAACCCTCGCGGGGCCGATCGCGACGCAGATCGTCACGCGCGAACCCTTCGAGGCGCGAATCGATGTGGGACCCGTAACGTTTCCGCACGACGCGCGCGACGAAACGATCGCTGCCCTCGGCACGTCGTGGGGCTTCGTGGCGGCGTCGCTCGGTAATCCGCACGCGGTCGTCTTCGTCGATGATGTCGCGACCATCGATCTCGAAGCGCTCGGCCAAGCGTTCAATGCCGATTCGCGTTTCCCGCAGGGTGTCAACGTGCACGTCGCGCGCATCGTGGCGACCGAATCTGCGACGCTCGAGGTGCGCCACTTCGAACGCGGCGTCGGCCTCACGCAAGCGTGCGGGACGGGCGCCGTCGCGAGCGCTGCCGTCGCCATCGCGACGCGCGGACTTGCATCGCCCGTGACGGTGCGCGTGCCCGGTGGAACGTTGCGCGTCGCGTGGCGCGCCGGCGGCACGGCACAACTCACGGGTCCCGCGGAGCCGCTCTTCGCGCGACCGTTACCGCAATGAGTCGTCGCTTCAAAACGCGTGGGGCGCGAAACGCCGCGGCGGCCGAACGCGCCGCGCGCAAACCACCCAAGGCGATCGGCCTCGCGTACGCCGACGACCTCGGCCGTATCTATTTCGACGATGAGGTCACGCCACTCGCTGATGGCGGCGACGTGCGCGTGCCGCGCCGCGACGAACTCATCCTCGCGCCGCCCGGCACGCTCCCGACGATGCTGCCCGGTCGAGCGCCATTACTTGAGGACTTTACGGTTCCCGATCGCCGCGTCACGCTCGGTGCGCTCTTGCCTGCGGGGTACACGCGGCTCTTGCTGCCGGCCTCGCGCACGGGGGCGCACGCACCGACGTTGCCGCTCTTCGGCTATACCTACGCGTGCGTCGTCGACGACGAGCTCTACGTCGCCGCGATGCACACCGATGCCAGCGACGATTGGACGCCGCGCGCGTTCGCGCCGGGCGAACTCGAAGCGATCGTCGATGCGCGTCGTGCGCGCGATCCCGGCAACGGCGTCCTCGCGCAGCTCGCGACGTGCTCGCTTTCCTACGCGTGCTTCACGGCGCAGAACGTCTTCCTCGAACGCGGTGAAGCGGCGCTGCCCGTCTCGCCCAAATGCAACGCGCGTTGTATCGGTTGCATCTCCGAACAAGATCCGGGCGCCGGTATCCCTTCCCCGCAAACGCGCGTCCGTGACGAAACGAGTGCGGACGAACTGTGTCGCATCGCGATCGCGCATCTCGAAGCGGTGCCCGATGGCATCGTCTCGTTCGGTCAGGGCTGCGAGGGCGAACCGCTCTTGCGCGCGACGACGATCGCGCGAGCGATCGAACGGATTCGTGCCGCGACCTCGACCGGAACGATCAACATCAATACCAACGGCAGCATGCCGCAGAGCTTGCAGATGCTCGTCGATGCGGGGCTCGATGCGGTCCGCGTGAGTCTCAACTCGTTTCGTCCGCAAACCTACGCGGCCTATTACCGACCGATCGGCTACGATCTCGACGACGTTTTTGCAAGCGCACGACTCGGCGTCGCGGCGAAGCTCCGCGTCTCGCTCAATTTGCTCACGCATCCCGGCGTGACCGACGACGTGCGCGAGATCGAAGCGGCAGATGCGTTCCTCGCCGACGTTCCGGTAACGATGGTGCAAACGCGGACGCTCAACATCGATCCCGAGCGTTACTTCGCCGTCGTCGGTCGCCCCGAAACGGCGCCGCTCGGCATGCGAACGGCGCTCCATCGCATCGGCCTACGCGGCGCGAGCGTCGGAAATTTCACGCACGCGCACTAAAGGTTGCGGCGCCATGCGCGGGGTGCGATAGCGCGGCCACGCTGCCGTCGGGTTTCGAAACGAAAGCGGCCGACGTGAGGCCGATGAAGAGCCCCGTGCTCACGACGCCGTGTATCTCACGGAGGATGCGATCGAGGATCGGCGGCGATGCGATCGTCCCGAAGGCACAGTCGAGAATCGCGTTGCCGTTGTCGCTGACGTACGCGCGGCCGTCGTAACCGGAGCGGCGCAGGGTGACGCTCGCGCCGAGCGCTTCGATCTCGCGCGCGACGAAGGGCGTCGCGTAGGGTACGACTTCGACGGGAAGCGGGAACGCGCCGAGACGCTCGACGCATTTGCGTTCGGTCGCGATCACGACGAATATCCGCGCCGCAAGTGCGACGGCCTTCTCGCGAAAGAGCGCACCGCCGCCGCCTTTGATGAGCGACCACTGCGGGTCGATCTCGTCGGTTCCATCGATCGCGATGCCGATCGGTTCGTCACCAAATACCGCGAGTGGAATCTTCGCATCGTGACAAAGCCGTTCGGTTTCATGCGACGTCGCGACCGCGCGAATGCGTGCGCCGTCGGCGACGAGTTCGCCGACACGTTCGATCGCGTAGCGCATCGTCGAACCGCTGCCGAGCCCGATGCACGCGTCACGTGTTACGTATGCATCGACGGCGTGGCGTGCGACGGCGCGCTTGGCGTGATCTTCGTCGGTTCCGTGCATGACCCGCGCTTACGCCGTGATGCGACCTTCGTCCGCTCGATGGTGAGAATGGATGACGGTTGCGCGAACGCGAAGCCCCCGGCCTATGGCCAAGCCTTTATCCGATGCCTGGGGTCTCGTCTCGCCGAGCGAGCCGCGTTGGCCCGCAACGCTCTCGATCGTCGTCATTGCGGCGCTGAATTTTCTCTTGCCGGGAAAGTTCACGCTCGGGCCGCCGTGGTTGATTCCGGCGCTCGAAATGTTGATCGTGATTCCGCTCTCGATCGCGGCGCCGCGGCGACGGCCGGAGGAAAAGCGCTGGGAACAGTTCGCCGGAATGACGCTCATCGCGATAGCGAATATCGCGAACGTCGCATCGCTCTTCTTGCTCGTGCATCAGCTCATTTTTAATGGCAAAGATATCACGGGGAAAGAGTTGCTGTATTCCTCGGTCGCGATCTGGCTCACCAACGTGGTCGTCTTCGCGTTGTGGTACTGGGAGATCGATCGCGGCGGTCCCGACGATCGACTACGTGCCGATCACGGACAACCCGATTTTCTCTTCCCGCAGATGGTGACGCCGGGCTGTTCGCATGCGGCATGGACGCCGTCGTTTTTCGATTATCTCTATCTCGCCTTTAC
>JANYGA010000045.1 GCA_025359485.1 Rhodospirillales bacterium | reverse complement strand
CTTCGTTGCGAGCGCCAGTCCGATGCGTGCCGCCGAAAGGTCGGCGTCATCGGTGAGGACTTTACACGCCGCATAGAATTGCGAGAAATCGCTCGCGACGTGTTGCGCGTAGCGCGCCATGCGATGCGGTGCGCGGCCGCTTGCGACCGATCGAACGACATCGGGAAATTCCGAAAGTCGACGCGCGAGTGCGATTTCGGTCGGCTCGACGAGTCGTTCGAGTGCTTCGCCACGCTTCGCGTGTTCGACGAGATCGTGCGGAGCGCGCGCGAGAATCGAGGCGATGCGCGCGTGGCCGTATTGCACGTAGAACACGGGGTTCTCGTTCGTCTTTTCTTTCGCGAGCGTGAGATCGAACGTCATCGGCGAATCCGCGCTCATCATCACGAAGAAGAAGCGCGCGGCGTCGACGCCGACTTCATCCATCACGTCGTCGAGCGTCAGCAGCTCGCCCGCGCGTTTCGAGAGCGCGACGATCTCGCCATCGCGAATGATCGTCATCTGTTGTGCGATGATGACGTCGATCGTGCCGGGTTTCCCAAAGGCCGCGGCGATCGTCGCGAGACGCGCGATGTAGCCGTGATGATCGGGACCGAGGATGACGATCGCGCGATCGTTGCGTTCGAGTTTGTCGTAGTGATACGCGACGTCTTGTGCGTAGTAGGCCGGGCGCCCGTCGCTGCGATAGAGCACGCGATCTTTATCGTCGCCGAACGCGGTCGTGCGCATCCACGTCGCGCCTTCGTTTTCGAAAGTGTGACCACGTTCGCCGAGTGCGGCGATCGATGTGCGAACGGCGCCGGTTTCGTGCATCTCTTTCTCGCTCTGCCAGCGATCGTTGAGCACGCGAAAACGCCCGGCGCTCGCACGATGACCCGCGACGATTTCATCGAGACCGTATTTGGCGAAGATCGGAAGCCACTGCGCTTCGTCCATCGCGTCGTATCGGTCGCCGTCGCGGTCGCGCAAGCCGCGCGCGATCGGCATGAGGTAATCGCCGGGATAGCCATCTTCCGGAAATGCGTACGTCGGGTCGACGAGTTGACGATAGCGAGCGTAGAGCGATTTACCGAGCGTATCGATCTGCGAACCCGCGTCGTTGATGATCCATTCGGTCGTGACGTCGATGCCGACGAAGCGCATCGCATTCGCGATCGCCGCGCCGAGCGACATCGAGCGACCCTGCACGACCAGGAGCGGCCCCGTCGGATTCGCGCTGCCGAATTCGAGCGAGATGCGCTCGCCCGTGGGCGCGCCTCTACCGTACGCGTCACCCTCGCGTAAGATCGTCGCGACGACACGCTGCCAATACGCTGGCGCGAGTCGAATATTGATGAAGCCGCCGATCGCCGTCGCATCGGAGAGCAGGTCGCGCAACTCGGGCTCGTCGCGCAGCGCGTTCGCCACGATCTCGGTTGCCAGCGCTTGCGGCGGCCGGCGCGCGCGCTTAGCGAGTTGGAGCGCGACGTTTGATGCGAAGTCGCCGAAGTCGGGATTGCGTGGCGATTCGAACGTGACGTCGGGCAACGCGACGTCACCCTCCGGCACGAGCGCGCCGGCAGCGCGGGCAAACGCCGTCGCGAGCCGATCGAGATCGTTCGCATCCGGGGCGCGCTCAGTGATGGTACGGCTCATTGCGAGCGATCTTCGCGGCGCGGTAGAGCTGTTCCAGCACGATGGCCCGCGCCCACTCGTGCAAGAACGTAAGTTGCGAGAGCGACCATGCAAACGTCGCGCGATCCAAAAGCGCCGGGCTCGCGCCGTAGGTGCCTGCGATGGCAATCGTGAGTCGCGTCGTTCCGGCGTCGGCGAGCACGCGTAGGCGCTCCGAAAGCTCGATACTCCCAACTTGGGTGCCGCTGCGCTCGAGGAGCCAGAGCGGTTCGCCCGGTTCGAGCGCGCGAACGATGCGCTCGCCCTCGTCTCGCATGGCGCGATCGGGATCGCTTCCCGATGACGCGGCGACCTCGATCATCGCGAACGGCTCGTATCGCGTGAGACGGCGTGCGAAATCATCGACGGCGGCCGCGATGTACGATTCGCGAATCTTGCCGACGGCGATTACGCGAAGTTTCACGAGCGACCCGTTCGCCATGTCGATCCGGCGCCGCTACCGCCTCAACGAAAATCCCGCGCGAATTCCAGCCGATCGTTGCGCCGAATATGCCCGTCGATTTCGAGGCGCGTGAGGACGGCTTGCATCTCGCCGATCCGGGCTCCCGTGAGCTCGGCGAGCGTCTCGGCATCGCGGGGTTCGCCCAAGACGAGTGCGAGCACACGCGCGACGAGCGGTTCGCCGAAATATTTTGACGACGGTTCCGCTTTCGGCGAAGGCTCGCTCGCGAGGGTCGGCACGATGCCGAGGGCCTCGAGGACGTCGGCCGTCCCGCGCACGAGGGTCGCGCCATCGCGGATGAGCGCGTTGCAGCCTGCGGCGACGACGCGCTCCACATCGCCCGGAAAGGCGAGGACGTCGATCCCGATGTTCGCGGCCCAACTCGCCGTGTTGAGCGCGCCGCTACGTTGCGCGGCTTCGACGACGACGACGGCGTCGGCAAGCGCGGCCACGACGCCGTTGCGCTGAATGAATTGCGGCGGGCGCGCCGGTTCATCCGGCGCGTACGGGGAGAGCACGCCGCCGCCGCACGCGATGATGCGGTCGGCGAGATCGCGATTGCGCTTGGGGAAGAAGCAGCGATGCCCGCCGCCGAGCACGCCCATGGTTGGCGTCGGCCCATCGAGTGCGCCCAGGTGCGCGGCTCCGTCGATTCCCAGGGCCAAGCCCGAGACGACGCAGACCCCGGCTTGCGAAAGGCCGGCTGCGAGCTCGCGCGCACGAGCGATTCCGCCAAGCGACGGGGCTCGCGGCCCGACGATCGCGACGGTACGATGCTCGAGCCCCGCAAGCGTACCCGCGACCCAAAGACCCGCGAAGCGGACGTTTGCGGCGCGCTGCGGTCGGGCAGTGAAGATCTCGTCGCGAAAGGCAAAGCGGGGGCGGCCCAGTTCCATCGCCGAGCTATCGCGACGAGGTGCCGCGGCCGCAAGAGGCACGAGGGCGCCGCCACGAGGGGATCGTGCACGATTCTGCGAGGAAACCCCCGACCGCCTGAGAATGGACCGCCGGAATATGCGAGGGGCCCGCAATCGTCGGAGCGCTCGCAATCGACTTGGAAGGAAATCGTTATGGCAGCTCCTCAGGCGTATTGCGTTAAGTGCAAGACCAAGCGCGAGATGAAAGATCACCAGCAGATCACGATGAAAAACGGCCGCCCCGCGACCGAGGGAAAGTGCCCCGAGTGCGGCACGAAGATGTTCAAGATCGGCGCTGCCTAGCTCACAACGACGCGCGCCGGAGGGCATCCGGCGCTCGAACGTTTGTCACGCGAGCCCTTGTGGCTTATACTGAAGATAGACCCCATATCTAGTGGGGTCGCATCTTTGGGGGCTCGACCCGAACTGATCTGTCCAAGCTGTCGTAAGAGCGAGACCCGCGTTGTCGATTCGCGCGACGACGAGAGCGTCGTCCGCCGTCGGCGCGAGTGCTTGGATTGCAAGCACCGCTTCACCACGTACGAACGCATGGAAGCGCCACGGCTCTTCGTCGTCAAAAAAGACGGTCGTCGCGAACAGTACAACCGCGATAAGGTCCTTACGGGTCTGCGTCGGTCGTGCGAAAAACGGCCCGTGTCCGAAGCGCAGATGGACGAGGTCGTCGCGGGTGTCGAACGCGAGCTTTTCTCGCGCGGCGAGAACGAAGTGCCCGCCACCATGGTCGGCGAGAAGCTCATGGAGGCACTCAAACGCCTCGATAAGGTAGCGTACATCCGCTTCGCAAGCGTCTATCGCTCGTTCGACGACATCGGGAAATTCCAAGCGGAATTGGCCGAGCTTGCCAAATGAGGCGATCCGGGTCGGCATCCGTCGCCTGCCCGAAGGCGAGGGACTCGCACTTCCCGCGTACATGACCGAGGGCGCAGCGGGGGCCGATCTCTGCGCGGCCGTCGCGACGGAGGTCACGCTGCTTCCCGGCGCGCGCGCGCTCGTACCGACGGGCTTTTCGATTGCGGTCCCGGTCGGATACGAAGCACAAATTCGTCCGCGCAGCGGGCTCGCCCTCAAATTCGGTGTGACGCTGATGAATTCGCCCGGCACGATCGACGCCGATTATCGTGGGCCGGTCGGCGTGATTCTCGCAAACTTCGGCACCGAACCATTCGTCGTGCGGCGCGGCGATCGCATCGCACAACTCGTGCTCGCGGCGGTCGCCCGTGCGGCGTTCGCCATCGAGGACGATCACGACGCAACCGCGCGTTCGGCCGGCGGCTTCGGCAGTACGGGCCTGTAGCGATGCGCGTCTACGTGGTCGGAGCTGGTGCGGTCGGCACGTACCTCGGCGAACTCTTACGCGCGACGGGTGCCGACGTTTCGTACGCCCCGCGTGCGATCGACGACGTCGTGGCCGTATCCGATATCGATCTCGCGATCGTCGCCGTAAAGTCTTCGGCGACGCCGAGTGCGATCGCAACGCTACGACGCGCGTTCGGTGAATCGCAGAATGCCACGATCCTCACACCGCAAAATGGTGTCGGCAACGAGGAGCGACTCGCCGAAGCATTCGGGGCCGACCGCATCATCGCGTGCGCGCTCACGGTTCCCGTCGAACGCTTGCCCGACGGGTCGATCGCGGCCGCCAATCGCGGCGGTATCGCGCTCGCTCCGGTCGGCGCGATCTCGCACAATTGGCTCGTCGCCGCGCTCGAACGCACGCCCGTTCCCGTGCGCGTCGCGACGGATTATCGCGCGCTCAAATGGTCAAAGCTCGCGCTCAACATCATCGCAAACGCGTCGTGCGCGATCCTCAACGTGCTGCCCGAACGACTCGTGAAGCTCGAAGGCATGTTCGCTCTCGAAATTCGTGCGATCCGCGAGACGCGTGCCGTGATGACGGCGATGGGCCTTCGCACGATCGATCTGCCGCGCTATCCCGTGCGCGCGCTCGGCGGCATCGTACGCTTGCCGATGCCCGTTGCGAAGGCGCTTCTTGCGGGGCGCATCGCGGGGGCGCGCGGCAAGAAGCCGCCGTCGTTACTTTTAGATCTACGCGCGGGCAAAGGTGAGACCGAAGTCGACGTTCTCAGTG
>JANYGA010000007.1 GCA_025359485.1 Rhodospirillales bacterium | reverse complement strand
CTTCGCGAATCTCAGGCGATGAGTCTGGTTCGCGAACTCTCGAAACGTGGCGCGACGATCGTAGCGCACGATCCGGTCGCGCTTGAGAAAGCGCGTCTCGAGCTCGTCGATGCCGATAACGTTACGCTCGTTCGAAGCGCTTATGAAACGGTCAACGACGCCGACGCGATGGTTCTCGCGACAGAGTGGAACGAGTATCGTCAAGTTGATTTCGACGTTATCCGCAAACTCATGAAGGGCGATTTGATCGTAGACACGCGAAATATTTACGATGCGGGTAAGCTGATGGACATGGGATTACGGTACGTGGGCATCGGGCGCAAGAACCACGTCGAATCGTTCGAGCGCGACTCGGCTATCGCCCTCGGATGATGTCGGCGAACCGCATCACGGTATGTAGAACGTCGTTTCAGCATTAAGTGAAAATAATGCTTTATCGGCGTTACGAGCGACCGCAACCTTGAGTCGATGCGCGCCATTTTTAATCCCGGGGAGCGCGAACGTCGCATCGAATCCGGAGTGTAGGGCGCTTTCGGTTCCAAGCGCGCGGTCGACATCCGGGCGAGCTCGACCGTAGCCAGGGGTAATCTCACTACGAAACACGTCGTCGACGATCGCGACCACGTGCGAACCTTGAGTGCGGCTTGGCGTGAGAATCCAACCCTGCACGTGAAGGCCTGCCCTCACGAATGTAACGGCGTCGATCGCGCCAATTGCGCGCCCGTTGCTAATGGGCTCTCGATCGAACGCATGAAGCTTGATTGAAAAACGCTCGGAAGCATTCGATGTGTTCTGTGCGTTTTTACCTGCTGGGAAGCGAGATTCGGCCGTAATGCTCGCGAAATGTTGACGGGCATTACCAACCACAAACGCGAGCGCGACGACCGCCGCGATAACGAGGAGCAAACCGCGAGTCGCCTCTTGTCGCGCCATCATGGATCGATTAAAACGTCGCCGACCGTCGTCGGAGCGTATTGATCGATGCCCGAACTTCCGATGCAGTCGACTGCGATCGTGTGTCGGCCTGGTCGCATTTTCGAGAGATCGACCGTATCTTTGAAACCTGTCAAATTCATGTTGAAAGTATTAAAAACTCGTCCAACATCGGGTCTCTCAAGACCATAGGTTACATAATGTGCGAAGCGGCCATCGACCATGGCGTAAACGTCGCGACACGGCGCTACCGTTTCTTGATCGTACGCCCAGCCTTGGAGCACGATTCGTGTTTTTTTCGGTACCCGCAACGTCGCGAAAACGCCTTGCGAATGGGGACGACCCATTACGCTGACGGAGTCGAAGGTGACATTTGTTTGCATCATTTTGTTAGAGAGTCGCATAAGGTTAACATGTTGGCCGGAGGGCAATGGACGATAGAAACGATCCTCAATCGTGGTAAGCGCGAATGCGGACCCGGCCATGGACAGCGTCGCAATCGACGCGAGGACGATTGTCGAATACGCACGCCGCATCTGGCGTGGGAATGCTCGCGCACCGTACCAAGAAGCACATGAGAAGGCGACGACTTCCAAGGCATACCAATCGCGGCCCTGCGCTCCGAAAAGATCGCTCGATATGACGAACAGTCCGATAAAAAGCGCGACGAAAAGAACGTATGCGTTAAACGCCGGGTCGTTCGAAGCGAGTCGAAATGCGAGGCCGGCCGATCGCATGCGACCGATACGTAACAGCCGGCGGAGCCCGATCGTCGCGGCGGTAACGATTGTAACGATGGTGACTAACGTTCCGAGCATTTCGAAGGTGCCGACGCCATCGGAAATGCGATAGTCAACGATGCGTATTGGTGTATCGAGCCAGCCGAAGAGACCCCAGAACGATTGCTGCGAGATTCCGCCACCGTAAAGGTCGACGACTGCAAGGCGAAACTCGGACGAAAGAAAGGTCGGAAGCCCGGACCGAACGTGTTCCATGGCGGCCGAAGTTAGGGTGCGTTGCCCTTGGAAATATGAAACCGCATGATCGCTCTGCATAACCCATCGCATCATGGCGAACATCGCAGACACGGAAACGAATAGGACCGACGCCGCGAATGCGCGCATGCGTATGCACGCCATTCGCGTGTATGCGATTGCGACTGGCACGAACGTAGCTAGGCCGACGGCTACGGCGAATTGTAATTTCGAGCCATATAGCGCAGCAAAGAGCGCCGCGTACGCGACGGCGTGGCCAGCATCTACACGGCCGTCGCGGATCCGCAACGTCACGAGAAGCAACGCCGAGACGATAAGAAACGCCACACCATCGGGTTGAACGTACGAGCCGATGAACGATGTCAGCGGGAAGAATGCGACGATCGAAATCAATGCAAGCGCATGAACTCTTCGAACGTTGAGGCGGCGTAGGATTCGGCTCCATACGAAGATCCCGAGGCCCGTGAAGGCAACACTGGCGAAACGGCATGCCGTGAGCGATGCCGCAATGTCATGACGAAAGGGGTACGCTGCTGCGGCGTAGAGGGCGTACGGTACGAATGCATAGACGCTTGTCAGAGGCGATCGAACAGCCCCCGCTTGTCGTGGCGAATAGCTATCGAAGGGTTTCGTGTCGCGGCGAAGTTTCCTGAAATATTTTTCGGTTCCGTAGAATGTCGAAACGCGCTCATCTGCATGGAACGTCAATCTCCGCTGGTCGGCGTCCTTTTGAAACGCTTTAACACGTGGATCAAAACCGGTTGGTCCGTCGGCGGCGCGGAGCAATCTGCCGGCGGTTGCAAGCGAATACGCGTAATCGAAATGCGCGGGCTCGTC
>JANYGA010000018.1 GCA_025359485.1 Rhodospirillales bacterium | reverse complement strand
GTCGGCATCGGAGAAGACGCTCGCGATGCGCGCGGCGAGTGTGGGCTCGCCCGCGCGACATTCGATCGCAAGCGCGCCCTGACCGACGGCGGGGACGAGCACGTCGATCGAAATCGGCACGGTATACGTCGCCCCGAGTCCGAGCCGCGAGAGGCCCGCCATCGCGAGCAAGATCGCATCGAATTCGCCATCGCGCAATTTGCGTAAGCGCGTGTCGACGTTTCCGCGAATCACCTCGAAGCGTAGGTCGGGCCGCAGCGCTTGAAGTTGCGCGCGGCGCCGCGGACTCGACGTTCCCACGAGCGCACCGTGCGGGAGCGCATCGATCGACGCATAGCGTTCGCTGCAGAAGGCGTCACGCGGATCGACACGCGTGCCGATTGCGGCGAGCGTCATGTCCTCGGGCAGCGTACTCGGCAGATCTTTGCACGAATGCACCGCGTAGTCGGCACGCTTCTCGCGGAGCGCGTTCTCGAGTTCTTTGACGAAGATGCTGTCGGTTCCGAGTGCCGCGAGCGATCGGTCGAGGACGCGATCGCCTTTGGTCGAGATTTGCAACACCGTCGAGACGAGGCCGGCCTTGGCGAACTCGCTCATCACGTAGCGCGTCTGCCACATCGCTAGCGCGCTCGCGCGCGTGGCGCAGACGAGTTGGGTGAAGGGTTCGGTCGGCCCGGCTGCGGGCGCCACGATGCGCGCGTAGGTTTCTTCGACGTCGTTTTCCACGGTGCTCGGATTCATCGCCGCGAGAGCGTCGATCTCCCGGGCCGAGAGTTCGCGCATCACGGCCGCCCGATGTTCGGGCGGAACCACGGCTTTGACGTAATCTCGCGCGCACGCGAGCGTCTCGGCAGCGCGGCCGTACCGTGCGTCATAGCGCGCGCGCAGATCGTCGAGGAGCCGACGCGCGAAGGCGGGCGAGCTTCCGCCGGTATCGACGGCAAACGTCAGCGGCCCGACGCGATGCGCGAGCGGCGTAGAAAAATCGCTTTGCGCGGAGCCCGTGGTGTCGTCGACGAGCACGCCGGATGCGTGCGCCTCCGCGACGACGGCGGTATCGACGAGCGCGATTCCGGTCGCGGTGTAGGCGAGCAGCGCGCCGGCGAGGTCGCCGTCACGGTACGGGCGCTCGGCAAATTCGAGCGCTCCGGCCGCGGCTGCTTCGCGGATGCCGTCGGTCGCCGACGGCGAGACGACGCGGACACGCGCCCCCGCGGCGAGGAGTCCGCGCACCTTACGGTCCGCGATGGTGCCGCCGCCGATGACGGTGACGAGTTTTCCGCGCAGGTCGAGCGCAATGGGATACACGCCGATTCCATTCGCCGCCGCCGCGCGGGACTTTTCTCTTCGCCCTCCAACCCGCAACGACGTGAATTCGGCGTCGTGGCGTGCAGCGCTTATCGGTGCGCTCGTTGCGGCATTTGCGACCTTGCCGGGCTTGGGCACGGGAACGCTTTGGGATAATAGCGAGACGGCGTACGGCGAAGTCGCGCGCGAGATCTTGTTGACCCACGATTGGGTCGTGATGCATCTCAACGGCGCGCCGTGGTACGTCCAGCCGCCGCTCTATTTCTGGATCGCGGCGTCTTTCGGAAAGCTCTGGGGCATCTCGGAGTTCACGCTGCGCCTGCCCTCGGCGCTCGCGACGATCGCGATGGCGGCGGGCGTGGGGTATGTGGTGGCGCGCGTGGCCTCGGCGCGAGCGGCGATCCTCGCGGCGACGATTCTGTCAACCGCGCTCATGCAGGCCGTCCTCGGTCGACTCGCAATCATGGACGCGCTGCTCGATCTCGCCGTGATGCTCGCGATCCTCGCGTGGTACGGGGCGCTGCGCACGGGCGGTGCTCGGTGGTGGTACGGCGGGTGGCTCGCCCTGGCGATCGGGACCCTGACGAAGGGGCCCGTCGCCCTCGCGCTCACCGTGCTCGTCATCGCGCCGTGGGTCGTGTGGACGGTTCGCGCGGGTGGCATCGTGCGATGGCCGTCGGCGACGCGATGGGGACTGGGAATCGGGCTCTTCGTCGCGTTGCTCGCGCCGTGGGCGATCGCCCTCGAACGCGCGGCGGGTCCGGTCGCATTTGGCGAACTGGTTTTGCACTATACGGTCGGGCGCTATCTCGGCACGATCGAAAATCAGAGCGGACCGATTTGGTATTACGTGCCGGTAGTCGTCCTCGGGCTTTTCCCGTGGTTCGCATTTTTGGTCCCCGCGGTGGCGACGGCGTGGCGCGATGCACGCGTCGTGGATGGGGTGGCGAGTGACGTGCGAGAAGCGAGCCTCGCGCGGCTGGCACTGGTTTGGGCGATCGTGCCGTTCGTTTTTTTCAGCTTCGCGAAAACGAAGCTGCCCAACTATATCGCGCTCGAATTACCGGCGTTCGCAATCTTGGTCGCGATGTGGTTCGATCGCGTTGTCGATCGCGTCGATCGACGTTCGGCGCTCGCGTGGACGGCGGTCGTGCCCGTCACGATCTGCGGCATCGGATTTGCGATCTGGGCGTTCTCGCACGACAACAAGCTCGTCGCGGATTTGCAGCAGATTCGCAACGACTTTCTCGCACTGGGCTTCGTGATGTTGTTCGGCTCGCTCGCGTGTTTCGGATTACTTCTGACGCGTCGGTTGACGTGGGCCGCACCCTTCGCACTCGCGACGTCGGGCACGCTCGTCGTGCTCATCATCGGTGTCCTCGGCGAACCGCTGGTCGAGCCGTTCAAACCGATTCCTCCGCTCGCGCGGGCGATCGTGGAACGCAGTCGTCCGGGCGACACGATCGCAATCGAGGGCGTTTCGGGTGGAAACGCGCTCGTCTTTTACACGCATCCGCGCGTCGCGACGCTCGACGTTCCGGGCGACGCCGCGATGACGACCGCAACGGATCCCCGTCGTGCGATCTGTTCGAGCGGACGAGCGTTCGTCATCACGACGAAGAAGCGCCCGACGCCCGACCCAACCTACGGTCGCTCGCGTAGCACGATCGCGTCATCGAATAAAGACGTGCTCTTTCTCTACGATGGCCCGCGCTGTACCCGCGAGGCATCGGCGTCGCTGACACCACCTCGTTCGTAAGGGCCTTCGAAGCTCTCGCTGCGGTCGGATGTCGGTTGGCGATGGGCCTCAAAGTGACGTGGGAGATGGAGCAAGGCGCCGAGTTCGAACTTCCCGACGGCGCTTCATTCGGCTTGTGGAGAATGGACGACGGGGCTTGGATAGCGGCCAGCGGCGGATCACTTTCGTGCGAAAGGCGTGAAGATCGGTGAGATCGAGGATTTGCCTTCGTGCACGATGGCGTTCGCCGAATATACGGAAGGCAACCATCATCTTGCACCAGCGAAAGAGTATGTGATCGCTTAGCAGCAGCAGAAGTAGAGAAAAAGAACCGGCCGCCTCATGGCGACCGGTTCTTTTTATTCAACGATCGGGATGATCGTTATTTGGTAATTCCGGCGAGTTGCGCTTCGGGATAGGCCGAAGCCTTATTTCCCCACGAGCTGCGGATATACGTGAGGACGTTCGCAATATCGGTGTTGGAAAGTTGACCCTTCCATGCGGGCATCTGCCCGTTGTAATCGCCGCCCTTAACCTTGATCTTGCCGTTGAGGCCGTAGAGCAAGATGTGGCCAAGACGCTTCGTGTCGCCCGTAACGTACTCGCTTCCGCCCAATGGCGGGAAAACGCCGGCTTGACCCGCGCCCGCCGCACCGTGGCAGCCCGAGCAGTTGGCACTGTAAACGGTCATACCCTTACCCGCGGCGCCGGCCATTGCGACTTGCGCTCCGCCCGATCCGCCGCTGGCGGCGGCACCGGTCGTCGAAGCGCCGGATGCGCCCGCGACGGCGGGAGCCGCAGCGACGGCTTTGGCTCCGCCTTCGCCCGCTTCAGCCTGCTCCTGTTGGATCGCGAGCTGGCTATAGAGTGAGAGGCCGATAGCGAAGACTAGTGAGATGGCGGTCAGCCCGAGGACCCACGGCCGACGGCTGAGCTGACGGCTCGGATTGCGGTCGATGAATGGGAGCAATACGAGCAGCGTCACGAGACCGCCTGGGATCACGACGGTTGCGAGCAGATTCGCAATCGGAATGATGTTGGCGGGCAGCGAGCCTGCGATACGCAGCAGCCCGTACAGCGCGAGGAAATACCATGCCGGGTACGCGATGAATTTCTGCGTCGGATCGGCTTTTGCATCGAGCGGTGCGGGCGAGAAAATCGCGAGCGCCACGATGATTGCAAACACGGCGAGTGAGGCGACCGCGTCCATAAACATCTGGTTGGGCCAGAAGCGACCCTGCGGCAGCTTCTTGAGATCGTGATCGACCGGCGGCCCAGCCGACCCGTTATGACGGAAGATCGAAAGGTGCGCGCCGACGAGTGCGATCAATGCGGCCGGCATCAACCACACGTGCAAGCCGAAGAATCGACCGATCGTGAGCGTGCCCATTCCGGGACCACCGCTGAGGAACTGTTGCGTCGCGTTGCCCACGATGGGAACCGACGCTGCGATGTTGATGGCGACCTGCGAGGCGAAGTACGCGTTCATGTCCCACGGCAACAGGTAGCCCGTGAGACCGAGCACGAGCGTGATGACCATGAGCAACACGCCGACGACCCACGAGAGTTCGCGCGGCGCTTTATACGCGCCCCACAGCAACACCTGAAGCATATGCATGAAGAGCAATGCGATCATGGCCGTCGCGCCCCAGAAGTGGAGGCTGATTACGAACGAACCGAAGGGCACGTTGTGGTAGATGTAATTTGTCGATTCCCACGCCGACACGGCCGACGGGGCGTAGTAAAACGTTAGGAAGATACCTGTGACGATCTGCAAGATCATCGCAAAAATGGTCGCGCTTCCGAAGGCGTACCAGTAGCTCGCGCCGCCCGGGACGTCTTCGGTCAGGAAGTCCGCCGTCTGGCTCACGATCCCGGTTCGCTGCTCGATCCAGGTTAAAACGCTCACGTTACTTATTGCTCCGGTGAAGTGTTAGCTGTAGGCGACGATGAGGCGGTCGGCTTGCCCCGATTTGTACTGTATCCATGTGACTTGCGCCGCGCCGGCTTTGTCGCGGAACGGAAGCGGGTCGAGTCCACGCGGTGCCGGGCCTGCGAGGTGATCGCCCTGGGGTCCGAACTGCGAACCGTGGCAGGGGCAGATGAAGCGCTTTTGATCGCCATTCCACTGGTACCGGCAACCGAGATGCGGACAGATCGAGCTGAACATCACGAAGCTCGCGACGACGGCGTCGTATTTCACTTCTTCTGCGGGAGAGCCGAAGAGATCGGGGCGCTTCGCGCGGAAGGTTTTATCCTGTTCCGGCGTCAGCTTTACACCCCAGACGAACTCGGTTTTTTCCGTCGCCGGGAGGTAACCGTCGGCATACTTGAAGTTGAACGAGATTTTCACGGGCTCGCCAGGCTTGGAGGCGAGCGAGCTCAAGTCGGGTTTCGGAAGATCCGCCCAGACCCCGCCTGCCGATTTCTCGGGAGAGATCATGGATTCGGGAATCAGCGATCCCACGAGAGGAACCGTGAGCACGAGACCGATCACGCCACCGACGGCGAGGGTGGCGTTCACGAGGAACTGCCGACGCGACTGCTCTTCGGGGGTTCCGTTGTCTTTGTAAGCTTGCGCTTCGTGTTCTCCCACGTCGCCTTTCCTTCGCGCCAACGGCGCTAACTCGGGGTATCTTCCGCGGTCCCATATCATGAGACGACGCGACGAGCCACGCGTGCGCAGGCTCGGCCACGTGCAAGCCTATCAGGTCGTAATTCCAGTGGCAATTACTTTGGTATGTGATATTGCTGCGAGCGAGGGCTCGGGCCGCGTGGTACGATAGACGGATGCCCTACGCGATCCTCGTCGTTTCGGCGCTGCTCTACGATCTCGCGCTGAATTTGCCCGTGGGCACGATGCCGCTCGCGCTTCTCGCCGATGGAACGGCCGCCCCCGCCGTCGCGATCGCGATGGGATCGGGAATGTTCGCCGCCCTCTTCGGAAGCTTACCGATCGGAGCGCTGACCGATCGGGTCGGTCGCCTGCCGATGCTTCGAGCCTCAGCCGGGCTCGGCGTGCTCTCGCTCTTCGGGCTCGCGTTCGCACACGGACCGGTACTCGGTGGCATCTTACTCGGCTTGCGCAGCATCGCGCTCGTCGGGTACATGACCTCGGAATTTGCCTACGCGGGGGAAATCGCGTCGAAAGGGCGCGCCGTATCCGGAGTCGCGACGCTCGGCATGATCGGCAATCTCACGTTCGCGACCTCGCCCGCGATCAGCGTCTTTGCGTGGCAGCATGGGATCGGACGAGAGCAATACGCGTGGGCCTGTGGCCTCGCGATCTGCGGCTTCGCGCTGCTCTTCGCGTTGCCGGGAAAATTCGACGAGCGGCGCGGCAGCGCCACGAGGGCGCCGATCTTGATGCATCCGCGGTGGTATCCGGCGATCGGCTTCGCCATGGCGTGTACGCTGCAAGGCGGCGTGAACGGAGCGCTCGCGATCCTTACGTTTCATCAGCGTGGCATCGTCAACGGAGCCGCAATTTTCACGGCATCCGCACTCGCCTCGTTCGCGCTCCGCTATCCCGCGGGCCGTCTCGTCGATCGATTCGGACCGCGGGTCGTCGCGCTTCCCACGGCGCTCATGTCCGCAATGGGTTGCGTCTTCGCGGCGTCGGCGCACTCGCTCGTGGCCGTCGTTTTCGCGGGACTCTTGCTCGGGACGTCGTGGGCGGCCGTCGTGCCCGTGGCGCTCGGGCTTTTATTCGAACACAGCACGAGCCGAACGCGTGGTGCTGCGATGGGCGCGTACACGCTCGCCTTTAGCGCCGGCGCCGCGATCGGTGCGAGCGTCGCAACGCTCGCGACGCTCGCGGGCGGTGGGTATACCGTGGCGATGACCGTTTGTGCGGTCGGGCCGCTGGCGGTTTTGCCATACGTTTTGCGGTCGCGGCGCAGTGCGCGCATCTTACGAGGGATCCGCGAGGTCGCGACGCCCTCTTAAGCCGCGAACGTGACGCGCCGATGCAAGGAACGATGGGAGTACGATCGATACGCGGAGTGCGTCGCGCCGAAGCGGTGAACGTTCGTAGCGAAGCTCCGGCAATCGCGATGATCGTTTGCCTCACGCTCGCCATCGTGCCGACGTTCTACGGCTCCTACGCCTTCGACGATTCATTTATCGGTTATGCAATCGCGAAAAATATCGCGAGCGGGTATGGATTCTTTTTCAATCCGGGCGTCGGTGTCCTGACGACGTCGGCGCCGCTCGCGCCTCTCGTCTATGCCGTCGCGAGCGTTCTTTTCAAACGCGACATCGTCGATATCGCGCAGATCGTTACCCTCGGTGCGTATCTCGCACTCGGACCGCTAGCGTACGTGCTCTTTCGTAGTTTTACGTCGAGACTCGGTTCGTCGCTCGCAGCGATCTCACTCATCGCTTCGCCGTTCGTCGTGATGCTCTGGTCGCACGAATCGCTCTTATGTTTGGTCGCAGGGATCGCCGCGGCCAATTGCATCGTTCGTGGGCGGATCGTTTCGGGCGCGGTTCTCTTTGCGGTCGCGACGCTCTTACGTCAGGAAGCGCTCATTTTCGTGCTGCTCGCCGCGGCCCAAATCTGGCGGATCCGCGGCATCCGGTCGGCATGCACATTTTCGAGTGTCGCCGTCGCGCCGTTTTTGTGTTGGAGCGCGTACGCATTCGTCACGTTCGGCACCGTTTTTTCCAGTACCATGGCCGTAAAAATTGCCATGGGCGAGAACGGTCACTTCGAGTCGTTTCTTCTCGGTCTCGCGAATTATATGTCGTATTGTTTCTGGCTCGAAGCTCCCACGTTTTGGGGAGCGATGTTCGTTTTTTCTATCCTTACGTGCAGCCTCGTTGTCCAGATGCGCGAAAAGCAACCGCTGCCGCGTACGGCCGGCGCGATCGTCATCGGCTCGCTGATCACGTGTTCGGTCTACGTCGCGATTCACACTGCGTTTTTTGCGTGGTTCTCCATTCCGGTCGCGCTCGTGATAGCGGTGATCGTCGCTTTGCCGTGGTCTGGAAACCGGATCGTCTCAGAACGAAACATGTCGAAGCTCCAAATCGGCGCGAGCGTGGGCGTCGTCGCGCTCCATTTCATGTTTCTCTTCCGCCTAATGACAGGCAGCTTCGCGGACGAATCGCTCGTCGGGATATTTCCGGGCGCGCAATTTCGGGAGAGCGGATTCGTCGCTCTGGGGAAATATTTCGATCGTACGCTCGCGCCAAACGATTCGATTCTCTATCCCGAGCCCGGGCAACTTCGGTACTACAGCAACCGGACGCTCATCGACAGTCAGGGCCTCACGCATCCCGGAGTCGTCGGGTATTATCGTACCGGTCATCCCGAACGTACGATCGAGCGCTATCGCCCGACCGTCATTCTGGAAGACGCGCACGCACGATATCCGCATCCACCGTGGTTCGACCGGGCGTACGAGGATCGCGTCGGACCGCGTCGTTTCGCAAGCAAGACGACGCGATCGGTATTTCGGATATTCTTCCTGAAGGACCAGGCGGCGATTCCGAAATTTAAGGTTTAAGGAAGTACGCAAACGGTCCGATATCGTTAAGATGGGGGCGATTGCGATATTCGGGTGCATCATGTGGCTCTGGGAGCGCTTGGCGCTGCGAAATGGGAGCCGCCTTTTCAACGCCGCACGCACGTTCCGTCCGAAAACGGGAGCGGTGACCGCAGCGGTCGTTCTGCTTCCGTGCCTGTTGCTCGCCCAAATCGTATTGCTTCACCTCCAAATGAAATACGACGCTTCGCCCACGCTGGGATGGGACGCATCGTTGCCGATTGCGATTTTCGATGGCGACCGCGGCAGCTCGGCGCATCACGGCTTGTTTTCCGCTTTTGGGTTTGCGATCGGTGCGGTCGAAACGGCGGCGTTGGGCTTTATCGTTCTCGCGGTTAGCCGCGGCGTGCGCGTATCGCGACCGGTGCTGGTTTTTGCGGTGGGAATCTCTGCGGTCGTATCGTGCATCGCGCCCGACTTATCGACATCCGATCCGTATGAGTATGTGGCGACGGGGATCCTCGGTTTTGGCGCATATGCGCCGCCGACTGGAGCGCTCGCCGCCAGCATCTACGGTCCGATCTCGAAGATCGTTCCACTCGGCGGCGTCATCTACGGTCCATTGTGGGTGGGCATCGACGTCGTCGAGACGTGGTTTGGTTCGTCGGTTTTCGAAAAAATTTACGCGCTTCGGTTTTGGAACGTGGGCTTGATTCTCGGCCTCGTTCAAATCATGCGGGCGAGTCGGTTGACACCAGCCGTCATCCTATCCGTCGTGCTCAACCCCGCACTCTGGTTCTATACCGTCGTCAATCCGCACGCCGATATCCAAGGTCTCATCCTCCTCGCGACGGCCTTTTACTTCGCTCGAAATTTCAAAATCGTGCCCGCAGCCATCGCGCTCATTGCAGCTGGGCTTATCAAATTGCCGTTCGTGATTATCGGCGGTGCGATCTTGATGCCCATCAAGAGTCCGGCGAAGCGCATCGCCGTTTGGGTTCTCGCAATCGGCGCGGTCGCCGCGATTTCGTACGTGATTCCTGGACACGCCTACGCGACCGATCTCGTCAAATTCGCGGCGGCAAAAACGCAGAGTCACGTGATATCGAAGTGGGTTTTCTTCGTCCCGGTCGTCGCGGTCGCGATGCTCGGGCTCGTCCTCTTCGGAAAACGTGCGGGTGGAATCTCGCTCTTCTTCAGTCAAGCCGGCCCCATCGCCGCCCCCTGGTATCTGTATTGGGGTGTCGCGTATGCGATCGCGAGCGGATTTGGCGAATTCTACCTCGTGTCGTTGCCACTGCTGGCGACCCTGAGCGAGGATATGTTCGAGCTGTTCTTCCTCGTAAAATTTCTCATCGTGATCGTCGCTGCGATCGTTCTTTTCGATCAAACACCGCTTCGATTCCGCGGAAGCCCGACGGCTGCGATATCAAAATGATCGGGCCATCGGCCTGCAACGTTCGCGATCGACGTGACGGGGCCGTCTCATTTCCGTAAACGCGATCTTGGCGAAACCGCGTTACGGCATCAACCTCCTGTTGATACCGGTGTACTGCGTCATCACCATCGTTCTTCTCGGACACAGTGGGTATAACGCCGATAGCGGCGTGTATTTTAAATCCGGTTTGCCGTTGCTCGAAGGGCATGGGCCGAGTCGATACCTTGGAAACGATACGCTCACTCCCGGCGTACCGTGGATTTCGCAGGAGTGGCTGATCGGAATTATCGTCGCCGCTACCGGCATCGATACACACAGCTTTACGTTGGTAAAGCTGTTATACGCACTCGCGGCTTGCGGAGCGCTCGGCATATACGCTTGCGATCTCGAGCGTCGCGGTGTCGCTCGATCGCTTATCGTCGTGTCGGTCATTCTTCTCGCGAGTGCGATGCCGATCGGTTTACGCGCCTATGTCTTGAGTTATCCCATCGCCATCACGTTTGCAATTCTGCTGCAAAGGCGCGACGCGTATCGCTGGTTCGTGCTTCCCTTGGCGCTCGTTTGGGTCAACGTGCATGGGAGTTTTCCGATGGCGCTCGCTCTGTGCGCGATCGCCGTCGTGGAATCGTGGTTCTCCGGAAATTCGCGTGACCGCCGTGAAACGGCGTCGATCTTTCTCGCCGTCGTTGCAATCGTGCTTTTTCTCAATCCCTTCGGTTGGCGTCTCGATGAATACGCACTGCGTAGTCTCGTGCCGACGTTGCACCGTGCTCAATATATCGATGAGTGGGTTCCGCTCGATCTCTTTCACGAATATCCGCACGGCGTTGACGGCGTTCTCATCTTCGTCGTCCTTGCGATCGTTGCGGCTCGAGATTTTAGCGTATCGATGATTCGCGGATGGTTGATCTTCGGGCTCACGCTCGCACTCGCACTTCACTCGGTCCGCCATACGCCGTATTTTTATCTTCTCGGCACACCCGTCGTCTTGGAAATCGTCGCTGCTCGATTGCGTCATTCGAAGCTGTCGGGCGCGATCGACGGCTGGCTGAGACCGTCGACGGCGCTATCGGTCGGCTTGACCGCGGTGATTTCGTTGACGCTCGTCGCGAGCGGGATCATATCGACGCGCGCGAACGGCGGCGAGCACGATCGACTTATCGTCGAAGCACAACCGCTCGTCGCAACGTTGCCGACGATGACGTCCCAGCGTCACGTACGTTTGGTGTGCACGGAATTACGTCAGTGCGCGCAAGCCATGTGGCTACGTGGCGGAATTCCACACATGCTCGATAGTCGATCGGATCCGTTCCCACTCCAGGAATGGGACGACTTCATGGCTTTGCGGTCGGGAAGCGTCGGATGGGAGCGGATCCTGCGCAAATGGGACTTAACCGACGTGTTATGTTCGGATGAAGTACCGCTCTGTGCGAAGATGCGACGACTTCGAACCTACCACGTGCTTAACGCTTCTCCGGACGGTCGCGTGGTGATGTTCGAGCGCGTATCGTGATCCGCTGTCCGCGAGCGCGCTCTTACATCTTGTAGCTGTGAAGCCCCGAGACCCAAATATTGACGCCGAGATAACAGAAGATGATGGTCACGAACCCGAGCACCGACATCCACGCCGAACGCACGCCGCGCCATGAATTGCGCGTGTGGAGATGCATGTACATCGCATAGACCGTCCAGGAAACCAGCGCCGCCGTCTCCTTGGGATCCCACTGCCAATATGCGCCCCACGCTTCTTTCGCCCACCACGCGCCCGTGATGATGCCGACGGTGAGGAGTGGGAGCCCGACCGAGACGATGCGATACGTCATGATGTCGAGCTTCGCGAGCGACGGCAGCGTCGAGAGCCACATCGCGAGCGGATTGCCGGCGGCCGCAGCCGACGCGAGCACGGGCAGATCGCCGCCGATCATCCGTTGCGAAGTCACGGGCGCGGCGTAGGCCGCCATCGCCATGCCGGTGCCCCCGGAGCCGGCCGCGGCCGCACGAATATTCATCGGACGCATCGCGTCGCGCTCGAGCGAACGCTCGCCGTAATATTTGATGAGATACAACATCGACATCACCATCGCGACCATGAATGCGGCGTACGACGAGACGACGAGCGGCACGTGGATCTTGATCCAATACGATTGCAACGCGGGCACGGCCGGAAGATATCCCTCGTTCCACGTCAGCGCATACGCGAGAAAGCCCGCGGCGAACGCCTGAACGAAGCCGCCGATAAACCAAAGATCGTATTTGAGCGAGAAGCCGATGAAGATCGCCACGCTCATCGCCGCAAAGAGCGAGAGCGAACCGTAAAGATTCGTCAGCGGCCAAATGTGGCTCGTTTGATACCGGTAGACCAACTCGAAAAACTGTACCGCGCAACCGATGAACGCGAACGGAATGCCGATCTGCTTCGGTAATTTTTCGCGCGAGAGAAAATACGTGAAGAGCGCGAGCGTGCTCATGATGTACGCGGAGATCGAGATGACGATGAGGAGCTGGTCGGTATTCATGCGGTACCCTTCTTCTGGGTGATGGGAGCCTGGCATTTCGTTAGACGGTGCGAGGTGGCTTCACCACGCCCGAGATGACGGACGATCGTGCCCGCTTGCGATGGTCACGCGAGCGAACCCGCGGGTTGAAGCGGCCGAGCGGGCGGTGCCGCATCGTCGCGTTCGAAATCACGTACGAGCGCGGCAAACTGCTCTTCGTAAATGTCGTACCCTTTGACCGTCGTTGCGGCCAAGCCGATTTGCCACGATTTCGCGTCACCATCGACGCGGACGTACAGTCGCGCTGGTAAGAAATAGAACGAGATGCACAGGCCCGCAAGCAAGACGAACGCACCGACCCCGACGAATGGAATGCCGGGATCGTGGCGATACTGGATGCCGCTGTAGAGCGTGTACCGTCCCGCATCCACGCGATAGCCGTTGCCGATATCGATGCCACGATCGAGCGGAACGAGGACGCTGCCGATATTTTGCGAGCCGTCGAATACGTTGAGCATGACGCCGGGATTGTTCGGCCTCGGATCGGGACCCACGGTGTTTCCTGGCCCGATCGTACCGATGAATTTCGCATACTGCAGCGACCGCGTCGACTGGCCCACGGCGAAACCTTCGCCCTCTTTGATCGAACCGGCAGGTGAGTTTGCGAGCGGTTTTCCGTCTTTACTGACGGTAAAGTGGACGCCGAATCCATACGACGCTTGATAATACGACACGCCGTCGATATCGAGCGGCTGGTTGACGCGAATCTGATCGACATGCGTTTTGCCGGCGTGATCGGTCACGTGAACGTCGGAGACGTAATCGATCGGTTGGTACACGATGCCGCTCTTCGTGCGGATCGGATCGATGCGATACCGGAAGCGATCGAGACGGAAGACCGTGCCGTTCTCGGCGATCTTCACCGTCGATCCCGCGAGCACTGCTGTCTGGCCGCTATAGCCGAACGCCCAATACAGCGTCGTGCCGATCGCGATGATCACGAAGCCGACGTGCGCCACGAGCACGCCGCGGCGCGCCCAATTGTGTTTGTCGGCGAACGTCCACTCGATGCCGCCGAGTTCGCGTTTGCGCACTTGCCAACCACGTGCGGCGAAGAACGCTTCCACACGAGCGCGCACGGACGCTTCGTCGCCACGGACGGTCATGCTCGCGTTGAGCGGAATCGCCTCGATCTTCACGCCGCGCAGCGGCGGTAAGCGCGTCGGAATCACACGCCAAAACGTCGCGAGCGTCATGCACGCGAGAATAAAACCGACGATGCCCAGATATGCGGGCGAGTGATAGATGTTGTCGAGATGGAGGCGCAAGACGAGCCGCGCGAGTGCGGGCGCGTAATTCGTGAGATAGAAGGTTTCGTCTTTGCCCTGATCGACCACGACGCCGATGAGGGTAAGAAACCCCCACACGCCGAGCAGCGACATGCCGAACCAAAAGTTCGAGAGCTGCCCGAGGAGCTCGCGAAGGCCCGCGCGCACGCCGTCGACGATCGAGGGTGCCGGTGGCGCGGTTCCCGTCATTGCCATGGATTCACCTTACGCGCGCGCGGCGTCTTTCTTCCATGACTTCTCAAGGACCAAGATGATCCAAATGCTCGCTTCGTAGAGCACGTACATCGGCCCCGAGATCAGCATCATCGTCACCGGCGACGCATCGGGTGCGAGAAAGCCGCCGGCGAGTAAGATACCCATGAGCGCGTAACGGCGATTTTTCCGCAAGAACGCGACGTTGACCAGGCCGATCCGCGCGAGGGCGACCATGATCATCGGTGTTTGAAAGACGAGTGCGAACGCGAGAAACGAGAGAAGGATGATATTGAGCGTCGGTTCGACGCCGAAGGTCTCTTTCGCGACGACCGACGTGATGCCGATGAGTGCGGTGAGCACGCGGTGGATGATGAAGAAATGGCAGAACGCGATGCCCGCGGCCGCGAGGAAAATCGACGGCGCCGTGTAGCCGTAGACGATGCGGCGGGTTTTGGGATGGAACGCGGGCACGACGAACATCCACGTTTGATAGACGATCACGGGAAGTCCGAGCACGATCGCGCCGTACAGCGAAAATTTAAACTCGGTGAAGATCACGTCGGTTGGGGAGAACGCGTTGAGATCGATCGACGGGCCGAGATACTCGTTCTTAAGCCACAAAATTGCGTACTGCGCGGGCCAAAAGAGCCCGACGGCGATCACGGCGATCGTAACGAGCGTGACGACGAGACGTTGACGGAGCTCCCGAAGGTGCTCCGTTAACGGCATCTCTTTCTGGTCCCAGTCCGGTGCTCGGGTCTCGAGTTCCGGGGGACGCTCGGCGATCAGAAGACGCGACCTACGAGTGCGGCGTGACGGGCTCGGTCGGCGTTACCGGCGCGACGATCGTCGGCGCGGCCGTGGCGGCCGTCGCGTTCGCAGCGTTGGCTTCGGCCAGCGCTCGCGCTTCGGCGCGCGTCCGCTCGGCTGCGATATCGGCCTCGGCTTGACCGATCGCGAACTCTTTTTTCGCCGAGCCGAGGCCACGCGCGACGTCTTTGATTTTATTTCCGCCAAAGAGCAAGATTGCGGCGCCCGCCAAGAGCGCGATTTCCATTGGATTTCCGAACATCGTCGAGCACCTTTCCCCGTGAGGGGGAATCTTACCGCGTGCGGGCCGCGCCTTCCCGGGCGAGGCCGTCCGCAAGGGCGACCAATTCGGCACGCGTCGAGGAATTTCCGAGCGGAGCGAGCGACATTTTTGCCCGTTCCACGTATCCCGCAATCGCTTCGCGCGTCTTTGCGAGGCCTCCGGCCGCTTCGACGCGTGACACGAGATCGGCAACGGCAACGGTCGCTTCGTCGGCCGCGACGCTGCTTGAAGACATGCCATAGAAACGCGCGACCGCAGATTTAAGATCCGGGCCGCCGCTTCCAAGAGCGAGAATTAACGGAATCGTCATCTTGTGCTCGCGCAGGTCGTTGCCGACGGGTTTGCCGAGTTCGGCCTCGGTCGCGACGAAATCGAGGAGGTCGTCGAGCATCTGGAACGCGATGCCGTAGTACATGCCGTAGTCGCGTAGTGCCTTGATGCGTAGCGGGGTCGCGCCCGACATGATCGCCCCGCACTCGGCAGAAGCGGCGAAAAGGGTCGCGGTCTTTTTGATCGCGATCTCCGTGTAATCGGCGACCGGCAAATCGAGGCGACCGACGGCTCGGTGCTGGAGCACTTCACCGTCGGTGATATCGGCGAGCGTCGAAGCGAGAATATTCGGCACGGGGTGCGGGTAGTTCGCAGTAACGTTTTTGAAGATCCACGCGAAGAGATAATCGCCCGCGAGCACGCTGACTTTGTTTCCGAAGTCGATGGCGGTCGCGTTGACGCCCCGTCGCGTGCTCGCATTATCCACGACATCGTCGTGAATGAGCGTGCCGACGTGGATGAGTTCCATATATGCTGCGAGCGGCAAATGCTGGGTCGCGTCGGCACCGTTGGCTTCGACGGCCAACAACGTGAAACGCGGTCGTAAGCGTTTTCCACCGGCAGCGAGCATGCGACGCACGGCTTCGGTGATGACGATGTTATCGGTCGAAAACGACGTCGCGAAAAAGTCCTCGACGAGCTCGTAAAGTTCGTTATCGGAACGCGTTGCGGTGGCGAGCGGCTTCGAGCGATCGATCATGCCGTACCGACGTGAGCGGCGATCGCGCCACCGGCGAGCCGCACGAACCGGACGCCGGAAAAGCCCGCGGTCTCGAAGCGCTTTGCGAGCTCTTCGGCTCCGGGATAATTCGTGAGCGAGTTCGGAAGGTAGCGATACGCGCTCTTCGAGCCGCCGACGAGGCCGCCGACGAACGGCACGACGCCGTAAAAATATACGTCGAACGCACGCTTGAAAAGCGGGTTCGGCGCCTTGGAGACGTCGAGGTTCACGAAACGGGTGCCGGGTTTGAGCACGCGACGAGCTTCTCGCAATGTGCCGACGATGTCGACGACATTACGCATCGAGAAGCCCATGATCGCGCCGTCGAAGGTCGCGTCGGCGAACGGCATCGCCATCACGTCGGCGGTTTGAAATGACACGTCGCGGCCGACGGCTTCTTTCGGCGCGCGTCTCCGGGCGCCATCGAGCATCGGTTCGCAGAAGTCGACGCCCGTGACGTGGAGGCTCGGCATCGTCTTGAGTAAGTGGAACGAAAGATCGCCCGTCCCGCAACACATGTCGAGAATTCGGCCATTTTCGGGGGGTGCGAGTTCCTTCACGGCGCGACGGCGCCAGCTCTCGTCGACGCCGCCCGTCAACAGACGGTTGGTCGCATCATACCGGGGCGCGATCGATGCGAACATCTCGCGGACGTAAACGGATTTTTCCATAAATCTTAGCGGTCGGTAGTTCCTGACAAGCGCACGTGGTTCATGCTGTGCTTTGGACGCCGCCCGGCGAAGCCTAGTCGCGCGTTGGCGTCGACGCGACGTACCGATGTGATGGACGAGAATGACGTCGTTCCGAGCGTGGCCGTATGTCTCTAACGCTCGTTCCGCGCTCGGCGTTCGAAGCCGCACTTGCAGCGGCGAGCGACATCGCCCTCGGGAGTTACACGCTCGCGCCGGAGGGGCCGATCGCGCGTGCCCTCGAGGCGGCTGCCGATCGCGGCGCGCGCGTCAACGTCCGCCTCGACGGTCATCCGACCTTCGGTCACGCGGGCTCGGGCGACGGATTCGCGCAGACGGTCGTCCGGGATCTGACCGCCCACGGCGTTCGTGTCGAGACGACGTTACCGAGCGAACCGCCGGCGCACCTCAAAGCCGCCGTCGTCGACGGCGTCGCGTATCTCGACGATCGGAACTGGACGTCCCGCGGCGAGGAGGCGATCGTTCGTGACGACGATGCCGCCGACGTTGCGGCGATTCGCGACGCGATTGCGGGCCAACCGGCGGCGAGCGATTCGATCGCACTTGAAAAAACGGCGGCCCTCGCAGCCGAAGCCGCGACGATCGCGACGGCTCCGGGAGATTCGATCGATATTGCGACCGAGAGCTTCGGTGGATGCGCCGTGTCGGCCGCGCTCGCGGCGCGGGCGGCGACCGCCACGCACGTTCGGCTCGAGGTCGACGCCCACGTGCTCGCATCCGATCGCTCGGGCCGCGAACGGACCCTGCTCGCTCATCTCGCCGCCAAGGGCGTCGAGGTTCGCGCCGTTTCGATGAATGCCAAGCTGGCGGTTTGCGGCGATCGCGCGTGGCTGGGATCGGCGAATGCGACCTATGCGCCGGGTCCGATGTCGGACTGGGGGCTCACGACATCCGACCCCGCGATCGTCGACGCGCTTCGCGCGACGTTCGCGCGCGCGTGGGCGACGGGCGTGCGGATCGGATAGGCCACCGTGGCCAATGGGGCTCCGAAGAGCGCTTCGGCATTCGCGCGCGTCCGTTCGGTCACGGTGCGTTCGTCGATGTCCAACAGCGAGGCAACGAATGCCGCCGTGCTCGTCATGAATGCGGGCTCGTTGCGCTTCCCGCGATGCGGGATCGGCGCGAGATACGGGCAGTCGGTCTCGACCATGAAACTGTCGCCGGGAATTTGCGCGGCGCATTCCTGCACGACTTGCGCATTTTTAAAAGTGACGATCCCGGTGAATGAAACCATGTGCCCAAGTGCGAGGACTTCCTGCGCCTGCTCGATGGTGCCGCCGAAGCAGTGGAAGACGCCGCGCAGTTTGCCCGCGTAGTTTTGCAAAATGTCGAGCGTGTCCTG
>JANYGA010000009.1 GCA_025359485.1 Rhodospirillales bacterium | reverse complement strand
TGACGGAAGAGTTGGAAGCCATCGGTTCGCAGCGCCTTGCGGACGCGCTGCGCCCAATCCAATCGGACGCGCATCTCTTCCCGGTCGCCGACGAGCGCTTTGGAGAGATGCGTTCGATTGCGCCCGGTTTGCTTGGCTTCGGAAAGCGCGGCATCGGCGACCGATAACGTATCCTCGAGGCCGCTCGCGAAATTGTCGTAGCATAGCGCGACGCCGACGCTCGCCGAAACGACGAGGCCACTGCGCGAATATCGTTCGACTTCGGTCGAGATCGAAGCGCGCAACGCTTCCGATCGCTCGAACGCCGTCGCCGCATCGACGTTGAAAAGAATCACGATGAATTCATCGCCCCCAAGTCGCGCGACGAGATCGCCTTCTCTCACCGAGCGTTCGAGCGTGATCGCGATGGATTGCAGCAATCGATCGCCGATCGAGTGTCCCTTCGTATCGTTGACGTATTTAAAATAATCGAGATCGATGAGCAAGAGCGCGCTCGTGACGGGCTCGGCCGACGCGATCTCCGCGTACAGGGCGACCCGCGCTTCGATACCGCGGCGATTGAGCAGTTCGGTGAGCGGATCGCGGTACGCGAGGTATTCGAGTCGATTTTCGGCGCGCTTGGAATCGGTGATATCGACGACTTGCATGACCGCATAGGCATCGTCTCCGAGCGTCGTGGGTTCGTACACGAGTGAAACGTGCAGGAGCAACCATCGCCGCAAATCGTTGCCCGACACGTAGCGGGCCTCGATCGCGATGAGCCGCGTGAGATCGAGCACGAGGTCTTCGAATGCATCGGCGAACGCCTTCGCATCGACGGGTTCGAGAATTTCCTCGAGCCCGATGCGCAGGAGCGACTCGCGCGAACGTCCGGTCAATCGACAGAGCGCTGCGTTGACGTCGCGGAACGTCCCCGTCGCACGCGCGCGCAGATCGACATCGAGCAACGCCATGCCGATCGGTGCGTCGTCGAATGCGCGCGCGAAACGCGACATGAGATCGCGCTGTTGCGCTTCGCTTCGGCGCTGATCGGTGACGTCCAACACCGTTGCGAACGCGTTGACCGCGCGTCCCTCTCCGCCCCGCGTGACGTATCCACGGCGTCGCACGATCCGCTCTTCGCCGGTCGGTCGGATGAGGCGATGCTCGAAATCGTAACTCGTTCCATTTCGCAACGCTTCGTTATACTTGCGAACGGCGAACTCGAGGTCGTCGGGATGAACGATCTCGAGCAGTGCTTCGATCGTGCCCGCAAACGTATCGCGATCGAGACCCGCAATCGCGAGCAACTCATCGGAAACGCGTATGATCTTACGATCGATATCGTGCTCGTAACTTCCGAGGTGGGCGATGCGCTGCGACTCGTCGAGCATCGCATTCTGGCGGTCGCGTTCGGAACGCATCCGCTCGAGCTCCGTAACGTCGTGAACGAAGGCATGAAACGTATGAGTCCCATCGGCGTGGGCGATCGCCCCGACGCGTAATTCGACCGTCAAAAGCTCCCCGTCGCGGCGTGCTGCCGGAACGCGCACGCGCTTGCCGACGATGTTGCTCTCTCTCTTCGAGCTAAATTTCGCGACACTCGTTCGATGCCGTTCGCGAAGCGACGGCGGCACGATCAACTCCGCCGCATACTTGCCGAGCGCTTCGTCGCGGGTCCAGCCAAACGTCGCCTCCGCCTGTGCGTTCCAGGCGACGACCAACCCGTTGTGGTCCAATGAGATGAATGGCTCGAGAGCCGAATCGACGATCTCCATAAATTCATCGGCCAAGGCGTTGTCGCCCGAGCCGACGGTCGCGAACGGGCATGCTGAAGCACGCGGCGATTTCTTCACGCCTTCTTCAGCGATCCCGTCCTGCGTTTCGCTCACCCTGCGACCATCCGGCGTATCTCTTACTCCCTGCGGAAAACTATCGGTTTATGCGCGCGCGCATCTGAGTTCCCAACGAGACAACTTTGACGACCGAACGCTTCTTCTTCGCATGCCGCTTCGCCGAAACGCGTCGCACGATCGGCGCACTCGGACAGATCGTCGCGACGGGGCAACGCGAGCATTGCGGTGATTGGGCTTTACAGATCGCGCGGCCGTGAAGGATGAGCCAATGATGGGCGTGGCGGAGCTTGTCTTCGGCCACGAGTTTGACGACATCGCGCTCGACGGCAAGCGGGGTCGTTCCGAGCGTGAGACCCAGGCGTTTCGAGACGCGGAAGACGTGCGTATCCACGGCGAACGCCGCGTCTTCGAAAACGACCGACATCACGACGCTCGCCGTCTTACGGCCGACACCGGGAAGTGCTTCGAGCGCGTCGCGATCGCGCGGCACCTCGCCGTCGTGTTGCGTCGCGATTGCAGCGGCGGCCGCGATAATGTTTTTTGCTTTCGTGCGAAAAAATCCGCACGACTTCACGATCGCTTCGACATCGTCTTGTGCCGCGGAGCCAAGGGCCGCGGGCGTGGGATATTTGGCGAAGAGATGAGGTGTCGTGAGATTCACGCGAGCGTCCGTGCATTGTGCGGAAAGGACGACGGCGATCAGCAGCGTGAAAGGTGAATCGTACGTGAGTTCGGTGACGGCATCGGGATACGCAGCCTCGAGCAGCGCGAGTTCTTCGCGCGCGACCGCCTTCGTGACGCGTTTGCGTGGAAAGGGAATCTTCGGCCCGTTTTCAATCGTCTCTGCCACGATGTCGTTCTTCAAGACGAAAGACCCGACCATCCCGCCGGGCCAGACCCTCACGACGGGATTCCCCATTCTCCACGTGGGCGACGTCCCTCGCTTCGATGCGAAAACGTGGCGCCTCACCTTTGACGGCCTCGTCGAAAACCCGTACGAAATGACGTTCGATGAATTGCGCGAGGAGCCGACGGAAGAATGGCGCGGCGATATCCACTGCGTGACGCGGTGGACGAAAAAAGCGACGATCTGGCGTGGCGTGCCGTTCAAGCGGCTGGTGGAACGCGCGCGGCCCATGCCCGAAGCCAAGTTCGTGGTCCAGCACGCGGATAACGATTACACGACGAACTTGCCGCTCGATGCGATGCTCGGCGACGATGTTTTAGTTGCGTATGAATTTGATGGCAGCGCACTCGAACCGATCCACGGCGGTCCGGTTCGGATGCTCGTACCCAAGCTCTATTTCTGGAAATCGGCCAAGTGGCTCAAACGCTTCGAGTTTCTTGCGGAAGACCGCAAGGGCTTCTGGGAAATGCGCGGCTACCATAACGAGGCCGACCCGTGGAAAGAACAGCGCTATAGCGATATGCCGAGCTGGTTCGGTTAGACGATACGCGTCATTTCGTGTCGCTCGCTTTGGGAAGAGCGACACGGAACGGTTTGGGATCGAAAGCAAACGTCACGAGCATTTTCGTTGGAACGAAGTCTTTCGGCACCGCCATCGTCAATTTGAAACGCGCCGCAGCCCCCTGTGCGATGTTGGCAAAGATGCTTTTTCCGCCAATGCTGCTGCCTCGCACGACGTCGTCGGCGTCGGCATAGCTGATTTTCATCCCGATATCCGTCGTCGCATGCGTGCCGTTTCGAACGGTATCCTCGGCCAGAAGCATCTTTGATTCGCGCCTGGCCCCCCGAATCCCGCGGTGAAAGCCGACATTCCGAGGTCCGCGGAAATGGCTACCCCTTGATTCGCACCTCTGGGAATGGGCGTCCGAGCCGCACGACCCGGAATGGCCATGCTCGCCACGAGAAGCGCGGCAGATATGACGTCGAGCGATTTATACCGCTCGTACGAAGACCTCGATCACGGATGGAGAGCCCCACCCGCGACCAAGGCACCCGCCGTGAGCGCGCCGACGATGCCGAGCGTTACACCAACGGCGATAAAGTTGATAACGACCGCGACGATGATGACGACGACCGTAAACCCGAGTGCTTTCGGTTGCGGAATATTCATCATCGGCTGCGCGCCGAGATAGAGCACGTACAGCGAGTAGAGTCCACCGACGAGTGCGAGGATCGATCCCAACACGGGGACCAATAATGCGATTCCAGCGACCCATGCCGCCGTGTACGCGTAGCCGATCCATTTAAAGGCTTGCGCGCGATCCTTCGTTCCGTCGAACGACGGTGCGAGCGCCTCGGCCACGAGACCGATGATCGCGACGCCTAAAATCGCGAAGACGAATTGGATGATCGCGCCGACGATGGCACCGATGAGGCCGTTGTGGAGAAAGAGCGCGCTGAGAACGACGCCGCCCACGAGCCCACAGATCGCGGGGATCGCGGCGAGCGGAATGATATAGCTCGTGAAGAGCGTCCCGATCGGGGTCGGCTCCATCGCGACGACCGGCCATTCACGGGCTGGGGAAACGATCATCGCGCGCGCGCGATCAACCAAAGCCATGGACGACTCCACTTCATAACCAAAAGTGACGTTATAAACCTGGTCCCTCACGTGAGGGGAACCCTGCCGCCATCTTACACGAGAATCGTTGTCAAAGCGTTATGGGAACGCGAGGAAGTGATCGAGCGCGTTACGCCTTGAGCGCGACTCCGGCCTCACCGACTTCGATAATTCCGTCGAGCCCCAGGCGCGCGACGATCGCGGCGAACGCGGCGCCATCCCGATGCGATCCCGAGAGTCCGGGCGCGAGTTGCGCGTGAAGGTCGAGCAACGAGATCGTTTCGGCAGGCCTCAATTCGCGCAATCGGTCGATGACGCGCCCGCGTACGAAGCGATCGGTCTCCTCGAATTTCATCTTCTCCTGCGGCGTGCGAGCCGGCGCGTGCGCGGCGGCGCGACGGGCGAGCGATGCCGCATCGATCGGTGCGGCCGCGCATTCCGGTGCGAGCGGACAGAGCAGACACTTCGGCGCGCGAGCCGTGCAGAGCGTGGCACCGAGATCCATCAGTGCTGAATTAAATGCGAAGCCGGCACCGTGCGGGACGAGCGAAGAAGCGACGGCATCGATCTCGGTCGGCAGCGCGAGCGGCGGCCACTCGATGCCGAATTGCGTGCGATGTACGATGCGACGGATATTCGTATCGATCGCGACGACGTCGGCGTCGAAGGCGAACGCCGCGATCGCTCGCGCGGTATACGGCCCGATGCCCGGCAATGTTCGCAGGGTCGTTTCATCGCGAGGTAGCGCGCCCGCGTATTCGTCGCGCACCACGCGCGCGAGTGCGTGGAGGCGCACCGCGCGCGAGTTGTACCCCAAGCCCTGCCACGCGCGCACGACATCGGCCTGCGATGCCGCGGCGAGCGAAGCGAACGTCGGCCAGCGTTCGACGAAGGTTTCGAAGAGCGGCACGACGCGATCGACTTGCGTTTGTTGCAACATGAACTCGGCGACGACGATTCGATAGGGCGCGCGATCGGTGCGCCACGGTAAGGTCGCGCGATTGTTGTGCGCGAACCACGCGAGCAGCGCGCCCGCGATCGAATGCGTCGCCACTAGCGCGCCTGCGTCGCGCCGATCGCGGTGCCGATGCGGCGGATACCTTCGAGCAGATGCTCGCGCGATACCGGAGTGATCGCGAGCCGAAAATTATGGTCGCCCCCCGATGTTGCGTAAAATGCCTCGCCGAAAAGAAACGATGCGCCACAACGTTCGGAGGCATCGAGCAGAGCGCGCGCGCGCATCTCGCGCGGCGCCGTCGCCCAAAGATAATATCCGCCGCCACCGCCGCCGACGCGCATCGATTTGGGCCAGTGTTCCGCGATCGCCGCGCGCGCGAGCGTGCGCCGTTCTGCGAGTTCGACGCGCAAGCGATCCACGTGTGCGTCGTACGAGCCGCGGAGATAATCCGCGACACCCGCCTGCACGTACAGACTCGTCGCCATGTCGTAGGATTGCTTGCGGAGCAAGAGGCGTTCGAAGATCGGTCGCGGCGCGGTGAGCCACCCCAGACGCAGCGACGGTGCGATCGTCTTCGAAAACGAACTCAAGTAGATGACTTGATTCGGCGATTGCGAGACGAGCGGCGGCGCGGGCGATTGCGCGAGTTCGCCGTAGGGATCGTCTTCGACGATGGGCACGCGCGCGCGCGTCGCGAGCGTCACGAGTCGTTCGCGGCGATCGGCGTTCATCGTGACGCCCGTCGGATTGTGCAACGCGGGCATCGTATAGATGAAGCGCGGTCGCCGCGTTCGTAAGATCGCCTCGACGTGATCGACACGCATGCCCTCATCGTCGACGGCAACGGGAATCGCGCGCAACCCCGCAATCTGAAAGATCTGCAGCGCGCCGGGATACGTCGGCGCTTCGACGATGATCTCGTCGCCGGGCTCGGCGAGTGACTGCGCGACGAGCGAGATGCCTTGCGTCGACCCCGTCAGGACGAGCACTTCACGCGCATCGATCGCACAACCGCGCGCGCGCATCCGCGCGGCTATCGCTTCGCGCAGAGGTGCGTGCCCTTCGGAATCGCCGTATGAAAGCACGTAATCGGGATCGCCCGCGACTCGCGCGAACGACGCTGCGAGTTCGTCGAGCGGCGACGGATCGACGGGCGGCACTCCTTGCACGAACGAGATGCGCTCGCCGTGAAAGGTCGCTGCGAGTTCGCCTAAGACTTGCGGAAACGAGCCGACGCGCCACGGCGGAAGCGTGACCCACCACGGCACGTCGTTACCCCGCGGCGCCCCGCCCGGCGTTCGCCGCACGCGAGAACCCGAGCCGACGCGCTGCTCGATGAGGCCGTCTGCGACCAGTTCACGATAGGCGTGCACGACCGTGCTACGATTAACGCCAAGCTTGGTCGCGAGCGCGCGTTCGGGCGGCAGGCGCGTCGATTCGGGGAGCGTGCCCGTTTGAATCGACTCGCGCAGTTCTTCATAGATTTGCTGGTAGATCGGCACGATACTCTCCCGATCGACGGTCGGAATCGTCCCGGGCCACCCAATATCGCGCATTGGATGGGAAATTGGACGTTGGATATCGTCAGTCCGCTGGGATTAGCTGCGATTGGAACGACCGAAACAACCCATTTCGAGCACGAGGAGACTTCGAAACGAAAACCTGACCTCGCCGCGGTGGTTACGAGTAAGGCTTGGCGAAAGCGCTTTAGCTCAAGCGAATACCACCGCGGGGAGAATGTTTTGGCAGATCAACAGGTCGACGTTATCGTCATCGGCGCGGGCCCAGGCGGCTACCATGCCGCCATTCGGCTGGGGCAGCTCGGCAAGAAGGTCGTCTGCTTCGATCGCGACGAGGTCGGCGGCGTTTGCCTCAATTGGGGCTGTATTCCGACGAAGGCACTCCTGCACGTCGGTGAAGTCAGTCGC
>JANYGA010000262.1 GCA_025359485.1 Rhodospirillales bacterium | reverse complement strand
AGCGCGTGAAAGCGGTTATCGCCGCACTCGAACGTCTGGGCGCTCGCGACGCTGCCGACGACGCGCACGATCGCGCCCTCGACGATGCCGATCGCGTCGCGAGCGAAGCTGCGATCGACGTCAATCGATCGATCCGAAATTTCCTCGCCGAAGGAGCTCGTCGCGTTGCGTAGTGCCGTCGGCAATACGCCCGCAAGCGACATTCGCGCGCCGATTTTCGGCATTTCTTCAACGTCGTTCGCGCTCTTGGGACTCTTCGTTCTCGCGTTGCTCGTGCGGTTGCTCTTCATCAACGCCGACGGATTTAAAGGCGACATCTCGACCTTCGAAAGCTGGTCGCTAACGCTTGCCGAACACCCGACGCGCGAGTTTTTTGCGAAGGCTGGCTTTGCGGATTATCCGCCGGGCTATTTCTTCGTTCTGTGGATCGTCGGGCATCTCTATAAAACGCTCGTCCATCTCGATCCGACCTACGGCGCGCTCAAGATCGCCGTCAAGCTCCCGGCGATCGTCATGGATCTCGTCGATGCGATGCTGATCTTTGCGATCGTGCGCCGCTTCGCATCGGTCGCTTGGGCGTTCGGCGCGGCGGCGCTCTTCGCGTTCAATCCCGCGACGATCTTCATCTCGGCGTATTGGGGTCAGGTCGATTCCGTGGCGGCGGGTCTCACGCTCGGGTCGCTCTTGCTCATGCTCGATGCGGAAAAACGCGCGGGTCGCGCACAAACGGGCACGATCGTCGGCGCGTGGCTCTTGCTCGCGGCGAGCGTACTCATCAAGCCACCGGCCGTCGTCGTCGCACCGCTCTATCTCGCGTATGCCTTTGCAACGACCGATGCGCTCGTGCGTTCGCGGCGTATGGTCGCGACGTTGCTCGGCGTCGTCGCGGGCTTCGCGCTCGCCTACGTCGCCGCGCTCGTCTTTCATCCGGGCATCAATCCGATCGGTCAGTTCGCGTGGTTGCTCTCGCGGTACGCCTACGCATCGGGCGTCTATCCGTATAACTCGGTCAATGCGTTCAATCTTTATGTGATGTCGCCGAGTAGCCACTTCTGGCAACCCGATGGCGCGATCATTCCGGGTTGGAACGTCGGTGGGCACGCGTTCGGGCTGCCGCAATACATTTGGGGCATTCTGATCTTTCTCGCGGGAACGGCGCTCATCGTTTCGCGATACGTGCAGCGGCGCGAATCCGTGGCGCTTTTGGAAGCGGCGATGATCCTATCGCTCGGATACTTCGTGCTTTCGACGCGCATGCACGAACGCTACATCTTCAACGCGGTTTTGCTCGCGACGCCGCTGATTTTTTTGCGCAAGCGCTATCTCTTCGCGACCATCGCGCTCTCGCTCACGCTCTTTGCCAATCTCGCGTATTCGCTCGATTATCTCCACGTGCTCGATGCGAAGGTTCCGGGCGTCGATCCGACCGATCTGATGCCGTTCCTCAGTCGCGCGGCCGCGATCCTCAACGTTTCGACGTTCTTCTATCTCGGATACGTCTATCTCGGCGCCGGCGACGATCCGCTCGAAAACTTCGATTTCGGCGGCTCGTTCGCGCGCGTGACGACGGGCGTCCGACGATGGTTCTCGCCGCGCGAAGGCATCGTGGCGATGGTCGCTCGCGATTGGGCGATCGCCATCGGTCTTTCGGTCGCGTCGTTCGTTCTGACGTTCGTCGATTACACGTGGCCCTCGGAGAAAATTTTCGACGAAATCTACTACGCGCGCGCGGGCGAAGAATACTTAACGCACAAAGAGATTTTCGAGTTCACGCATCCGCCGCTCACGAAGCTTTGGATCACGCTCTCGATGACGCTCTTCGGCGGCATGCATGGCCTGGGCGATACGTCGGCAGGCTGGCGCTTTCTCAACCTCGTCATCGGTGCGTTGATGGTGCTCGTGCTCTACGTCTTTGCGAAGCGTCTGACGAGTTCGACCGTCTTTGCGACGATCGCCGCCGGGCTCTTGCTCTTCGACGGATTTCATTACGTGCAGTCGCGCATCGCGACGCCAGAAATTACGGTCGCCTTTTTCTCACTCATGACGATCTATGCGTTCTACCGTTTTTGGATCGCGAGCCAAGTCCGGTCGGTCGCGCGATTCACGACGCGCCAACTCCCGGCGCTCGCTGGCGCGCTCGTCGCCGGGCTCGCGCTTGCGGCCGCTTTCTCCGCGCTCGTCGCGCAAGGGCAGAACGTATCCGCGCACGTCGTCGCGTTTCTCTATGCGGCGTGCGGCTCGTACGTTGCCGTGCGTTTCGTCGTGCCGTTCGTGATTAAAGCGCCACGCGTCGCATCGTATGCCGATGGGACGCGCGTGAGTGCGGGCGTGACGACGACGCTCGACGACGGCCGAATCGGCGCGACGGGCATGGCCGTCGCGGGCGAAGCGACGACGGCGATGAAGAACGAACTGATCTACGAAGCCGACGGCGTTCGTGCGACCTACGCGCGCGGCGGCACCATGCGGTACGCAACGGGCGACGGCGAGGCGACGTTCGCCCCCGACGGTACGATGCGCGTCGATGCGGCAACGATCGATGGCGCGCGCGACGGCGTGCGTTGGCTCTGGATTCTCGCGCTGTGCGCGGGCGCGCTCGCGGCATGTAAGTGGAACGGGCTCTTCGATTTTTTCGTAATCTTCGCGCTCGTGATGGCCGTCGTCGTGCAACGATATGCGGCGCCCTTCGGGCGTGCGATCGGCCGCGCGGGAAGTCTTGCGGGGCCGGCTATTTGGGGCAACCCGTTCGGATTTTCGCTCGATCTGGTGGTCGCAACGATTCTTTTCGTCAGCGCGACGGTCTACACGCTCTCGTACATCCCGTACTTCATGCTCGGCCACAATCTCGCCGATCTCGTCGCGCTCCAACAGCAGATGTTCGGCTATCACTACGATCTGCGCGCGACGCATCCGTACGGATCGCAGTGGTGGCAGTGGCCGCTGCTCTTACGACCGATCTCGTACTTCTATCACGACTTCCGCGTCGGGGCCGCACACGACGATCCCCTCGCATGTTGCGTTGCCGAGATCATCGCGATTCCCAATCCTGCGGTATGGTGGTTCGGGCTCGTGTCGATTCCGATCGTCGCGTGGCTCGGTTGGCGCGAGCGCAACAAGGGGTACGTGTTGCTCGTCGTCGCGTATCTCTTTCAATGGTTGCCGTGGGCGACGTCGCCGCGCGTTTCGTTCGAATATCACTTTTTCCCGAATCTCGCGATCATCTGTCTTGCCAATGCCATCGTCTTGCAGCGCGTTTGGAAGCTCGCGGCGGCTTCGACCGCGCGGTATGCGTGGCCGCGCATGGTCGTCGGGAGTTATCTCGCCCTCGTCGTCGGCCTCTTCGTCTTTTTCTTTCCGATCCTCGCGGGCTTACACGTTCCCTGGAATGTGTGGGATGCGCGGATGTGGCATTGGCTCATGAAAAATCAGTGGGTGTAATCCGTGTCCGGACATTCGAAATGGCATAACATCAAGCTCAAGAAGGGCAAGGTCGACGGGAAACGCGGCGCGCTCTTCACCAAGCTTTCGAAAGAAATCATTCTCGCGGCAAAGGGCGGTTCGTCCGATCCCGAGGCCAACTATCGCTTAAAAATGGCGGTCGAAAAAGCGCGCGAGAATAACGTTCCGCAAGAGAATATCAAGCGCGCGATCGCACGCGCTTCCGGGACCGATGGCGAGAAGGCGATCGAGGAGATTCGCTACGAGGGCCACGGTCCGAGCAACGTTGCGATCGTCATCGACGCCGCGACCGATAATCGCAATCGCACGGCTTCGGAATTGCGGTTTCTCTTTAGCCGACACGGCGGCGCGCTCGGCGAAACGGGATCGGTCGCGTGGATCTTCGAGCCACGCGGTCTCATCGAAGTCGAACACGGGCCGCTCGATGAAGATGCGCTCACCGAAGTCGCGCTCGTCGACGGTGTCGTCGACGTTCGCTTCGACGACGGGAGCGATGAGGGCCGATCGATCGTTTCGACCGAGCCCGCCGCGCTCGCCGCGGTGCGTGGCGCACTCGTTGCAAAGGGCGTTCGCGTGACGTCGATGGTACTCGGGGTGGAAGCGAAACAGCACGTGACGCCGATGGGCGACGAGCTCCGCGCCATCGTCGCATTTCTCGACGCGCTCGAAGAACACGAAGACGTGCAGCGCGTTTACGCAAACGCCGAACTCGATCTCGCGCAACTCGAAACGCTCGCGTGAGCACGGAGATCGTCGGCCCAAGCGTGAAGGTGCGCCGCCCGTCCTGGTTCGCGCGACAGGACTGGTTCTTCGCCGTCGCACTCGCGCTCTTCGTCGGCGTCGGCGTTTGGTTCTCGCGCGCGATCGTCGATTTTTTCGCGCCGGCGCAGAAAACCGTCTCGACGCCGTCGCTCGTCGGGCAAACGCTCAACGATGCTTTCGCGACCGCCGGACGCGCGCACTTGAAGGCATCGGTGCTACGTCGCACGCCGAGCGATCAGTATCCCAAAGACGTCGTGATGCGGCAGAGTCCGCCCGGGGGTGCGCAAGTGCGCGAGGGTCGAGCGATCTCGCTCATCGTTTCGACGGGCGTGCAGATCTTTTCGATGCCCGACTTGCGGTACGAAAGTTTGCGCGAAGTGCGCCTCGATCTCTCGCATTTCAAATTACAACTCGGCAGGACGAAGGTCGTGCCGAGCGACGACGTCCCGGCCAATCGCGTCGTGGCGCAAGATCCGCCGCCGCTTTCGTCGGTGCGCTCGGGGTCGGTCGTCAACCTCGAACTTTCCAAAGGCGGACCACAGACGATTCGCGTGCCCAATCTCGAGCACGAGTCGGTCGGTCGCGCTCGCTCCGAAGCGAAGGCCGCGCACATCCACATCGGCCAGATCGTGTGGACGCCGTTCGGGCGTTACG
>JANYGA010000236.1 GCA_025359485.1 Rhodospirillales bacterium | reverse complement strand
GCGGCTTTGAATCGCTCGAGTGCGGTGCGCGTCACCGCATTATTGGTGAGCACGATCCCTTCGGTGATCTCGAGAACGACATCGCGCGGACGCAAGCCATGGCGTTCGATCGTCTCCTCGACGAACGCGACGAAGTCGCTCTGCAGCAGCTGCTGGGGTGACGTATTGATCGAGATATAGGTTTTCGTAAATCGTTTATTCGTGCGACGCCATGTGGCCAGTTGCTCGCAAGCGCGATCGAAGACGTGCCGCCCGATGGGGACGATCAAGCCCGATTCTTCAGCGACGGGTACGAATTCCGACGGCGACATTTCGCCGAGTTCGGGCGAGGTCCAACGTATGAGGACTTCGCAGGCAACCGGATAGCCGTTCGAAAGAGCGACGATCGGTTGGAAGACGACGCGGAAGAGGTCGCGTTCCACGGCGCGAACGAGATGTTCGAGCACGAGGAGCCGCCGTCGCGCGGCGTCGCGCATCGCCGGTTCGAAGAGCGCGAATCGCGCGGACTCGCGGCGCGCGACCTTGAGCACGTGGCCCGCATCTTCGAGCAACTCGTCGACCGTCGCGTGCGCCGAATCGAGCGGCACGACGCCCGCCCGCGGCTCGACGACGAGTTCGCGGCCGTCGATGGAATACGGTGGCGCGAGCGCCGCGATGACGCGTTCGGCGAGCGCGGAAGGGTCGGCCGCGACCGTCGCGTTGCCGAAAAAGATGGCAAATTCTCCGGCTCCGAGGCGCGCGAGCACGTCGCTCGGTCCGATGCACGCGTGTAGTCGCGTTGCGGTTTCTTTGAGCACGCGGTCACCGGTGCGAAGCCCGAGCGAATCGACGATGCCGTCGAGATGTTCGAGCGTGACGAGAACGAGCGCGCTCCTGGTCTCGCGTTCGCGATAGACGAACGCAACGGCACGAACGTGCTCGATGAATCCATTGCGATTGAGAAGGCCGACGAGCCGGTCGTGACGAGCTTCGAATCGCTCGAGTTCCTCGCGAATATTGCGCTCGGTGACGTCGCGAACGAGTGCGACGCCGAACATGGGCGCGCCGGCATCCGAGCGCACGAGCGAGACGTTCGATTCGACGTGCATCACGCGGTCGTCGCGCGGCACGACGGTCGCGACTTCGTATGCGTCGACGGCACCCGTTGCGAGCCGCGCGAACGCTTCTCCCTCGACGCCCAAATGCGTCGCGGAAAGATCGTCGAGCATATGCGCGAGGGTGACGTTGGATCGAACGATGTTTCCGGAAAGATCGACGATCGCGATGCCGATTTCGCTTCGATCGAAGACCGCTTCGAAACGCGCTTCGACGAGTGCGAGCGAATCGCGAATGCGTACGCGCTCGATCTCGGCGCGAGCCGCTGCGAGTTCTCGGCGGTCGCGGTGCGCGAGCGACGAACCCAGCCAAAGACCGATGACGATGACTGCGAGAATCGCGATGACGGCCGCGAGTCGGACGCGAAAAATGAACGTCGATTGATTCGTCAACCGCGAGCGTAGCTGAGTTGCGATGGCCTCGTCGAGATTCGTGTCGGCGACCGCAATCGTTCGCGCCAATTCGTCACGAGCGCGTGCGAAGGGGCCGGGGTCGCGGGAGTTGCGCAGCGACCCGCGAGACGCCGCTCGAATGCGATCCGAAAATGCGAGTAACGGCGTGCCGACGGCGTTGACGGCGTCGCGAGCATCACCGGCGGTCTCCTCGAACGCTGCCGCACGCCGGACTTCCGATACCGCGTGCGCGTACGCGCGCTCGCCTTGGACGGAAAAGATCGACACGCCGAAAGCGGCGCCGGCAAGGTTGCGGCCCGAGCGATACGCTGCAGATACGAGATCGGATTCTTGATCCGCTCGATCTTCGACGATCGGCAACTCGATGACGAGCGCATCGACGAGCGACGAGGTCGCGTCGTCGTTCTCGCTGCGCAACGTGGAACGTTCGTCGACGATGCGTGTGAGGTCGAGTGCCTGGACGATCGTGCGATCGATCTGCGCGCTTGCTGAGCCCGTATCGGGAACGTCGGCCCAGGCCGCTTCGAAGCGTGCGATCGGCTTTTCGAGCCGAAATTCGTAGCCCTCGTGCGACGCATGATCGCGGAAGCGCGTATACGCCCGTTCGACTTGGAGGCGATCGCGCGTGACGACGGCGCCCGTTCGTATCGCATCACGTCGGAGAGCGCGTAGTTCGGTGAGCAGTAATCCGAGGAACCGTTCTTCCCGAAGGCCGAGCGTTTTGCGCTGTGTGGCGGCCATTTGAACCGACTCTTGATCGACGATGAGGCCCGCACTGAGCGCGAGCGCCAGCGAGACGCCGCAAACCAGGAGCAAGACGTACGCCACGATCGCTCGGTGCGCGCGGATCGCGCTAAAAAAAGTCGCCGTTCGTCTACGGATCGTCAGTCGTCGAATGGGAGTCCCCCAAGGCGAGATACCGGAAATCGTTCGTGGTTGTTCGGCCTGCGTCGCAGAGGTCTTTGCGCGATCCTTTCGCGGAATGAAAGTGATTGCAATCACAATCTAGCTGCCTTGCGCGGTTCCAGCGAACAGGTGTGCGACTCGTGTGAAAGAACGTGAGCGCCCAATGGCACGTGTCCGCCGAAAGGCTCGTGCGACGAAGCGCACGCGGCTGAATCTCGAGATCGCTGGGATCGCGGCATTCGGTATCGCGTTGTTGCTTGGAATCGCGCTCTCCGCACCGACACACTCGGGCGCTCTTGGTGCTGGCGTCTCACACGCGCTGGTCGCGGCGTTCGGTGGGGCCGCGTGGCTGGTACCCGTGGTCGTGACGATCGTCGGCGGTATCGTCTTCCTCGAGATCAACGTGCCGCGCATGATCGGGACGCTCGGCTTTGCATCGGTCAGCTATTTCTTCATCGCCGATGCGTCGTACGCGGCGCGAGGCGGGGCGCTGGGTCGACTCCTTCACGGTGGCCTCGTCGCACTCGTCGGGCCGGTCGGTGCGAACGTGGTGCTCGTCCTTCTTGCGATCGCGCTCGCCGTGTGGATTACGAACGTCTCGGTCAAGCGCGTCATCGGCCTTGGGATCGTCACGTTCGCGCGTTTGCGCGCGGTCGTCGTGGACGTGCTCGGTGCCGCACGGGCGAAGCGCGAGGCGTCACCCGCGGTCGCGTTTCCGCCCGGACCGACGTCGCTGCGCGAAGCCTTCAAGCTGCCCGATGTTTTGCCGAAGCCGCGCAAAACGTCGGCCGCGCCGGTCGTCATGGAGCCGCCGCATCCGGCACCTCCGCGCGCGACGACGGTGCCGACCATCGACGTCGAGAGCGAGCCCGAATTCGAACCCGTCGACGTCACGCCGCACGCGCACGCGCTCGTGACGATTGCGCCGATCGCACCCATCGATGCGCGAACGTTCGTCAAAGACGATGGCTCGCAGCGGGCCGTTACGCCGGTCGACGAGCCTGACGACGAGATCGTGGACGCGGTCGATGCGGAAGATGACGAAAACGACGACGCGCGACCGACCGCGCCCGCGTTCGTACTCGATGGTCGGACCGGCGCCATGGTCGCACCGAGTGTCGGCGTCGGGGCGTCGGTAAACGGTGGCGCCAAACGGCGCAATTACACGCTGCCCGATCTCGCGCTCTTCGATCCGCCGCAGACGCAAATCGTCGATGAATCGTATCGCTCGCAATTGCTCGAAGATACGCTCGCGTCGTTTGGTGTCGGCGCGAAGGTCATCCACACGGAGCGCGGCCCATCGATCACGCGTTACGAATTACGACCCGAACGCGGCGTGAAGATTTCGCGCATCTCATCGCTTGCCGACGATATCGCACTCGCGCTCGCGGCGACGTCGGTGCGTATCGAAGCACCGATCCCCGGCAAATCCGCAATCGGCGTCGAGGTACCGAATGCCGTCACGTCGGTCGTCGCGATCAGCGAGATCCTTCAGGCCTTGCCCAATCGCGGAACCGTGCCGCCGCTCAACATGGCGCTCGGTAAGGATATCACGGGCCGCCCCGTCTTCGGCGATCTCGGCAAGATGCCGCATCTCCTCGTTGCGGGCGCGACGGGAAGCGGCAAGAGCGTCTGTCTCAACGGCATCATCGCATCGCTGCTCGTGAGTGCGACACCCGATGAAGTGCAGATGCTCTTCATCGATCCCAAGCGTGTGGAACTCACGATCTACAATGGCATCCCGCATCTCATCAAGCCCGCAATCACCGATGCGAAACTCGCGGCGGGCGCTTTGCTCGAGATGACGCGTGAGATGGATTCGCGGTACGAGCGTTTCGCCAAAGCCGGCGTCCGCAAAATCGAAGAATACAATCTCAAATTTCCCGACGAAAAGCTGCCGTTCATCGTCATCGTGATCGACGAACTCGCCGATCTCATGCTCATCGCGCCGGCCAAAGTCGAAACGACGATCTGTCGACTCGCGCAACTCGCGCGCGCGACGGGTATCCATCTCATCGTCGCCACGCAACGACCGTCGGTCGACGTCATCACGGGCATCATCAAGGCGAATATTCCCTCGCGCATCGCCTTCGCGGTGAGTTCGCAAATCGATTCGCGCACGATTCTCGACATGGGCGGCGCCGAGCGATTGCTCGGTCGCGGCGACATGCTGTACTTACCGATCGACGCGCCCAAACCCAAACGCGCGCAGGGCGCGCTCATTACGGGCGCGGAGGTGACGCGGCTCGTCGAGTTTTGGGCCGCACAGGCGCGGCCCGATAATATGCTCGATGTCGAGATCTCGCCGATCGAGGAAGACGAGAAGGGCAACGATACGAAGCTCGATCCCTATCTTTACGAAGCCGCAAAATTCGTCATCGATTCGAAGGGCCCCAAAAGTGAAGCCGCAACCGCGCAGCTTCTCCAGCGCTTTGGGATCGGGCATCCGCGCGCGGTGAAGATCATGAAGCAACTCGAAACCTTTCGCGTCGTCGGTCCGAACGAAGGCACGAAGCCGCGCCAGGTAACGATGGGATACGCCGAACTCGAAACGATCGCCGAGAGTATGGGCCGCTCGGAGCAAACGGATCTCTTCGCAAGTAACTGACGCGGCGCTCCGCACGCGCCGGTTTTTGGTACGATTGCTCCTGGGAATCGCGGCGTTCGGGACGTTTTTCGCACTTGGCACGGCGATCTCGCACGTGCCGCCGAGCACCTTCGATACGCTCGCCGCGGGCGAGAGCGGCCGCCTGACGGGACTCGCGCTCGCGTTCACTCGCGCGGGGACGTTCGGTCCGTACGTGGCGCTCTGTGCGACGGGGCTCGCGATCGGCATGTTTCGCCGGCGTTGGCTCGCGGCGGCGCTCGTCGAGATCGGCTTGATGCTCGCGGTTTGGCGGGCGAGCGATGCCTTCAAAGTCTATTTTCATCGCGCACGCCCGACCTGGTGGTATCGCGATCTCGAGACGTCGTTTGCATACGCGAGCGGCCACGCCGCACTCTCGCTCGCCTTTTACGGCTTTGCGGCCTACGTCGTCGCGCGCTCGACGCTCCCCTTGGTTGCGAAGCGCATTATTGTCGCCACGTGTGGGATAATGCTCGTCGGCATCGGCTGGTCGCGGCTCGCGCTTGGAGCGCACTACCCGACCGACCTCATCGGCGGATATCTTCTGGGCGGCGCGGGGCTCTGCGCGGCGATGGAGATCTACGATCGAATCGACGATCGCGACAAAAGTCGACCACCGAAGCGATGGGGAAGTCATTGTAACGCTTCCCTCGGGGCGCTAGTCTAAGATTCGTTATGGCGTATGTGACCGATCCCGCCCTCGTCGCGATCGAACGGAAGATCGACGACGGTATTTCGCTTTCGCGTGAGGACGGCGTCGCGCTCCTCTCGACGCCCGATCTCCACACGCTCGGGCGCTTGGCGAAGGCGGCCAAAGAGCGCAAGAGCGGCAACAAAGTCTTCTACGTCCTTAACCGCTATATCAACTCGACGAACGTCTGCTACGCGAACTGCAAGTTCTGTTCGTTTGCGGTTGACGAGTTCAAAGAGAAGGACCGGCTCGTTCGCATGCCCGCCGACGAAGTGTTCGCGAAGGCGATGGAAACGGGTCCGAATTTCAATCAGGTCCACATCGTCGGCGGCCACGATCCCAAGCAGCTTTCGCTCGACTACTGGATCCCACTCATGCGCCGCTTCAAAGAAGCGCTGCCGCACGTTCAACTCTCGCTCTTCACAGCAGCCGAAATCGATTACATGGCTCGCCGCCATCGGCTCTCCTACGACGAGATCTTGGGCAGTCTGCGCGAAGCGGGCCTCGACAATATCAACGGCGGCGGTGCCGAAGTCTTCAGCGAGCGTTTTCGCAAGCTCGTTTGCCCGAATAAAGTCGACGCGGCGCATTGGCTCGAGGTGCACGAGGTCGCACATCGCCACGGCATCGCCTCGAACGCGACGATGCTTTACGGCACGGTCGAGACGCTCGAAGAGCGCGCGGAACACTTCGTGATGTTGCGCGAATCGCAGAAGCGATCGCCCGGCTTCAATGCGTTCATTCCGCTCGCGTTCCATCCCGATGGCAACGAACTCAACGATTGTGGTCCGACCACGGGCCTCGATGACATCCGCATGTTCGCGACCGCGCGTCTGATGCTCGATAATTTCGATCACATCAAGGCGTATTGGATGATTCAGGGCTTAAAGGTTTGTCAGGCGGCCCTGCAATTCGGCGCCGACGACATGGACGGCACGCACGGCTCGACCGATGAAGAACGCATCTATCATGCGGCGGGTACGTCATCTGGGCAATACGTCGACGATCGTGAATTCCGCCGCCTCATCGAGGAAGCGGGCTACGTCGCCGTGCGTCGCAATTCGACGTACGACGAGTTCGCGCACGACTGGACGCCGCCGACCGCGCTGCGCGAAACCGTCGGCGCTCCCGGAGCGTAAGAGGACACATGTTGCGCTCGGGGCGGATCATCTACACGAACGATCTGCCGATCTATACCGCTTTCGACTCCGGTGTCGTGCGGTATCCGGGCGCTCTCGTGGCCGATATTCCGACCAATCTCAACGCGATGTTGCTCGATGGACGGCTCGATCTCTCGCCGATTAGCGCGTTTGCGTGGGCCAAGCACGCCGATGCGCTCGCGCTCTTGCCCGATCTCTGCATCGGCGCGCGTAACGACGTCTGGTCGGTCGTTTGCGTGAGCCGCGCGCCACTCGCCGACCTCGATAACGTCGAGATCGCCGTTACGCGCGAATCGGCGAGCGGCCGCAATCTCTTACGGATTTTGCTCGAACGTCGCTACGGCGTGCGCGCGAATTTCGTCGAACATCCCGATCCGTTTGCGGTCGCCGCACAGGGCAAACCCGCGCTCCTGATCGGAGATCGCGCGATCGATGCCGCGTTGACGTTCGCCCCGGGAAACGTGCGCGATCTCGGCACGGAGTGGCACGCGTGGACGGGGCTCGATATGGTCTTCGCCGTGTGGGCCGTTCGCCGCGATGTGTTGATGATGCATGGCGAAGAAGTTGCGGGCGCGATGGATGCGCTCGTCGCCGCACAGCGCTGGGGCACGGAACACCGCGAGGCCGTCGTCGCGGCCGCGCAAGCGACCTATCCGCGTAATGCGGGCTATTACGCCGCTTATTACGACACGCTCAATTTCGTCTTCGACGCGCCGGCCCGTGCGGGGCTCAAACGCTACGTCGAAGAGCTCTTCGCGCTCGGTGCGATTCCGCGCGTGCCATCGGTCGATCCGGAGGTCTTGGTTGTCTCTCGCTAATCTGCTCGATAAAGCCGCAACAGGAGGCCGCCTTTCGTTCGATGAGGGCGTGCGTCTGTACAAAGATGCGCCGTTGCACGAACTCGGCGCCGCCGCGAACCATCGTCGTTTTGCCATGTATCCGACGCGCGACGTGACCTACGTGATCGATACGACGATCAACTACACGAATGTGTGCAACGTCCACTGCACCTTCTGCGCGTTCTTTCGCCCGGAAAAACACGGCGAAGGCTACACGATGTCGCACGATGAGGTGATCTCGCGCGTGAAGTTCGCAGCCGATCAGGGTGCGACGCAAATCATGATTCAGGGCGGTGTGAATCCGGAGATTCGCATCGAGTGGTTCGAAGCGCTCTTCAATCGCGTGCGTGCGGAATTTCCAAACGTCGACATTCACTCACTCTCGGTTTCCGAGATCAACGGTCTTTCGAAAGTCGAAGGCATGACGCCGACGGCGGTGCTCGAGCGCCTGATGGCCGCGGGCCTCAAATCGCTGCCGGGTGCGGGCGCGGAGATCTTGGTCGAGCGCGTGCGCAAACGTATCAGCGCGCGCAAGATCAAACCCGACGAGTGGCTCGGGATCATGCGCGACGCGCAAAAGCTCGGTATGCCGACGACCGCGACGATGATGTTCGGGTCGATCGAAACGCTCGAAGAGCGTATCGAACATCTCAACGTCATGCGTGAACTACAAGACGAAACGCACGGCTTCACCGCGTTCATTCCGTGGTATTACGTACCGTTCAAAACGCCGCTCCGTGGCCAGGAATCGACCGGTCTCGATTACTTACGCGTGCTCGCGATCTCGCGGTTGTATCTCGATAATTTTCCACATCTCCAAGCGTCGTGGCTCACGCCCGGCCTCAAGATGGGGCAACTCGCGCTGTTTTACGGCTGCGACGACATGGGCGGCACGATCCTCGAAGAGCGCGTCGTGACGCTCGCGGGCTCGACGAACGAAGCGACGCGTAAACAGCTCGAGCAGTTGGTGATCTCGGCGGGCTTCAATCCGATCGTCCGCGACACGTATTGGAATCTTCGTCCGGAAATGGCGCTCGCGACCGCAAGTTAAACCGCGCGGCTCTTACGGCGAGTTCGTCCACGCTTCGGCGTTCCACGAAGCCGTAACGGGATTGGGCCGAAAGCCGCGCAGGTCGTCGTCGTACGCATCCACGTTTCTCTCGTACCAGAGATAGGCCATCGGCACGTCTGCGAGGAGACGACGTTGCACGATTGCGTACGCGCGTGCGCGTGATGCGCGATCGAAGGTCGCGAGCCCGGCGCGTTCGGCTGCATCGACCTCGCGGTTACAATACCGCGAATAATTTTGGCCGCCGGGCGGAATCGATCGACACGCGAAGCGTCCCGACGTATCGGGATCGATGCCGAGCGTCATACCGTAATACGCGAGATCGAACGTCCCGTTTTGGAAGATGCCGCCCGCGGCGAAGCCCGCATAGAGTTGCTTGGAATCGTAGCTTTTGATGACGGCTTCGATCCCGACGGCGCGGAGGTAGGCTTGGATGACGACGCTCGCCGCTCGTGCCGTCGCGCTCGAGCCCGAGTTTGCGAAGACGAGGGTGAGCGGGTGACCGTCACGCGCGACGATGCCATCCGCGCCCGGCGCGTATCCCGCTT
>JANYGA010000281.1 GCA_025359485.1 Rhodospirillales bacterium | reverse complement strand
TTCAGGATCGACACCGACATCAGCCGGTGGGTTGACAAGAAGCCAGGCGCCGAGCTCGAGAGCGAGCTGGCTTCCAGGCTCGAAAGTCTCACCCCCGATCGGGTCGCGACCGTCGTCTACACATCAGGCACGACGGGCGATCCCAAAGGCGTGATGCTCACTCACGATAATCTCGTCTCGAATGCGGAGGCCGCAATCGGGCTCTTGCCGGCGGATATGCGCGAGGGCGGAACGCCCGTGCTCTCGGTCTTACCGTTCGCGCATATCTACGAGCACACGCTCGTCAACACGTTTACGAAATTACGCGCGGAGCTTTCGATCACGCAGCCCGACTTTTTGCTCGACGATCTCAAATCCGCGCGACCGCGGTGCATGGCCCTCGTGCCGCGCATCTTCGAACGCGTGCTCGCCGGAATCGTCGGCAAAGCGAAACTCGAAGGCGGGCTCAAAGCCAAACTCGTGCCGTGGGCACTTTGGATCGGTCGCGAATTTCTCACCGCGACGCAAGACGGCGCGAAGAGTAGCGCGGCCCTCGCGTTACAGTTCGCGATCGCGCAGAAACTCGTTCTCGCGAAGATCAAGCCCGCGATCGGTCTCGATCGGCTCGAATTCTTCGCATCGGGAAGCGCACCGCTTCACCGCGATATCGCGTTGACGTTTGCCGCGATGGGCATTCCCGTCACCGAAGGCTACGGCCTCACCGAAACATCTCCGATCGTGACGGGTTCGCGCGTCGACGCGATACGGTACGGCTCGGTCGGAAAACCGATTCCCGGTGTCGACGTGAAGATCGCGAGCGACGGTGAGATCCTCGTCAAGGGTCCCAACGTCATGCGCGGTTACTATCATCTGCCGGACGAACGGCCGTTTACGGAAGACGGATATTTCATGACGGGCGATATCGGTGAATTCGATCGCGATGGATATCTCTTCATCACCGATCGCAAAAAAGAGCTCATCAAAACCTCGGCCGGAAAATATGTCGCCCCCGGTCGGGTGGAAGCCGCGCTCAAGCGCTCGATCTACGTCGGACAGTGCATGGTCGTCGGAGACGGTCGCGCGTATCCGATCGCGCTCGTCGCGCCGAATTGGGATCTCGTGCGCAAAGAGTTCGACATCCCCGCCGACGTCGCGACCGCAGCGATCGCCGCGCGCGCCGACGTTCTCGATTTCGTGCGACGAGAGGTCGTCGCCAAAAGTGCCGATCTCGCGAGCTTCGAATCGATCCGTCGCATCGCGCTGCTCCCGCGCGATCTCACGATCGACGATGGCGAACTCTCACCGACGCTCAAAGTCAAACGTCGCATCGTGGAAACGAAGTTCGCAGATCTCATCGCGAGTGCGTACGCGAAGCCACTGGCGGCAGCCGTTTAAGCGAGCGACATCATCTGCAACAGCGCCTTCGTGAGGGGGCGCTCGGCATGTTCCAATTCGAGCATGATACTAAAGTGGTTATGGTTCGGCGCGTCGATCTCACGCGCCGCACCACCCCACATCCGCCATGCCTCGACGTAACGCCGTTGTTGCTCGGCGAACGCCGCCTGTTCGATCGCGCCGACCGACGCGACGAGCGGTCCGGCTTCGCGCGGCGGAAGATGGATCGGTCCGTTGCGGCGCGCCGAAGCCTCGTCCATCGCGATCCAGTCGTTGATGTAGGACTGTCGGATCGGCTCGAGATCGTAGAGCCCGCTCACCACGAGCATGCCGGCAACGGCGTGACGTCCGGCAACCGTGGCGGCGAGTTGCGCACCGACGGAATGACCGCCGACGTACGTGCGCGACACATCGACACCGCGTGCGCTCGCGTGCGCGACCGCTGCGGAAAAGCCACGATCGACGGCGCCGACGATTTCGTCGAGCGATGGGCCCGGCGCGAGCGGATAATTGAGGACGGCGACGGCGCCACCGGCCGCGACGACCGGTGCCGCGACGAACGAGAATTGGTCCTTGGACATCCGACGCCAATAGCCACCGTGAATCCACACGAAGAGCGGCGCATTCGCACTGACGTCCACGGGAAAAAAGTCGAAAGTTTCGCGTTCGCCCGAACCGTAGCGGATTGCCGGCTCCATCGTGAGCGAGGCACGTGCGCGTTCGCTCGCCGCATCGAAGGCCGCAAAGTACGCGCCGACGTTGCCGTCGGGAAGTTGTTTGGAGGTATCGTACTGCGCGTCGAGATCGGCTCGTGCGATAGCGGGATCGAACATCGGGTCGTCTACGTTCGCGCGGTGCGGATATAGAGTTTGGAGACGCGTTGCGTCGCATCGTCGATGCCGTATGCGAAGGCGACGGCGCCCTCTTTATAGCGGACCACGTAATCGTACGTCGTCGTGCCTCCGAGGTCGTGCGACCCGACGAGCGTGAAGCTCGCGGGAGCACCGAGCGGACCCAACACCTGCGCGTAACCCGCGAGGCGTGCGGCGGTGAGTTCGGCCGAGAGCGCCTGCGTCAACTGGGTTCGGTCGAACGTCCCTTTCGCGATCGTATCGAAGGCCGCGCGGGCACGTGCCTGGGGGCTCGGGGTCGGTGACGCCGCCGGGACGGGAGTCGCAACCGGTGTCGGCGCCGGCGGCGCGGGCTTTGCAGCTTTCGCCTTCGGCTTCGGGTTCGGACTCGGACTTGGCGAATCTGCGAAGGCAGAGGCCGGAAGTGCGAATGCGAGCGCGCACGCTGCGAACGCGGCGGCCAGCGGCGAGCGTCTCGATGTGGTGGACATGCTCTCGGTCATACGCGCGGCGTCGCGCGAGGCCTGGCGATGCAACGTCACTGCGACCTTCGTCGAGGCAGAGTTCGGCTGTGACGGAGCGAACCACGCGGGCTTATGTCAACGACTGCAAACGGGACCGCGACGCGGACCGAAACCGACTCGATGGGCGCCGTCCAGGTCCCCACGCATCTGTATTACGGCGCGCAAGCCGCGCGCTCGCTCTACAACTTCGATATCGGCGACGGCACCACGCCGCGCGACGTCATGCCGCGCCAAGTCGTGCGCGCGATGGCGACGCTCAAGAAGGCGTGCGCGCTCGTGAACCACGATCTCGGCAAGCTCGATAAAGAGAAGACCGACCTGATCGTCGCGGCGGCCGACGAGGTGATCGCGGGCAAGCTCTACGAGCATTTTCCGCTTCGCGTTTGGCAGACGGGTTCGGGCACGCAGACGAACATGAACGTCAACGAAGTGCTCTCGAACCGCGCGATCGAACTTGCGGGCGGCGAGATGGGTTCGAAAAAGCCCGTTCATCCCAACGACCACGTCAACATGTCGCAGTCGTCGAACGACACGTTTCCAACGGCGATGCATATGGCGGCGGTGGAAGCCATCGTCGACATGGTCCCGGCGATCCAAAAATTGCGCGACGCGCTCGATGCGAAAGCGAAGCAGTGGGTCGACGTCGTCAAAGTCGGCCGCACGCATCTTCAAGACGCGACGCCGCTCACGCTCGGCCAAGAATTCTCCGGCTACGTCAACCAGCTCGATCGCGCGCTCGTCGCGATCGGTGAAGCCGCCGACCACATCTACGATCTCGCGATCGGCGGCACGGCGGTCGGCACGGGGCTCAACGCCCATCCCGAGTTCGCCGAGCGCGCCGCGAAGAAACTCGCCGAGCTTACGGGTCTCCCGTTTCGTTCGCATCCCAATAAGTTTACCGCTTTAGCTTCTCACGACGACTTCGTGTTCGCCTCGGGCGCGCTCAAACAACTCGGCGCGGCGCTCATGAAAATCGCAAACGACGTGCGTTGGCTCGGCTCGGGTCCGCGCGCCGGTATCGGCGAACTCAGCCTTCCCGAAAACGAACCGGGTAGCTCGATCATGCCGGGCAAGGTCAACCCGACGCAGTGCGAAGCGGTAACGATGGTCGTCGTGCAAGTTTACGGCAACGATGCCGCCATCGCGTTCGGCGCGAGCCAAGGCAACTTCGAACTCAACGTTTTCAATCCAGTCATGATCTACAATTTCTTGCACTCGACGACGCTCTTGCGCGATGCGAGCACGATGTTCCGCATTCACTGCATCGAAGGTCTCGTCGCAAACGAAGAGATCATCGCAAATTATCTCGCGACGTCGCTTATGACGGTGACGGCGCTCGCGCCGAAGATCGGCTACGACAAAGCGGCCGAAATCGCCAAGAAGGCGCACAAAGACAAGTCGACGCTCAAGGAGGCCGCCGTCGGGCTCAAATACGTCACACCTGAGGACTTCGATCGATTCGTCGTTCCCAAGGACATGACGCGCCCGGCGTAGCCGTGGACGACACCTTAGCACTCGCGCGTTTGCGTGAGATTTTCGACGACGATCGCGAATCGATCGTGGAAATCTTGCGCGAATGCGTGGGGTACGTTCGTCGGTCGCTCGGCGACCTCGATGAGGCGCTCGCGCGTGGAGATGCCGCGGGCGTGGCACGCGCGGCTCACGGCATCAAGGGCTCGTGCGGCAACGTCGGCGCGATCGCTTGCGAACGCGCCGCATCCGCGCTCGAGATCGCTTCGCGCAACGCGACCGCCACGAGCGCGGATGCGACCAGGCTCGGCGGGCTCGTCGATGCCTTCGAAGCGGCCGTCACGCGATATGTGAACGGCACGGCCGCCTCGACTTAAGCGGAAACCCGCAGCGAGCGTTCGAGCGCGGCGCGCAATTCGGGGATCGCGACGGGCTTGGCGAGATAATCGTCCATGCCGCTCGCGAGACATTTGGTGCGATCGTCGGCGCTCGCGTCGGCGGTCAGCGCGACGATGGGGACGTGCTTGCCCGTCCCGAGTTCGTTGCGGCGGATCGTGCGCGTCGCGGTGAGTCCGTCCATCTCGGGCATCTGGAGATCCATGAAGACGATGTCGTACCGATCGCGTTGCAGCGCATCGACGGCGATGCGTCCGTTGTCCGCGCACGTGACCGTATAGCCGATCTTTTCGAGCTGTTTGCGGCCGACGCGTTGATTGACGGGATTATCTTCGACCAAGAGCACGTGTCCGAGCGATTTGATGCTCGCGACGTCGCGTTCGGGGACGTCGACCGGTGAGACGGCCGCGAGCGATTTCATCGCCGAGATACGGTCGGGCTCGTGCACGCTCGGTGCGAGGTCTTTCGCGCCCGCAAACGTGCTCAGACAATCGAAGAGCAGCGATTGCCGGAGCGGTTTGATCAAGAGCCCGCTAAAGCCATCACGGACCGCATCGCGGCCGATTTCGTTTGAATCGAATGCCGATGTTAGAACGACGGGCACGTACGTCGTTCCGGACGCTTTGCCGATGCGCCGTCGTAGCGTCGCAGAATCACTCGGCGCGAGTGAAATATCGATGAAGGCGAGCGCGTACGGCGTACCGAGCGCCGCGCGGTCGGAACAGAGCCGCTCGATCTCGTCTTGCGATCCCGCAACGTCGACGTCGACTCCCCACGCGCGCAGGTAGGCCGTCGTGATATCGCGCGCCGGGCGACTCACGTCCGCGACGAGCACGCGACCGCACGACAACGCTTGCAACGTCAACGGCTGCTCCGTGGCGATGTGAAACGGCAGTTCGAACCAGAACGTCGAGCCGATGTGACGCTTGCTCGTGAAGCCGATCTTGCCGCCCATGAGTTCGACGAGTCGCTTGGAGATCGTAAGACCGAGACCCGTGCCGCCGTAGCGGCGCGTTGTCGAGCCATCGGCTTGTGAAAAAGCGGTGAAGAGTCGCGCGGAGGCGCTGGGATCGAGTCCGATCCCCGTATCGCGGACCTCGATGCGAACGGAGACGGTCGTCGCGTTGCGCGCCAAGATCGAGCCGACGACGGCGATGCTTCCTGCAGCGGTAAACTTCAGCGCGTTCCCGACCAGATTGGTCAGGATTTGGCGGACGCGTAAATCGTCGCCGACGATCAGTTTGGGCAGTTCGGGCGGGACGAATGCGGTGAGGACGATGCCTTTGCGCTGCGCTTGCGAGGCCAAGAGCAACGCGACCGATTCGACGCATGTGGTCAGGCTGAACGCGCGCGCCTCGACGTCGAGACGACCAGCTTCGATCTTCGAAAAATCGAGCACGTCGTCGATGATGCGCAGCAGCGATTGTCCGGAGCTATGCACCGTCGTCGCGAGTTCGTATTGTTCGGTATCGAGCGACGTCCCGAGCAAGAGTTCCGTCATGCCGAGAATCGCGTTCATCGGCGTGCGAATTTCGTGACTCATCGTCGCGACGAATTCGGATTTGAGGCGCGATGCTTCGTTTGCTTGAAGGACGGCCGCACGCAGCCGTCCGTCCGCTTCTTGCCGCGCGCTCACGTCTCGCGCGACGATGCAATTGATCTGGCGACCGCCGATATCGGCCTGTCGCAACGTGATCTCGACGGGGAACTGCGAGCCGTCACGACGGCGGTGAATCGTTTCGTACGATTTGACGTGCTCTTCTGGATGCTCGAAGATCTTGCGGACTTCGTCGTGCGTTTCGGGAATACGCAAATCGTAGATCGTTTTCGTGCGAAGCTCTTCGCGCGTGTAGCCGTACGCGTCCGCAGCCGCTTCGTTGGCTTCGACGACACGCTCGCCGTCGAGAAAAAACATGATGTCCGAAGTTTGTTCGGCGAGGATGCGATATCGGGCGGCGGTCGCCTCGCGGTCGGCGAGCATCTCGTAGAAGAGGCGAAAGCGCGCATCGACGTCGCCGATCTCGTCATCGCCCGCATCGGGAGCGCCGACGGGCTGGCCGGTCGCGAAACGCAACGTATTCTCGCTGAGCGCTTCGAGTCGGCGCGCGATGCTCGTCGAGAGCGCACGATAGGTAAAAATCGTCGAAAGGATGACGATCGCGGCGGCGAGTCCGAGCGTCCAGAGCAGTCCGTCGCGCAAGCGATCGAAATCGGCACGGCGAATGCGCTGATTGTCGGCTTCGACGCGATCGAACGCCTGTTGCGCGCGATCGAGCGTGCGGGAGATCGCGGCGTTTGTCGGTCGATCGATGTGTGCGCGCGCGGCGCTAGCATAGAGTTTGAGCCGAACGGTTTGCGCTTCGTCGTCGGCGACGAGCACGTGCAGGGTCGCGAAATCGCGCACGATTGCGAGTCGTGTCGATGCCGCGAGCGTGCCGCTCCCGCCGCGCGCCACGGAAGCGTCGCCGCGCGCGAGCGCGAGCGCGA
>JANYGA010000279.1 GCA_025359485.1 Rhodospirillales bacterium | reverse complement strand
CGTTCGCTCTTTCGCACAATGTGAGCGTGGTTGCGGCTGCCGGTAACGAACGCGGCGGCACGAGCGGCGATCCGAATTGTGCCAACGGGTCGTCGACGGTCGATTTCCCCGCCGCCTACGATGGCGTCATTTCGGTCGGAGCTTCGAAGCTCGACGATACGAAATCGCCGGGCATCCCCTCACCGCTCAATACGGAAGCCGTCGCATCGTACTCCAATAGCGGGCCCGGGCTCACGCTCGTGGCGCCGGGCGGCGATCCGACACCGGCCGATACCGCAGCCGGTGCGACCACGACGGACTTCTTGCATTGGATCGCCGGTCTCTACTCGACCACGGCGGCGGATCCGGCGTTCCAGTGCAGGGTCAAGACCGATTGTCGCGCGCTCTTCGCCGGGACGTCGCAAGCCTCGCCGCACGCGGCGGGTGCGGTCGCGCTCATGCTCGCGGCGAATCCCGCACTTACGCCCGCGCAGATCAAAACGATTCTCACGAGTACGGCGGACGACATCGGCGATTCCAATCAAGGCGCAGGGCGACTCAACGCCTACCACGCAGTCGCAGCCGTGAAGGGCGACGCGACGGGGCTCTCACTTCCGACCAATGCCAATTTCGTGGCGTTTGCATACGCGCCAAATGGCTCCAATATGCCGCAGATTCTCGACGTGACGTTCGCCACGGGCGTGCGCGTAGCGAGTAACGGCACGTTCCGCATCGCCGATATCCCAGCGAACGCAGCGAACTACAAGATCGGCGTTTGGTACGACGCGAACGGCGACGGCAAGGTCGACGCCGGCGATTACTTCGGTTCTTCACAATCGTGCTCGGCCGCCGCGACGTGCGCGACCGCCGCAGGGATCGTCGCGCATCCGGTCGCTGCGGGATTCGTGCTGAACTAGCATTTCAAAACCTCGAGCAAGCGCAGCGGCTCGCCGACGTGCTAGCCGCTATTTCTCCGTGCAAGACTCGATGATGTCGCCATTGCAAAGAATAGCGCGGTCGCGATGGATTATTGCTTAGAAACAGACCCGACTGGCGCCTCGTAACCGATCGCAGCCAACACGCGCTGCGTCGCGAGGCCGTCGGCGAAGGTTGGGAGATCGGCGGGCTTTCCCGCAATCGCATCGGCGAATGCGTCGAGCAACGTCACGAATGGCGGGATGTTCGGGTGCGCTGCGCGGAGATGGTTGTGGGCTTGGATTTTCAGTTCGAGCTCCGACGTCTCTTCATCGTCGACGACAAACGTCGTGACGTCGAGAAGATCTGGGCCACTGGCGACGGCGGTGCGCGTCGCGCCGTGAACGGCGAGCGTCGACGATGCGATCGCGCGCGTCCCGTCCGCCGTGACCGTTGCGATGAGGCCTTCACCGTAATCGATCGTTGCGAACGCGCCGTCGGCGACGTCGCTCGTAAATCCAACGCCGCCCGCCGTGCGATTCGGATTGGCCGTGCGCTCGTATCCCGTCGCGCGCACGGGCGGTCGGCGGGCGAGCCACGTCGCCGTGTCGATGAGATGCGAGAGGATCGCACCCGTGAGGCCACCGCCGCGTTCGCGCGCGAACCACCACGAGTTCGGTCTCTCGACTTCGGCGCGAAGCATATTTCCGTACCACGCAACCTCCATCGCACGCAGCGCACCGAGATGATCGTTTGCGATGAGCTCGCGAATCGCGATGCGTGAAGGCGTGTACCGAAATTCGTGCGCGAGCGCGCAGACCGTGCCCGCGCGTGCGCTCGCATCGAGCATCTCTTGCGCTTGCGCGACGTCGAGGGCGAATGGTTTCTCGCACAAAATATGGAGCCCGCGCGCGAGGCCCGCGAGGACGTGGTCGCGGTGCGCGAACGGTGGCGATGCGATCGAGAGCACGTCGAGTTCCACGCCCGCGAGCATCGCGTCGAGCGAAGCGAAGGCATGCGGAATTTTGCGCGCTTTGGCGACTTCGTCGGCGCGCGTCGGCGAAGCGAGTGCGACCACGTCGAACGAACCTTGCGCGGTAAACGACGGTGCGTGCACGAGGCCACCGAAGCTCGACCCGACGATGCCGACGCGCAATTTTTTCATGCGAAGACCCGATCGGCAACGGCGGTAGAGAGCAGTTCGAACGCGCGATCGAGTTGCGCATCGGTGATGACGGGAGGCGGTGCGAAGGTGATCGATTCACCACGCGTGCCGGATTGTAAGAGCAGAAGACCTCCGCGCAGTGCGCGTATCACGCTCGCATTGGCGAGCGCGGGATCGGTGAATTCGATCGCCCAGAGCATGCCGCGACCGCGGACCTGCGCGATCGTGGGATTGCCGCGCGCGATCGTTCCGAGCGCGGCGGCAACGACGGGTTCGCGCGCGCGGGCGATGCCGGCGATATCGAACCGTTCGATCTCGGCGAGATTCGCAAGTGCCGCCGCACATCCCATGGGATTGCCGAGATACGTCGAGGTGTGCAGCGCTTCGCCCTCGCTCGGCGCCCATGCGCTCGCGATCTCGTCGGTCGCGATCGCAGCCGAAATCGGAAACCCACCACCGAGCGCTTTGCCGACGCAGACGATATCGGGCACGACGTCTTCACGTTGCGATTCGAACATCACGCCGGTGCGTCCCCAGGCAGTGTAGATCTCATCGAGGACGAGTAGCGCGTCGTATTGCGTGCAGAGCGACCGCAATCCGCGTAAGAATCCCTCGGGCGGTACGATGACCCCGGCGCGGCCTTGAATCGGCTCGACGAGCACGGCGCCGATGCTGCGATCTTTGCGCAACGTCTTTTTAACGGTGTCGAGCACGCGCTCGAGCGATTTACGATCGCGCGGATCGGGAAAGCGCACGAAGCTCGTCGACTCGCGCAATTGCTTGCGCCACGGTGCGCGAAATTTCGCGATTCCGCCGACTTCGAGCGTGCCGTACGAGAGCCCGTGATAGCCACCGGCGAAGGCGAGGATATTCGGCTCCCCCGTCGCGAGCATTGCCGTTTTGAGCGCGAATTCGATCGCTTCGGCGCCGCCGCTGCAGAGAAAACTTTTCGCACGCGGCATCGGCGCCACGTCGGCGAGTTTCGCGAGGAGTCGCGCTTTGGTTTCGCTTGGATGTACGTCGCCCATGCCGTGCGGGAGGCGTGTGGCTTGCTCGGCGATCGCGCGCGCGACGGCGGGATTCGCGTGCCCCGTGGTGGCGACGCCGAAGGCTGCCGTCGCATCGATATAGCGGTTGCCGTCGACGTCGGTGACGAGTGCGCCGCTCGCGTGCTCCCAGAAGACGGGAAAGTCGTCGGCGAGATACGTGATGCCGCGATTTTCGCTCGCGCGCAATTCCGTCGCAAGCGAACGCGATCGTGGGCCCGGCACCTCGGTGACGATGGCTTCCAAATCGGCCGTCATGTCCGGTAAATAGCCCGCACGAACGGCAGAATCCGCCCCACGCCACCGTGCTCGCCGCCAAGTGGCGGCGTCTGCAGCGTGCCGAGCGTCGCAATGCGCGCGGCGCCGCTCGCACGGGCGAACGCGTCGAGATCGGCGCGCGGCGTCGTTATGGCATCGTGTGAGAACGCGAGACCTTCGAGTGGAATGCTATGGTGCCGAAGGAACGCGAGCGCGTCGTCGGGAGACGCGATCGCATAGCACGCGACGACGCGCCGAAGCAACGGCGCTGCGATCGTGCGATCGCCTTCGCACACCACGACGTGCGGTGCGAGCGGGCTTGCGATGACGATCGCGTCGCCTTGCGCCGCGCGGAATCGCGCCGATCGAACGTAGGCGGCGACGGCGGAATCGTGCGTTTCGCCGCGTGCGGGAAACTCGATCGCGATCTCATCGCAGGCAGCTGCGAGCATCGTCGTAAAGCGATGCGGTGCAATCGGAGCGTCGCTCTCGACGAAAATTGCGTGCACCGAAAGACAGCCTTCGCCGTCGTAGAGGAGCGCGTCGCGCGCGGCGCCGAGCGAAGCGATGCGGGCGCGCGATTCATCGGCGAGTGCCGCGCGCGTCACGTAGCCGATGCTCGTGCGATGACCGTACCCGATGAAGCGAGCATGCGGCGCGAGGTGCGCGCGGATCGCGGCGGG
>JANYGA010000277.1 GCA_025359485.1 Rhodospirillales bacterium | reverse complement strand
ATGACGGCACCAGGGATGCGCGATCGGATCGCTGCGATTCGCGCGCGCGGTGGGGCCGTGGTCACGATCGACCCGCGCCGCACCGAGACCGCGCGCGCGGCGAGCGAACATCAGTTCATCCGTCCCGGAACCGACGCGCTCTTCTTGCTCGCGCTCGTCAATGAGATCTTCACAACCGGCCGCGCCGATCTCGCGCGCCTCGCTTCGGTAACCGACGGCGTCGATGATTTATGCGACGCGAGCGCGCCATATACACCCCAACGCGTTGCCGAACGAACGGGTATCGATGCGGCAATGATTCGCACGATCGCGGCCAACTTCGCAAACGCGCGACGTGCGGTTGCGTATGGGCGCATCGGTCTCTCGACGCAACCGTTCGGGGGGCTCTGCCAGTGGCTCGTCAATGCACTCAATACGATTACCGGCAATCTCGACGAGCCCGGTGGCGCGATGTGGGCCACGCCCGCACTCGATATGCTCGGCTCCGCGAAGCCCGGCCAAACGCACGCGAGTCGCTACACGTCGCGCGTGCGCGAACTAACCGAATTCCAAGGTGAATTTCCCGTCGCGACGATGGTCGATGAAATGACGACGCCGGGGCCCGGCCAGGTTCGCGCGCTCGTGACCGTTGCGGGAAATCCCGTTCTCTCGACACCCAATGGCGTCGCGCTCGATGCGGCTTTGGATGGCCTCGATTTTTACGTCGCAATCGATCCGTATTTGAATGAATCGACGCGACATGCCGACGTTATCTTGCCGCCCGCAACGGGATTCGAAGTCGATCACTACGACGCGATCTTCCATCACTTCGCCGTCCGAAACACCGCGCGCTACAACGACGCCATCGCGACGCTCGACGACGATCAGCGCTACGATTGGCAAATCTTCGATGGATTGCGCCGTCGGCTCACGGGGACCTCAGGTGCGGCACCGTACGATCGCATCGACGCGGGCCTGCGCGCGGGTGCGTATGCGACAAGCATCGAGGAGCTTCGCGCTCATCCCCACGGCGTCGATTATGGGCCGCTCGTATCGCAACTTCCCGGGCGTTTGCTCACGGCGAACGGTCGACTCGCGCTCGCGCCCGCTGCGATGATCGCCGATCTCGCGCGACTCGCCGCGACGTTACACGACGTTGTCCCGGAGCTCGTTCTCATCGGCCGGCGCGATCTACGCAGCAACAACTCTTGGATGCACAACGCCCCGCGTTTGATGCGCGGCGACGATCGTTGCACGCTGCTGATGCATCCGCGCGATGCGGCTGCCCGCGATCTACATGACGGCGATCTCGTTCGTGTCGCAACGCGAATCGGGAGTATTGTCGTCCCGCTTGCAACGACGGACGACATCATGCCGGGCGTTGCGAGTTTACCGCACGGCTACGGCCACGCGCGAAGCGGTGTACGCGCGCACGTCGCCGCGGCATCGCCCGGTGCGAGCCTCAACGATCTCACCGATGGTGAACGACTCGACGACCTCACCGGAAACGCCGCGGTATCCGGTATCGCAATCGAAGTCGAAGCGATGAAGCCACGCGAGATGCTCGTTCCCGTCGGCTAGTTTACAGCGGCACGAACGCCTCGACGCGCACGGCAGCGGGTGCATCCGCATCGCGCGCACGCACGAGCGCACGGCACTTCGCTTCGATCGAGGCGAGCTCGGCTTGCGCGCGCGAACACGGGAAGCCGTACCGCGCGCGAACGCGTTCCGATGCGATGCCGAGCGCATCGCGACTGCGCGCCAAAAAGTCATCGAGTGCGTAGCTCGATCCGACGACGAAAAATTCTTGCACGACGAGCGACGGCGAATAACACGCCGTCACCGTATCATCGGGCCAGCGCACCACGAAGTGTATCTCGGGCACGTAAGATCTCCTCATAACGAGCGATATGGGTCCGCGCGGATGCGGCCCACGAAAAGCGATCGACGACGACACGCCCGGCTGCCGCACGTCGCGCACGCGTTCCGAGGTCGATTGCGGTGAGCATCCCAGCTGCTATCGACCGCGGGTCGGTCGGATCGACGAGTTCTGCCTCATCGGTACCGACGTATTCCGTAAACGGTGCGCGTGCCGACGTGACGACGGGCACGTCGAATGCGAGTGCCTCGAGTACCACGAGCCCGAAGCCCTCCGTGAGCGACGGAAAGACGAGCGCATCGGCACTCGCGATGAGGCCGGGCATCTCGCGATCGGCCACGACACCGAGCACGATCACGGACGACCCGATCTCGAGCCCGAGCGTCTGCGCGCGCGCCGCGAAGGTACGACGATACGCGCTATGATCGAAAACGCTCGCCCCACCCGCAACGACGAGTCGCGCACCGCGTTCGCGTTCGCGTACGAGTGCGAAAGCGTCGAGAATAGCGAGTGAATTTTTGCGTGCCTCGATGCCGCCGATGGCGAGATAGACGGGCTCGCCCGCAATCCCGAAGCGGCGACGGATCCGCGAGCGTTCGCGTTGGGAGATCGGTACGAATCGCGCGGTATCGACGCCGTTGGTCACACGAGATGCCTCGATTCCAAATCGCGCACGCGCCTCGTCGCGCCAGAGATCGCTCACGACGAAGACGTCGCGTGCCGCACGAATCGAACGTGTTTGGAGATCCGCGAGCGTCGTATCGCTAAAATCATCTGCGTGATGCACCGTGCGCACGAAACCGGCGATCGCTGCGCGCTCGACAAGCGTCGCGAGAGCATTCCCGCTGATCCCGTCGTGCGTGTGATGGATGTCGAACGAGCCGAGCGATCGTTCGAGCGCCGCGACGTACGCCGCGATGCGCGACTCGACGAGTGGTACGATATCACCGCGTTCGAGTGGGACCGCAATCGTCCGATACGGACAGCGCGGCGTGCGAAAGAATCCACTCCCGTCGTCGAGGGCGTGCAACATCACGGTTACGCCCGCATCGTGGAGGGCGTTGCCAAGTTCGATCGCGTGCGCGACGCCACCACGCGGCTGCGTCGCGTACGTATAGAGCGCGACGCGCAGCGACATCAGCGCGCGACGGAGGACGTCGCGCCGGTAAACGGCGACGTTGCAAAATCCCAGAAGATTTCGCGTTCGTCCGCATGCGTCACCGTGAGGCGCGTGCCCACGTCGCAGGTTCCGATCGTCTCACACGCGATCCCGTTGAGCTGAAAATGACGTCGCACGCGCGCGGACGCCTCGGGTGCGACCGCGAGAATGTAACCGAAACTCGGAAAGCTCGCGAGCCATCGCTCGAGCGCGACGCCGGGCGGGATGGGAAGCCTCTCGAGTTGCACGATCGCACCGATACCCGAGCATTCCAAAAGCATGAGGAGCGTGCCGAGCAACCCCGCATTGCTCACGTCTTTTGCTGCGGTGCAATCGCCGTTTCGTGCGAGCGTGGGCAGAAGCGCGAGATCCGAGCGCAGCCGTTCGGCGGGTGCGTTCGTGCTGCAATTCCAGAAAGGATAGGGCTCGAAGTATGCACCGCGGAGATCGACGGCGTAGAGCAACTCATCGCCCGGCCGCGCATCGAAACTCGTCATCAATCTTTCGGCTCGGCCGAGGACGGCGACGGCGAGACGATCGCCCTCGCTGCGGACGTTCGTGTGCCCACCGACGATCGGGACGCCGTACGCCGTCGATGCGGCGCGCATGCCCTCCCATATCGGAATCGCACGTTCGGCACTCGCGCTCCACAGCGCATCGACGACGGCGATCGGGCGACCCCCCATCGCCGCCACATCGCTAAGATTGACCATCACGGCGCTGTAGCCCGCAAACCACGGTTCGTCGCGGACGAAGGCTTCGAGCAAACCCTCGATCGCTAAGAGCAGGTATCCATCGCCGTCGGCAATCGCCGCCGTGTCGTCGCCAACCCGAACGCTCGCATTGGCATCGCCGAGGCCCGCATACGCGGTCGCGACGTCGCATTTGTGCGTCATTCCCGCGCTCGTGCGGAGGCCACGAAGGAGTGCGGCGAGACTCACGACGCGCGACGGACGGAAAGCAGCGCCGCGCGTTCGGGATCGGCGAGCGGCGGATACGCCTCGAGATTCGCGCGCATGAACGTATGGGGATGACCGTGGAGGACGATCTCTTCCACGGCTTCCCACGCGAGGCGTCGGAAGAATGGGACGTTCGCCCGCTGGACCGTCGCGATAAATTCCGTCGCACCGCGTCCCGTTGCGGTCGTGACGGCACGATGGACAAGCGCGCGACCGAGACCATACACATCACGGTATTCGCGTTTGATCGCGAGGCGCGATCCGTTCCAGATACCGGGCGCGATTTCGGCGACGCGCACGGTTCCGACGACGCGATACATCATGCCCGCAAGATAATCGACGGCGACGATCGATTCCGCGCGATCGTCGAGCTCGTCGCAATCGTCGTCGCGAAAGAGACCTTGCTCCGTGCAGAACACGTCGCGTCGCAAACGAAACGATTCGGCGAGGACCCACCCGTCGCTCGCGCCGACGATCCCGAAATGCGGCGGCACGAACGGTTCTTCGACGAACGGCTCCAGCGTTAAGGGATACACATCGCTATCGTACGCAATCGGGTGCGACCGGAGACTCGACTTCGGGCCAAGGATTCGCTAGGCAGCCGCACCGCTGGGCCACGCCGCGAACGTTCGCTCTAGCACGCCGGATGCAACAACGTACGCACTCGTTCCGACGAGCATCGTTTCGACATCGATCGATCGACCGACCGTGCCGACGCGCACGACCTTTTCGATCTCGCGATGGAACGCCGCATGCGCGCTCGCCGCGAGCGAGTATTGCGGGTCGTGTCGTCGCTCCGGCGCGAGATCGTCGTGTAGCCAAATGCCGATGGGACAGCGTGCCTCATCGAGGTACGGTTCGAGTTCGTCGAACGTTTCGTGAACGATCGTCGCGTACAAGTGGGTTTTAATCGTGCGATGCGCGCGGAGCACTTGCGCGATTTCGCCGTCGAAGGTTGCGGCGGCAATCCGCGACCCCGTGAGCATCTCGAGCTGCGGCACCACGGCATTGATGATGCCCATCTCATCGATTCCCAGCGTGAAGAGATACGCACGTTCGAGTTGCGCGAGCCGCAAAACGTCGGCGAGCCGCCCGAGCAAAGCCGGCGAAATCGTAATCGACGCCGCACATTCGATCTGCGTGTACCACGTCACGCTAATGCCTGCGAGCAACGCGACTTCTTCACGTCTCAACCCGGCAACGCGGCGTCGGAAATGGACGGGTAGGCCGAACGTGAGTGGATCGAGCGAGGCGCGCTTTGCTTTGAGGAAATCACCGAGTTTGCGCCGGCGATCCAGATCGCGTTCCAACGTCGTCCTTTCGAAGAGCGCGAACCATGCACTGTCACTTACGTCATCCGCACTCGGCTGGTTCGGCCGAGGTGCATCGCTTACGCTCCGTGAGAAGCCCCCTCAGCATCGCGCATCACCGCACGAGCGTCATCGGCCACTCGTCTAGGTGATCGGGCATCATTTTGGATGTTCGCGCGCGATGACGATCTTCTTGAGAAAGTAGACGCACATGCCCGCCGTCACCCAAGAACACCACAAACCCGGCGACTTTCTCGTCGACTTCGAAGAAAAAGTCTTCGAAGACGTCAAGGCGGCACCGGGTGAAAAAGCGCTCGTCACCTTTCACACGGTCGCATTCGAAGGATCGATCGGCCTCGTCAACATCCTTCAAGCACTGCGGTTGTTGCGCAAGGGCTTCGAAACGTCGATTCTTCTTTACGGCCCGGGCGTCACGCTCGGCGTGCAGCGCGGCTTCCCGAAACTCGGCGACGAGGCGTTTCCCGGCGCGCAAAACTTCAACAATCAGCTGAAAAAATTCATGGAAGAAGGCGGCAAAGTCTTCTGCTGTCGCTTCGCGTTGCAGGCACTCTACGGCCACGGCGAACCGTCGCTCATTCCGGGCATCCGACCGATAAGCCCGCTCGACGTGCTCGATCTGCAACTCATCCATCGCCGTGAAAACGCGTACGTGCTCTCGACCTGGACTCTATGAGCGAACGCACCGTGCGCGCGGCGGCGGTGCAAATCGCGCCCGTGCTGCACGATCGCGCGGGCACGATGCAAAAAGTGCTCGATGCGATCGACCATGCAGCCGCGCGCGGCGCCGCCCTGGTCGTTTTCCCCGAAACGCTCGTTCCATACTATCCCTATTTTTCGTTCGTGCTTCCGGCCGTTGCGATGGGGCCGGAACACCTGCGCCTCTACGAAGAGGCGGTCGTCGTTCCGGGCACGGAAACGAATGCCGTCGGTGAGGCCGCACGGCGACACGGCATGGTGATCGTGCTCGGCATCACCGAGCGCGATCACGGCTCGCTCTACAACACGCAACTCATCTTCGATGCGACCGGCGACCTCGCACTCAAGCGGCGCAAGATCACGCCGACGTATCACGAGCGCATGGTGTGGGGCATGGGCGACGCGAGCGGTCTCGTCGTCGTCG
>JANYGA010000165.1 GCA_025359485.1 Rhodospirillales bacterium | reverse complement strand
CCAAAATGCAAGACGAGGTTGTGGGACACGCCATTTGCTGAGGAAGCGAGAGCCGAGGCGCCGCGTAAGAAGCCTTGGGACTAGGGTCCTCTCGACGGGAGCCCCCGGGCGCGACTTGTCGGCTGCCTTTGATCCCAGTAGTTGCGAGTCGTCTTGGCCCGTGAAGACATTCTGCCACATCGGCCCTATAAGAGGTCTCACGGCAAGTAACTTTTTTGTAGGGATGGTTATAAGTGGTGGATTCATAATGTCGATGCGTATGCGAACTTATATGCGGCGCTGCTAATTGGAATCGACGACTTCAACCTGCCCGGTCTGTGGTCGCGGGTTATCGGATGTGCTCAGGGGCCGACGCTACTGCAACAAAGCTTGCCGTAAAACCGCCGAGGTCCGTCGGTATCGCTTTAGAAATCTCCACGGCGTCCAGATCGAGGATGTGCTACCGAAGGACGGTAAGTGGCTTTCAAAGCTCGACGCATCGATGGATGACGCGTTACGCGCGCACCGACTCCGGCAACAGGGAAAGCTGGCGCCGAACGCGGCGCAGCGCAAACGGAAAGGCCGACGACCCCTTGTCGGAGTGGTTCGACAGGATCTTACGATTAATCACATGGCGCTTCGGGAACAAGCTTACAACATCGTCATTCGCGGGCGATTACTGATTCATAGCTATCGAACAAAAGTTCGCACGCGAACGGCGGCTTCGGACGTCAAAACTCACGAAAAAGAGCGCCGAAAACTTCTTGCTCGATCAAGTCCCGGCGAATACCTAGTTCAACGCGATGCGTGGCTAGATGCAAAAGGTCGTCAAATTCACGACGAGACATCGGTAGAATTAATTTGAGCCTGAGCTTGCATCAAATACAGCTGTCATCAAAACTTTACCGGCTCTTCTATTATTCCAAACGTTTCCCGTAGATCGCCGTAGGAGACATCGAGAGCTGAGAACTCTGCTTCGAAGGCTCCCGGGGAGATGTAATCGCGAAATATTGGCAACGGCGGTAAAGCGTTCTGGATGAAATGATAGGCGAGGTGATTTGGAGCATCCGTTTGATGGTCGCACGGAGTGAGTAGGCCGTCATTTTCGATATCCACGATGCTGCTAACGTCGAAGGACGTCCCATGCTTTCCTTGACTGATGAAAGTGTTGCGCATGAAGTACGCCCGGTCGAAGGGCACCTTCGAGACGATGGAACGCAACGACGGCCAGCGCGCACTCGCACTCATCGCGACGCAACTCGCCGAGTTACGCGCCGCCGGGAAACTCCGTCGCAGTGCGAATCTTAGCGTGCTCACCGATCTCTACTGGACGATCGTTCACGGCATCGCGAGCTTGCGGCTCGCATGCGACTCGGTGCCGCCGACCGACGACGCGACGCTCGTCAACGCCGCCGTCACCGCGATCGTCGAAGGCTCGCGACCGACCACGCGCTGACCGGCAACGCGTCGCAACCAAAAGCGTCGCGGGCGCGCTCTCACGTGCCCGCGACGTCTGGCTCGTCACCGAACTGTGTGTTCGGCGGCTACGGCAGGCAGAACGAGATTCCGACGGGTTCTAGCGCCGAGTTTCCATTCGAATCGGTGACCATGATTTTCGTTCCGGGGCTACCGTTGGTCGTCGTGACGCTCGTAACGGTGAAACCGTTCGTCGTTCCCGCAGTCGGCGCCACGGTCGCGATCGCCGTATTCTGACTGACGGCGGTAAAGCTGCCCGCGTACCCGGCTTCGCTCACGACGAAGTTCGCCGTCAATGGGGCGCAGCCCGATTTCTGCGCCGCGAGCAGAATCTCGGTCGGATTGAACGTGATCGCCGACCCGACGGGCGTCGCAGTCGGCGTCGGCGTTGGCGTAGGCGTAGTAGTAGGCGAAGTCGTCGGCGCGATCGTCGGCGCCGTCGTTGGCCCGGTCGTCGGGGCGGTCGTCGGATTCGACGTCGGTCCGTTGGTCGGCGCCGACGTCGGTCCCGTCGGGGCGTGCGTAGCCGGTACTTGCGGCTGCGAGAGGTCGACGGCGCCGCCGGAACACCCGGCGAGGAGAACGGCAAAGGCGGCTACGCTCGAAAGCGCGGTCCACGGACGAGAGGCTGGCATGGCGATCCTCACTGCTGGAGTCGGAGCCCGACAAAACGACGGCGCTCGATGTGCCGATGCTAGCCGTGCGCGTGCGACGCGACCATGGGGAGGGACCCTACCTTCGCAGTAGGGACGCCCCCCATGGCCCGATGCGATCGCGATTGCCTAGACTCGAGACGTGGAAATTCCCGATGCCGTCCGCGCGTCGGTCGTGCGGCGCTTGCGGCAACTCGACCACGTCGATCGCCAAACGATCGTGCGGGCCGCCGCGATCGGCGCTCGCTTCGAGGTCACCATCCTCGTCGCGACCGCGGCGTGCACCGACGCGCGCGTGCGCACCGCCCTCGAACGTGCGTGCCGCTTGCAGCTGCTCGTGGTCGAAGACGGCTCGGGCGAACGTTACGCCTTCCGCCACGCCGTCACGCGCGATATCGTCTACGCGGAACTCGCGGCGGATCGGGCGCGGTCGCTACACGGCCGGATCGCGCGCACGCTCGAAAGCGCGAGCCTCGCGCGGAGCTCGACGCTCGCCGACGTCGCCCATCATGCATGGCTCGCCGGCGACGCGCGGCGCGCGCGACGCTTCAACGAACTCGCGGGCGACCGCGCCGCGAGCTTGCATGCGACCACCGACGCACGCGCCTACTACCTGCGCGCGCAGAGCGTCCTCGAGCGCGATTCGCGCGCCTTCGCACGCATCGAACGAAAACTTAACGCATTAAACGCCCCCGCTTAGCGCCCGGACGCGTAAGATTTGGTGGTCGTGATCGTGCGCCCCGTGCTCTGCAAACCGTTCGTGGGACGGCTCGAAGAACTGGCCTACCTGCGCGAACGACGCCTCGAAGCGGGCGCTTCGCATGGCGGGCTCGTGCTCGTGGCCGGCGAGGCGGGCGTTGGCAAATCGCGTCTGCTCGCGGAATTTCGCGCGTCGCTCGCCTACTCGAAATGGCGCGTCGGCGTCGGAAGCTGTCTCGAATTCGGATCTCGACCGTACGGGCCGCTCCTCGACGTACTCGCACGCATCGGCGGCGAACCGTTCGATCTCGTCGCCGCGAACTCGAAGGCCGAGCAATTCGAGACGATCGTGGCGCGGATCGTTACGCTCGCTGCGAAGACGGGCCTCGTCATCGCGATCGAGGACGTCCACTGGGCCGACGCTGCGACGCTCGACCTCCTCGCATATTTGGGCACGAAGCTCGGACGCATGCGCGTCCTCGTCGTCGCGACGTACCGCACGCACGATCTCCCGCTCGACCATCCCGCCGTCGTCGCGATCGAGAAGATCGCGCGCGGTTCGCATGCCGGGCGCATCGAACTCGCGCCGTTACGCGGTCCCGAACTCGAGACGTTCATCGACGAAGCGCTCGGCGAACGTAGCCTCTCGGGTGAGACCCGGCGCGCGATCGCGCACGCGGGCGACGGCAATCCGTTCTTCACCGAAGAACTGCTCAAGAGCGCGGTCGAATGCGACGCACGCCAGGGCGATCGAACATCCGCGCATCGCGACCTGCCACCGACCGTTCGTGCGACGCTCCTCGAGCGTCTGCGGCCGTTCGACGAAAACGAACGTCGCGTCGTCTCGCAAGCCGCCGTCATCGGACGGACGTTTCGCTTACCGCTTCTCGCGACGACGCTCGCGACCGACGTCGAAGGCCTGCTCCCAACGTTGCGACGGGCGCGGGATTTCCAGCTTATCGAAGAAGTCACGCCGACGACGTTCCGGTTCCGGCACGGCTTGACGCGCGAAGCGATCTATGGCGACTTTCTGGGTGCCGAAGTACGGCCGCGCCACCGCGCGATCGCCGTCGCCCTCGAAAGCGCGACGCTCGAAGAGCGCTCGCTCGAAGCGCTCGCCTATCATTGGTGGGCGGCGGGCGAAGACGGCCGATGCATCCGTTACAACGAGGAGGCGGGCGACGCCGCGACGGCCGTGCACGCGCACGAAGACGCCCTCGCCTTCTACGAGCGCGCGCTCGACGTCGGCGAGATCTCGTCGCTCGCGCTCGGCAATCTTCACGAGAAGATCGCCGAATCGCACATCGCACTCGCCGCAACCGCCGCGGCCCGCGCTTCGTTCGAGCGCGCGGCAGACGCCTTTGCGGCCGTCGGCGCGCACGATCGTGAAGCGACGGCGCGCGTCGTCGCCGCGCAG
>JANYGA010000159.1 GCA_025359485.1 Rhodospirillales bacterium | reverse complement strand
ACGGGAACCGGAACCGGCAGAGTCGAGGGCGCGGGTGACGACGTCGGAGCGGGTTTTACCGCGCCGTTCGCCGGGCGCGCGAGCGATCCGGTGGGTGCGGGCGTCGGCTCCGGTGCCGGCGTGGCGAACTCCGACGGAAATTTCGAGCCGAAGATCGACGTATACGGCGGCTCGGGCGCCGTCTTCGCCGCAGGTTCTGGCGTCGGCGGCGGCAACGGGGCGAGATGTTCGTAGGCGAGCGTCTTCCCTAGCTGCTTGGCCTGTGGAGAGCTACGAAATTCGTTCGCGAGCCACATCGCCGTTGCGTGCGCGCGATCGCGCGACTCTTGAGAGAGTACTTTGGTATACAACCGTTGCAACGCGAAGATCGCGCGCGGCACCTGAACGTCGCGCGGATACTTTTTCTGCCAATCGCGGATCGAGCGCTCCGTCAATTGCGCGGATGAAAACGTTTGCTTCGCGAGATCGTGATTGACGTCGTATCGTAAACCGAGATCGCGCAACGTGTTGCGAATTCCGATATAACTCAATTTGAGCGGCCCGAAATATTCATCGCCCGGTGCGAGCAATTTCATCGAGGCTTGACGCGCCGCTTCTTTTGCAGCGGCTTTTTCCTCATTCGAAAGCTTCGCCGATGCCGATGCTTTTCTCACTTGCTTAGGCGTAACGTGCGCGGCGGGTGCCGCGGTCGATGCGGTGGTCAGCGCCTCTGTTTCGATACAGGAAGCGGCAGCGCACATAAAAACAAGCCCAATGACTCGCTTCATGAAATAACCTCGATATGTAGCGTGCGAGCAGCGTCGTTGGAGTTTCGATTTACGTGCTACCTCGTAAAATACCCGTCGCGTGCGTGCAAGTTGCCGCGCACGATCGCGACGATTTCGCTCGTGCGTGGCCGCACGTGCTCGCTTCGGTCGACGATGCATGCGCGAGCGGCGCGAAGCTCGTCGTGCTGCCCGAGGGTACGGTTCCCGGATACGTGCTCGGCTCGGAACCCGTCTCGAGCGAGCAACTCGAGCACGCACGCGCCGACCTCGCCACGCGCGCGCGTCGCCACGGCGCGACGATCGTGTACGGCGCGGCAAAGATCGTGGACGACCGCACGTACAATGCCGCAATCGTCCTCGGCCCGAGCGGCGACGAACTCGGTTATGCGGCGAAGCAATTTTTGTGGCACTTCGACCGACGTTGGTATGCCGCGGGCGAGACGCTCGATCCGATCGTTACGCCGCTCGGCATCCTGGGTCTCCTCGTCTGCGCCGACGGTCGCATTCCGACGATCGCGGCGACGCTTTGCGATCGCGGCGCCGAACTTTTAGTGATGCCGACGGCATGGGTCACGAGCGGTCGCGACCCACACGCGTTCGAAAACGTACAAGCCGATTACATCGCATCGACCCGCGCGCGCGAGAACGCCGTGCCATTCGTCGCGACGAATAAAGTCGGCATCGAACGTGCGAGCGTGGCGTATTGCGGCAAGAGCACGATCTTCGATGCCGACGGTGTGACGATCGCGCGCGGCGACGAAGCGCAGCCGTCGAACGTCCGCGCGACGATCGTCGTCGGCGATCGACCGCGTCCCACGCGCCGCACGTTCGCGCCCTCATCGCACGCCGTGCATGACGTCGGCGCGCGGAGAGAGCCACAGCGACTTCGCGTCGCTTTCACGTGTGCGACGGATGAGGCGACGATCGCACGACATGTCGGCAATGCCACCGATGCCGATGCCGACGTGCTGATCGCCCCCGGCTCGACCACGCACGAGCGCATCGAAGGCAGTCTCACCATTACCCTCGTCGCACGACGCGATGCCATCGTCGAGATCGCAGGTCGACGTATCGCGATCCTCGATGACGCGACGCTCGAATCGCCACGAGCCGTGATCGATGCACGCCTCGACGGTATCGATTGTTTCATCTGGCACGCAGGGCGCGACGATGCCGCGACCGTCGCATTGGCTCGCACGCGAGCGGCCGAACTTCGAGCCTTCATTCTCGTCTTCGCAAAAGGCGACCGGAGCTACGTCGTCGATCCCGATGGTGTCGTCGCCGCGGGCACGTTTCCCGGGTATTCGCTCGCGTCGTTCGTCTACGATCCGGCACGCACCGCGGCAACGATGGTCGCGCCCACAACTGACGTTCTCGCGGGCTTGCGAACGGCGGAACGTATCGCGAAGACCATCCCCACGCAACCGTCGCTGGAGACCCCACGTGCTCGATGATTTCGACGCCCATAAAGCGATCGCCGAAGCGAACGAACGGCACGAACACGCCGTCGGCGGTGAGGGGCCGCATGCGCCTAAACCGCACGCGCGCTGGGTGCCGCTCGCGGCGGCATTGCTCGCCGTCGTCGCAGCGATCGCATCGCTCCTCTCCAATAAAAGCGGCACCGAAGCGATGGCGCTCAAGAATCAAGCGATCTTTTTGCGTACCGAAGCCGCGGACTCGTACAGCTTCTACGAATCCAAAAGCATCAAACAACATCTCTACGAAGCGTTGCGAGACGCCAATCCCACGATGACGGCGAGCGTCCAAACCAAACTCGCCACCATCGCGAAACGTGAGAGCAGCGAAAAGAAACCGATCCTCGCGAAAGCGCGTGCGCAAGAAGAACAGGCGAAGACCGCGAGCGAACGGTCGGAACGTTTCGCACACGCGCACGAAGTGATGGAAGGCGGTGTGACGCTCTTCGAAGTCGCTATTGCAATCGTTTCGATCGCGGCGTTAACGTCGTCCACGTTTCTCATCTATTTCGCCGCCGTTGCGGCTACGGGAGGGCTCGGGATCGTGCTCTACGGATTGAGTCTGCAATGACGTTCGATACACTCGCCGCCCGCGCTCTCGATACCGCGACATCGAGCGGCGCGAGTTACGCCGATATCCGTTTCGATGACGGACGCGCCGAACGCGCCGAAGTGCGCAACGGCGATGTCGTCACGCTCGCCGACTCGCGGAGTTGTGGTTACGGCATTCGTGCGTTGGTCGATGGCGCGTGGGGCTTCGCCGCTAGCGCGCGACTCGACGATACGGGCGTCGACGAGACGGCCGCACTCGCCGTCGCAATTGCGAAAGCCGGTGCCGCGATTGCGAAGCATCGCTTCGCGCAAGCACCGACCGAGCGCTATGTCGATACGTTTCGCACGCCCGTCGTGCGCGACCCCGCGAGCGTTCCGCTCGGCGACCGCGTGGCGCTTCTCCTCGACGTCGAACGCGCCTTGCATGCAACGTCGAGCATCCGCGTCGGACGCGCGTGGATCGATCTCTGGCAGACCGAGAAAGTCTTCTACAGCACGACGGGCTCGCGCATCGCGCAAACGATCCTGCAAAGCGGTAGCGGCTGCTCCGCACTCGCCGTCAACGATGACGACGCCCAAGATCGCTCGTATCCGGGCGATATCGGACTCTATCAGAGCGGCGGCTGGGAGATCGTCGACGCCGCGGCGTTGCGCGAGAACGCGGCGCGCATCGGCGAGGAGGCGACGCAACTCTTGAGCGCGCCGCAGTGCCCCTCGGGCGTGCGCGATGTGATTTTGGGCGGCTCGCAAGTCTCGCTGCAGATCCACGAATCGCTCGGCCACGCAGCCGAACTCGATCGAATCATGGGCTGGGAAGCGAATTTTTCAGGCACGAGTTTTCTGCGCGCATCCGAACTCGGCAAACTTCGATATGGCTCGCCGCACGTGACGATCGTTATCGATAATACGATGCCGCGCGGTTTCGCAACCGTCGGCTACGACGATGAAGGCAGTAAGAGCGTCGTCGATGATATCGTGCGTGACGGCGTGCTCGTGGGATTCGAGAGCTCGCGCGATACCGCACGCACGATCGGCCGTGCGACAAACGCCTGCGTCCGCGCCGAGAATTGGCGCAACGTGCCGATGATTCGCATGTGTAATCTCAATCTTTTGCCCGGCAACGTTCCCTTCGATGCGCTCTTCGACGGTGTCGACGACGGCATTTACATGGAATCGAATCGCTCGTGGTCGATCGACGATCATCGACTCAACTTTCAATTCGGCTGTCAGATCGGCTGGGAAATCAAAGGCGGCAAGAAGACGCGCATGGTGAAAAATCCCACGTATGCCGGCGTGACGCCGCAGTTTTGGAACGCGTGCGATGCGGTGGCCGACGAACATTCGTGGGTCGCGTGGGGCACGCCCAATTGCGGGAAAGGCGAACCGATGCAGACGGGACGCACCGCGCAAGCCGCGTCGCCCGCACGCTTCCGCAACGTGCGCGTCGGAGTCGGCTACGATGCGTGAAGCGCAGCGCGAAGAACTCGCACGTTCGGTGCTCGATCTCGCGGCGAACGACGCATGCGAAGCGATCGTCACGAGCACGGCGGGCGGTCTCACGCGCTTCACCCACAACGCCGTTCACCAAAATCTCGCAAGTGCGGATACGACCGTTCGCGTGCGCACGATCGTCGACGGACGTACGGGCGTCGCGATGACGAACGATACGTGCCCCGCGTCGCTCGCGCAGACCGTCGCGCGATCCCGTGCGATCGCCGCGTTCGCACCTCCGGGCGACGTCCCGCGACCGCTCCTCCATACCGCGCGTATCTCCGCACCGCACGGCGCGTTCGTTGCGGCGACCGCGGCTGCGTCGCCGACCGCGCGTGCGGCCACGGTCGCGGCGATCGTCGCCGAAGCCGAGGCCGCATCCGTGTGGGCCGCCGGGTACGTCACGACGTCGCAGACGGGGATCACGATCGCAAATAGTACGGGGACGTTGCTTTCGTTCGACGGCACGGCGTGCGGCCTCAACGTCAAAGCCAACGCCGCAGACGCCACGGGCTTTGCCGAACGCTACGCAAACGACGTCGCGGCCCTCGACGGCGCCGCGGCGGGTGCGATCGCAGTCGCGAAAACGCGCGTCGGGGCCGCACCGATCGCCGTCGAACCTGGTGCGTGGACGGTGATCCTCGAACCCGCGGCGATCGGCGAATTACTTTCGTACCTTACCGATCATTTTTCGGCCCAGGCCTACGTCGATGGCTCGTCGTTTCTCGCAGACGGCCTCGGCCGCACCTACGTCGGTGAGAACGTCACGATGTGGGACGACCACACGCATCCCTCGCTTGCGGATATGCCGTTCGATCTCGAGGGCGCACCGCGCACGCGCGTCCCGCTCTTCGAAGCCGGCGTGGCCAATCACGTCGTGACCGACGCGCGCTACGCCGCCAAACTCGATATGCCCAATACGGGCCACGGCTTCGCGGTGCCGAGCGCGATGGGTCCCGAACCGCGTAGCGTCGTCGTATCGACGGGCTCGCGCTCCACACAAGAGCTCATCGCGCAAACGAAACGCGGCTTACTCGTAAGCCGCTTCTGGTACATTCGTCCCGTCGACGACCGCAAGACCATCGTCACCGGGATGACGCGCGACGGCACGTTCCTCATTGAAGACGGAAAAATAACCGCGGGCGTGCGCAACATGCGCTTCAACCAAAGCATTCTCGAGGCGCTCCGTCACTGCGAATTCGCAAGCGACGCCGCGCGCACCGAAGGCTACAGTTACCGGATGGTCGTGCCCGCCGTGAAGATCGACGGCTTCCGCTTCGACAGCCGGACGGAGTTCTAAGCGCTCGACACGCTGCGCAACACGCCGACTCGACGGACGGAACCCGCCGGCTGTACGATCTGTAAGACCGCACCGATCACGTCGCGATCCCACTGCGTTCCGACGCCCGCGCGCAGCTCGTCGAGTGCGAGTAAGACGGGTAACGACTTGCGGTAGGGGCGCTTGCTGATCATCGCGTGAAACGAATCCGCGACGCTGACGACGCGTGCGATGAAGGGAATGTCGTCGCCTTCGAGCCGGTCGGGATACCCCGCCCCGTCGATTCGCTCGTGATGCGAGCGCACGATCGGCGCCACATCCACGAGTGCGGGAATACGCTCGAGGATCTTCGCGCCGATGCGCGCGTGCGCGCGCATCGTCTGCCAATCATCGCCGACGAGTGGGCCCGGATTACACAGAATTTCACTCGGCGTCGTGAGCTTGCCGACATCGTGCAACGTCCCGGCGAGGATCGCGAAGTTCTGCTCCTCGACGGAGAGACCGAGCGTCTTCGCGATGCGTCCCGACCACATGCCGACCGCGCGCGAATGCTCGCACGTGGCGGGATCGCGTTCGTCCAAGACCGCGAGAAGCGCGGAGACGATCTCGTTCCGGTCGCTGAGTTTGGAGGGATCGAACGCGTGCGATTCTTCGACGATCTTTTCCACCCCGAGCCGTCGCATCGACCGAGAGGAAAGTGACGAGAAATAGCTAACGACGGCTCCCGGATCGCCGCACTCGGAAAGATACTTTTCGGAAATCGCGGTGCACGTCGCGCGTAGCAACGCCGCAAACGCGCACGCGTCGCTCTCGACAACCTGTGCGTCGATCCAAACGTCGATCGCGTCGCGATCGCCGATCTCGAGTTCCTGCGACAAACGATCGAGAAACGCGTGGACGAAGACGCTCGCGGCCTTGGTACCGAGCCGTCGTGGGACGTTCGAACCGAGCACCGTCGCGACAATGTCAAGCCGTCTCGCATCTACGTAGAGCGCGAGGCGGCGGCAAATGTCTTGCGTCGGGGACGATTCCCTCATTACCAAGTGCCCTTGCGACGACCGAGACCGAACACTATCTCAAACGAGAGGTGCCGCATCGGCGTTAATTTGCCCTTCGTCGTCTCCCAGTAGTGCGTCCTCCGTCGCGCTAGAGCCTCCAGCCGGGACTTTCGACATGGGTTGAGGCCCGAATGTCAAGAGTTCCATACGAGCAACGAAGGTATTGCTTGCAAATAGTTCGTCGACCACTATCCGTTGGGCTCGCTACTAGCGTTATCCACAAGCAAGTGCTAGGCCACAGGGCCGGGCGTGCGCTGCGTCACCATTCGTGGCGTGGGCCAGAAGGACCAGGCGAGTCCCGCGACGAGGAGTGCGCAGCCCAGAAGCAATGCGGGCGTGAGTGGCACGGCCGAAATCGCGAGCGCGGGGTAGGTGCCGAGCGTCGCGCGCAGGCGTAGGCCGCCGAGATCGACGCTTTCCCCGGCCGGCGCGAAGCCGATGCCTCCGGGAACGAGGCGGCCGTCGTCGTCATCGACGGCGAAAAGCACGGAGGCCGCACCGGCGGGCTGGCCGTGCGCCGCGCCCGTCGCTCCGGGCGCGCCGCTTGCGAAGTAGAACGCCTTGACTTGCCGGTGGAGGGCCGGTATCGCGAACGAGTCCGCGGGCAGCATCTTTCCCGCGAGTGCGATCTGTTGCGTGAAGAGCAGGACGGGGGAGAGAAAGGCGGGATTCGTCGGCTGGGTCA
>JANYGA010000153.1 GCA_025359485.1 Rhodospirillales bacterium | reverse complement strand
GCACGGGCGTTCCGTAGGTTGTAAAGTACGCGAGCACTTGCAGATCGCCGCCGGCCTTGCTTGCGGCATAGGGCGAACGCGGCGCGATCGTGTCGCCTTCGCGTGACGCTCCCGATGCGACGTGCCCGTACACTTCATCGGTCGAAACTTGTACGAAGCGTGGAATTTCACGATGGCGGACGGCCTCGAGCAAGACGTGCGTCCCCAAAATGTCGGTCCGCAAAAATGCTTCGGGATCGAGGATCGACCGGTCGACGTGCGTTTCGGCGGCGAAATTCACGATCGCATCGACTCGCGCCGTGCCGAGTGCTTCGGCGACGGCTGCCGCATCGCAGATGTTGCCGTGAAAGAAGCGATAGCGTCGGTCCTCTGAAACGTCAGCGAGATTCGCTAAATTGCCGGCGTACGTCATCGCATCGAAATTGATGATCGTGACGTCGGAGCGCTCGCGCAACACCGTGCGAATAAAATTCGAACCGATGAATCCGAGGCCGCCGGTGACGAACCAGGTGGTCGACATGTGGTACGTGAGTCTTTCTAAAGCCGGATTGCGTAGCCGGGCGCGTCGAGTGAGAGGTGCGGACTGTAGCATGGGTCGGGTACCGTGCGCGTGGACCAACGCTCCTCCATAAGGGCGACTTCACGCGCGAAGCGAGCTTTCATCTCCGGCGTCGTCTCGGCGCCGCGACTCTTCGACTCGTAATGGTAGAGCATGACGTGTGGCAAGTAAACGTTGTGATAGCCAGCCCGCGCGATCTTGAGCGAGAGGTCGACGTCGTTGAACGCGACTGCGAGCCGTTCGTCGAAGCCGCCCACTTCGTCGAAGACAGATCGTCGTATCATGACGCACGCGGCGGTGAGCGCCGAAAAATTGTTGACCGCACGAACGCTTCCGAAATAACCCGGATCGTTGCGATGCAGGCCGTTCTGACCGTGCCCCGCCACGCCACCGAGTCCGACAACGACGCCCGCATGTTGGATCGTATCGTCGGGATAGAGCAAGAGGCCACCGACGACGCCGATCGAAGGCCGTTGCGCCTGCTCGACCATCGCATGCATCCAATCACCCGAGATGACTTCGGTATCGTTATTTAAGAAAAGTGTATATTTTCCCGAGGATCGTTCGACGGCGTAATTATTGATCGCCGAAAAATTAAACGGTTTGTCGTACCGCACGACACGAACTCGCGATTCACGTTTTTCCCAGCGAGCGAACGTTTCGAGCGAGGCGCGATCTTTGCTACCGTTGTCGACTAGGATGAGCTCGAAATTTGGATACGCATCATTGCGGAAAATCGACCCGAGGCAACGCTCAACATCCTCGCCGTGATCCCGAGTCGGCACGATGACACTTACGAGTCCGGCGTCGCGAATCGCGTACCGCGTGACGTAGATCCCGGGAATCTCGCTACGCTCGACGACGCCGGGTTCGCCGCGTCGCTCGATCGCATCTTGAATCGCACGTTGTCCTGCGATCGCGGCGTAGGGCTTCGCATCGGCTGCAGCCGAAGTCGATGCTGGATGGATGCGCCAGTGATAGAGCACGCGTGAGATATGATGGATGCGGTCCGAGCGCTCGGTGAGACGCAGAACGAAATCGTGATCCTGGCTACCCTCGTAACCGACGCGCAATCCACCGATCGCATCGGCAAGCTCGCGCCGGTAGACGCCAAAATGGCACGTGTACATTCGCGAGAGAAACGAGTCCGGTGACCAGTCAGGCTTGAAGTGCGGCTCGCTAAAGTTGCCGCCGTCATCGATTTTGTCCTCATCGGAATAGATCATGTCGGCGTCGGGATACTCGTTAAGCCGGAGCGCGACTTCGAAAAGAGCGTCGGGCGTAAGGAGGTCGTCGTGATCGAGAAATCCGACGAATTCTCCCGTCGCGATCGCGAGTGCGGAATTCGAGGCCTCGGAAATATGCCCGTTTGTTGAGCGCTTTACGATGCGGATGCGCGCGTCGATTGCGGCATACGAATCGAGCGTCTCGCGAACGCGTGCGTCGGTCGACGCGTCGTCTGCGATGCAGAGTTCCCAATCCACATACGCCTGCACGCGCACCGAATCGATGGCTTGGCGAAGGTACTGGTCGGGTGTGTTGTACGCGGCCATCAAGACGCTGATTACTGGCCGATACGATAACTGCTTTGCCGCGGCGCGAATCCGGACGATATCGGCATCACGCAACGAGTTGCGTTCCAACCATTGCTCGTACGGCGACCGGATTTGGGATACCGACGGGACCGTTTTCACGGCGCTCGTTGCGGCGACCGAAGCGTGTGTGAGACTCGTCGATCCTACGGCGATCGAGGTCGGTAGTGCCGGGCCGCTCGTTAGAAGCGACCGAATGGCCCTCACCACGTTGCGCAGGCGTGCGAATTTGCTGCGTTCCGTCGTGTGATAGGCCTCCACGACCTCGGCGAGCCGGGCGCGCGCGACGTCAAGTTCTTGGCTCGAGCGCGCCAAGGCTTCCGTATCGGCCTGGAGTGGATTCATCGGGCCGTTGGTTTACGGATGTGCCAATATCGCCCTCCTCGAGAAGGCAGTCGCTAGCGTGTCGGAATCGGCCGACCGATGCCGAATGGCGACTTATGCACGATCGACTCCAAACAGCGGCATCTGAGTTCAGCGATCTCAAGTTCGACGCAAACGCGTCGGCTGACGACGATCGTGAGGCGAAGTTTTACGCAGCATCGCTTGCAGCCATCGAGCGATTCTCGGAGCAAATGGATCGGAAAGATCGGCTGGTCGAGAAAAAGGACGAACGCGTACAAGCGCTCGAACGGGAGATCGCCTCCCTTCGGGCATCGATTGCGGGCTTGCAGCGGACGAACGACGATGCGCGTAGCGCTTATTCTGCCGCCCAGGCCGATCGCCAGCGAACTCTGGATCTCCTAATGGCGGAAATCGACGAGCTTCGGTCGGTTCGCGACGATCTGCGAGCGAGCGATATCGCCCGCGGGCACCTTCTTGGCGAGATTGCGGTCTTGCGTGCCGAGTTCGCGCGTGAAAGGGAAACGATGCGCTCGGAGATCGTCGCCGAACTCGAGACGGAACGCGAGCGCCTCCTCGCCCTTTCGCGGGAAACGACCGAGCGCGCGCAACGGCTCGATGCAATGGAACTCGAGCGGACGCGCGCGCAAATCGCCGAGGTCGACGCGCTGCTCGGGCAGATTCATCGCAGCTTCTTTTGGAAACTCAAGGCCTCGCTTTCGACGTTGCGTGGTCCGCTGCGCTCGATCTTACGCACCGCCGTTCGTCGCTAGCGCCGCGTGCCTGATTCCGACGAGTCGAATTTTCGACCGATCGTCGAATTAATGCTCGAGCGTCTTCGAGGGATCGAGCGAAGCCGCTTCTGGCAAGCACGTAACGCCTTCTTCGAGCTCAAATTTCGACTCGGTCTCTCTCGCGACCGTGGTTGGGCGCCGTTCACCATCGCCGAACCGCAACGCTCGATGCTCGAATCGGGTGACACCTACGCCCAGTGGATATCTGCGAACGCCGCGCGCCCCTCCGATGTCGACCGCTTACGCGCCGCTTCGTTGCGCTTGAGGGAGCGCCCGATCATCAGCATCCTAATCCCCTGCACCGCCACGACGTTGGCGGAGGCTCTCGAGGGTTCACTCGTCTCGATTCGCGACCAGGCTTATAGCCGGTGGGAAATAGTCGTTGCTACTGCGCGTACTGAAGATGAGCTCACAGAGGCCGCGATCGACGTTGTGTTTGGGGGGGCGCGACGGGCGCATTTCGTGCGTGTCATAACACCGACTGACGCAACCGTTGCCGAGCGACTTGCAACGGCATGCGGCGCTGCGACGGGCGACTTCGTCGCGGTACTCGATCCTGGCGATACGTTCGCTCCGGACGCGTTGTACGAACTCGCAGCCGTCATCGATGACGATCCGGCCATCGATCTTGCGTACGGCGACGAAGACGTTCGCCCCGCCGACGGAGGATGGATCGTCCCATTTTTCAAGCCGTTCGTCAGACCCGACACGTTGCGTTCCCGCGACGTCGTCGGCCGTGGCGCGATCGTTCGCTTGCGCCTCATGAATCAGATCGGCGGCTTGCGCGCCGAATTCGCCGATGCCGCCGAGTACGATCTGATGTTGCGCTTGGTCGAGCGGACGCAGGCCGTCGCACACGTCGAGCGCGTGATCTACCACCGTAAGGGCCTGCCATCGTTCGATGAGACTGGCGCTCGCGCCGTTGCAGAGAGCTTGATGCGCACGAACGAGCCCGGAACAGTCGAGCAAGTCGAAGCACCAATTCCCACCTACCGCGTGCGCTATCGCCTTCGCGAGCGCAAATTGGTGTCGATCATCGTCCCGACGCGCGATCACGCGGACGATCTCGAGTGTTGCCTGAGGTCGATTTTTTCGCGAAGCTCGTATGACAACTTCGAAGTTCTCGTGGTCGACAATGGTACGAAAGAGGCGCGTGCGCGTGACGTGATCGATTCGTGGGCGGCGCGGGATGGCCGCGTGCGCGTGCTTTCGATGCCGATTCCGTTCAATTACTCGAAGCTCAATAACGCCGCGATTGCGACTGCCCGTGGCGAATACGTCGTGCTACTCAACAACGATACCGAAGTGTTGACGCCGGACTGGCTCGAAGCGATGATGGAGCAGGCGCAACGTCCTGCGATCGGCGCGGTTGGCGCGTCTTTGTTATTTCCCGATCGTAGCGTCCAGCACGCCGGCGTGATTATGGGAATCGGCGGGGTCGCGGGTCACAGTCACCGTTTTGCGGCCCCTGATAGTGCGGGTTATTTCGGTGCGCTCCGCGCGATCTCGAATTACGCGGCCGTGACGGCAGCGTGTCTTATGGTGCGACGTGAAGTCTACGGTCGCGTCGGCGGGCTCGACGAAACGCTGACCGTCGCATTTAACGACGTCGACTTCTGCCTGCGTCTGAACGATCTCGGGCTTCGCAACGTCTGGTTACCGCACGTCGCACTCGTTCACGGTGAATCCAAGAGTCGCGGCTCGGACCTCGGCTTCCTCAAAGCGCGACGCAGCATTCGCGAAGAAGTGGTTATGCTCGAACGTTGGGGCGACATCATCGCTCGCGATCCGCATTATAACGTAAACCTCACGCGCCGCTCCGAGGATTTTGCGATTCGCGTCGACAGCATTATGAAATAAGCGCGGGCGTCTCGTTGGCTCCGATGTATAATTCGCTGTGATAAGCATCCACGACCGCACTTGCTGGACCGTACATACGGACGGCGCCGTGATCCATCCACACGACGGTGTCGCACCACTGGCGGATCATCGAAGAATCGTGTGAGACGAGCACGATCGTTCGCGCCGCATCTTTAAAAGCTCGCATGCGCACGCGGCATTTTTCCGAAAAAGCTTCATCGCCGACCGAGAGTACTTCGTCTAGCAGTAATACGTCGGGATCAACGCTGATCGCAATTGAGAACGCTAGGCGCATGTACATTCCCGACGAGTATGTCCGGACGGGGAAGTCGATAAATTCTTCGAGTTCCGAAAATCCGACGATTTCGAGGAACCGTTGCTCGATCTGCGATGGCGATAGTCCGAGCACGAGGCCATTGATACGCACGTTCTCGCGGCCCGTCATATCGGGATGAAAGCCGATTCCTAGGCTTAGAAGCGGCGCGATCTCGCCAGCGATCGAAACGGAGCCCGAATCCGCCTTATAGATTCCGGCAAGGAGGCGCATCAGCGTCGATTTTCCCGAGCCATTCTTACCGATGATGCCGAGCGTTTCGCCGCGTCCGACCGAAAAACTAACGTTTTTCACCGCTTCGACGAAGCGTTGTTCGCGCTTGGTTCGTTTGAGGAAGTCCATCCGCACGATCGTCTCTTTGAACGATGCGTGCTTGGGAATGGACACGACGCGAAAACGTTTCGTGACGTTCTCGACGACGATCGCTTTGGTGTTAAACAAAA
>JANYGA010000151.1 GCA_025359485.1 Rhodospirillales bacterium | reverse complement strand
CGGTGTCGGCGCGGCGATATCGGGCGACGCCCCGGGCAGGGTCTGCGGCGCGGGGCCGGGCTGCGCAGGGAGCGGCAACGGCGCGGGGCTCGCGACGGGCGCCGGTGGGGCGACGGGCGCGGAGGTCGGCGGCGGCGCCTGCGCCTCGGCTCCGCGCGACACGAGTGCGAGACCCAATGCGAACACGAACGTGGCGAAACGCGCCGTGCCGACACCGCGGGTCATCTTGCTCCTTAACGAATCATGCGATTTTCGCTTCCCGCGCGACGGCGGAAGCGAGGAGCGTCTTGTATCCGACTTTGGGAAACAAAACGGTGACGAGGTCCTTCTCCGCACGCTCGACCGTGCCTTGCCCGAATTTCGGATGCGAGACCACGTCGGCGATGCGATACCCGCTCTGGATCCGCGGATCGGGTGCGGAGGGGCGACTGTTCGGGATCTTCGCGGCGGCGGCGACGCGCAAGCAGTTGTCGCATTGGCCGCAACTCGCTTCGAGATATTCTTCGCCGAAATAGTTGAGGATGAATTTACGGCGACAGTCGCGCGTCTCTGCGTATTGGAGCATCATCGCGAGTTTGCTCTGATCGTATGACTTCTTCGTATCGTAGTTCGCGAGGCTGAGGACGAGCGCGGGATTCTCTAGCGCGTCGCTCGTGAGTCCGTAGCGCGCGCGGGCGCGCATTTCGATGAACTTCGCTTTCTTGAGGAGTGCGAGGACGACTTTGAGTTTCGTAAGGGGGAGTTGCGAGATCTTGCGCAGGTCGGCGAGTGAGACCCCGTCGCTCTGACTTCCGAAGTATCGTAACGTCTCGAAAATCTTTTGAACGTCTTCGATACTCGGATATTTCCCGGTGAGAAAATAGTTTTGCACGCGCGTGTCGCTCATGCGATATAGCAGGATGCAACGCGACATCTTGCCATCGCGACCCGCACGACCGGCTTCCTGCGTGTAGGCTTCGACCGATCCCGGCAGATCGTAGTGCACGACGAAACGGATATTGGGCTTGTCGATGCCGAGGCCGAAAGCGTTGGTCGCGACGACGGCCCGAATCGCTTCACCCATGAACAATTCGTGCACCGAATTGCGATCGTGTTTTTGAAGCTTGGAATGATAGACGGCGGCGGGTAGGTCGAGCGCATCGTGAAGATACTTCTGGACTTCGAGTGCGTTCTTGATCGTCGCCGTGTAGATGATTCCCGTACCGTCGAGTCCGTTCTCGAAGAGCGACTTGAGGTGGCGTAATTTCGCGGGTTCGTTTTCGGCGCGGATCACTTCGTAGCGCAGGTTCGGACGATCGAAGCCTTTGACGATCGTCTTGGTCTGCGGAAGACCGAGCTGCACGAGGATATCTTCGCGCACGGCTGGCGTCGCCGTCGCCGTGAGCGCTAAGACGGTCGGATTTCCCAGGGTCGCGATGACCTGGCCCAGTGCGAGATACGCGGGTCGGAAATCGTGTCCCCATTGGCTGATGCAGTGCGCTTCGTCGACGACGAAAAGCGGTACCGAGATCGTCTTGAGCATGCCGAGAAAGACGTCGTCCTCGAGCTTTTCCGGCGTCACGAAAACGATCTTGACCGAGCCCGCGCCGATGCGCGCCATCGCGCGCGCTTCCTGATCGTCGGAGAGCGTCGAGTTGAGCGCGACGTTGTTTTTAAAACCGCGCTCCGCCAGCATATCGAGCTGATCTTTCATGAGCGCGATGAGCGGGCTCACGACGACGGTCGTGCCCTCGAGCAACATAGCGGGCAGTTGATAGCAGAGGCTTTTGCCCGCGCCCGTGGCGAGGATCGCGAGCGTATCTTCGCCCGCCATGACGCGCGTGACGACTTCTTCTTGTCCCGTCTGAAAATGTGGGAAACCGAAAAGTCGTTGTAGGGACTGTTCGAGCGATTCGCTCGTTTCGACGCGCCTAGCCAACTCCGCACTCCTGCCGATGGCGACACACCACCCGCAAAAACGGATGGTGGTTACACAGACGCACGTACCCGAAAGGTTGTTTCGCGAAACCTTCCGCGAAGAGCGTGCAGCGGGGTCGCGGCAGCGCTAGACGAAATGACGCGACGTGTCCCTCTATCGAACTTGGCGACCGAAGTCGTTCACAGATTTAGTCGGCCAGGATGCGGTGGTACGGACGCTTCGTACGGCCCTCGAGTCAGACAAACTCGCGCACGCGTATCTCTTCTCGGGCCCCCGTGGAAGCGGCAAGACCTCCGCTGCAAAGATTCTCGCGCGCTGCATCGACTGCGTACGCGGTCCGACGGCCGAACCCGACAATACGTGTGAGAATTGTCTCGCGATGCTCGCGGGAACGGCGCTCGACGTGATCGAGATCGACGCTGCATCCAATCGCGGTATCGACGAGATACGATCGCTGCGCGATTCGGCGAAGTTCGCACCCGCGTCGATGCGGATGAAAGTCTTCATCATCGACGAGGCGCACATGCTCACGCGCGAGGGCGCGAACGCGTTTCTCAAGACACTCGAAGAGCCGCCGCCGCACGTGGTCTTCATCCTCGCGACGACGGCACCCGAAGCGTTGCCGCCGACGATTCTCTCGCGCTGTCAGCGGTATGCGTTTCGGCGTATTCCGGTCGCCGTGATGATCGATCGGATGCGCACGATCGCGACGGCCGAGGGCATCTCGATCGACGACGGCGGCCTCGGCGCGATCGCGTATCGCGCGGATGGTGGCTTGCGCGACGCGCTCACGATGCTCGAACAGGTCGCATCCTACGCGGGCGGTCACGTCGATGCCGCAACGGTCGATGCGGCGTTCGGCGCGACGGGCCGCCAGTACGCGCGGGCGCTCGTTGATGCGATCCTCGGCGCGCAGGCGGCGCCGGCGCTGCGCATCATCGACGAAGCGAGCGACGCGGGTGCCGATATGCTCGGCCTCGTCCGTGGCGCGATCGGCGAATATCGCAATCTCCTGGTCGCTCGCATCGACCGCGATCTGCTCGCTCGCGACCTCTCCGCAACCGATACCGACGCCGTGATCGCGCTTGCCGAAGCGACCGCACAACCACGCATCGTGCGCGGCTTACGACTGCTCGCCGATGCACTCGCCGCCGGCCGCTCGTCGGGCAATCCGCGTCTCGAACTCGAGACCGCGGTTTTGCGCCTCATCGTGCAGGGCGAAGATCCGAGCCTCGAAGCGCTCGCGACCCGCGTCGCGCTGCTCGAATCGGGCGCACCGCAAAGCGCACGGCTCGCAGCAGCCGAACCGGCGACGGCGGCAGCATCGGCTTCGCCTGTAGCGACGCTGGCCTCCCCGACGCGGGTCGATACCGAGGCCACCGCGCCCGCACCGTCGATCGAGCGCGCGACCGTCCCGCCGAAGCTGCACGTCGTCCCACCCCAGCCCGCCCCCGAAGCAACGCGCAAGGTCCCGCCCGTGGAAGACCCCATCGCCGACCCAGCCCTCGACGCCCCGAAATCAGCACCGAGTGGGTTCGCCGTTCCGGCGAACCCGGCGAACCCGACGTTGCAACAGGTGCGGTCGCAATGGGATCAGATTCGCATGCGGGCGGAAGAGAAGCACAAACCGCTCCGTGGATTGCTCTCGCGCGCGACGATCGATGCGGTCGATGCGACGGTGCTCACGATCGGCGTCGGCGATGCGATTCAAGAGGGGCTCATTCGCGATCGCACGGCGCTCATCGAAGAAGCCGTCGCCGACGTCGTGCGCGCGAAACTGCGCGTCGCGATTCGCGTGCGCGGTTCGAATGCGCCGCCCGCGCGTGCCAACGTGATCGAGGCGCCGAAATCGTTTGCGGAAAGCGCGACCGGACCCGGCGGCGAAATCGATTTACTCGCATACGCCCGTAATAAGATCGGTGGAACGGAGTCGACATGAATCAACAACAGATGATGGCGCAGGTCAAAAAAATGCAAGCCGAGATGACGCGCGCGCAAGAAGAGATCGCGTCGATGAGCGTCACGGGCGCGGCCGGAGGCGGCGCCGTGACGGTGACGATGTCGGGTGAGTACACCGTTACGAGCGTGAAGGTCGCGAAGGAAGCGATCGATCCCGACGATGCCGAGACGCTGGAAGATCTCATCGCCGTCGCCGTCAATGCAGCGGTCAAGAGCGCGAAAGATGCCACGGAGAAACGCATGAGCGTCGTGACCGGCGGCATGCGCATCCCGGGATTGATGTAACACGAACGTCCTCGCAGGGCCCGTTCAGAGCCTCATCAACGAATTTTCGAAGTTGCCGACCGTCGGTCCCAAAACCGCGGCGCGGCTCGTCTTC
>JANYGA010000149.1 GCA_025359485.1 Rhodospirillales bacterium | reverse complement strand
ACGACGAACGGGATCTCGCGGCGACCGATGCTACCCGACGTATCGGTCGCCTCGACGACGAGAAGGTGGTCACCATCATCGAGCTTCGTCGTATCGATGCGCGTTCGCGCCGGCGGCTTGAACGTTGCGAACGGCTCGATCGCACCGTCGAGAAAAAGGCGCGCAGAAGTCGTTTCGCCGCCGAGGAGGTCGTCGTCCGAAACGTCCATCAGCGATCGTCTCGCAAGATCGCGTACATCGGGTGATCCGGCCGGTAGCGTCCCGGGCGAATCGTAAAGTAGATACCGAGCGCGAACGATGCGACGAGAACGATCGCACCGACGATCGCGATCGCCATGCCGACGGGATCGCCACCGGCCGGAGGCGACATCGCCATCCCGTTCATTTCAAAGCCCCCGGAAGCGGCGCTTGTTTGAGCTGATGCAAGTATGCGACGAGCGCGAGTAGATCGGGCGTCGCGATCACGACCGCTCCGGCGGGAGCGAACGCAGGCGGAACCGGTACGACACGTCGCCGCGTTCCGCCCGACTTTTCGTGACGAAGAGCCACTTGTACGACGGCATGATCGATTGCGAGATCAACGAACGCGGCTGGTAGAGATGGATCTCGTTCCAGAGATCGGCTTGGCGCGCACCGACGTTCGTGAGATCGGGACCGGTCCGCTCGGTTCCCAACAGTTCCGGCGTCGCGTACGCAAAATCACCCGGCACCGACGGCCGACCCCAGACGCGATCTTGTGCGAGGGGGCGCACTTGCTGTGTGTGACAATACGCACATCCTTCACCGATATACACGTTCCGGCCGCGTTGCGCTTGCGTCGATAAGGCGACGGTGCCGGGCGTCGGCGGCGTACGTGAGAGGACGGCTCCCGGAACGATCGCCATGCCGATCGCATAGACGGCGAAGATCGCACCCGAAACAATCGTAAAGCTCGTTAAGTTCTGCATGACGCTGCGTGTGTCGTGTTCGTCGTGCTCGTCGTGCTTCGGTCGATCGATCACGCTCGTGCCTCCGCCGCGCCCGTCGGTACGACCGCGCGAGCGCGCGGTTCCCGTAACGGTGCGTACGTCATCACGTACACGTTATATGCAAATGCGATGTGCGAAACGAACATCAGCGATCCGGCAACGGCCCGCGAAAGCCAATACGGCTGTGCGGCTGCGAGCGATGCGACGAACGGACTGCCACTCGCCCACGTCAGGCCTTGTAGCGTCCCCGCGATCGAAAGCGAGATCACGTAGAGGCTCACGCCCAGGAGCGCGCACCAAAAATGGAGGCCAGTCACGAGCAAATTCGGCTGACGCTTCGTGGCGCTCGGCAAGAGCGCGTAGATGCCGCCCCATGCGACGAACGTGACGAAGCCGTACATCGTCAGATGCGAGTGGCCGACCGTGAAGTTGGTAAAGTGCCAGATCGCTTGCAGCTCGCGGACCGCTTCGATCGACCCTTGCGTCGATCCGAAGAAATAACTGATGACGCCAACCCAGACGAACGGGAGCGCGTACGAACGCCGGATCGTCGACCACTGGCCGTTCATCGTCATCCAAAAATTGCCGACGGCAGCCCAAACCGGAACGATCATCCCGATACTAAAGATCACGGCGAGGGTTTGAATCCACCAAGGCAACGGCGAAAACTCGAAGTGATGCGCGCCGATCATCGGGTAAAACAGCAGTTGCGTCCAAAAGCCGAGCACGCCGAGCGAATACGAGTAGATCGGCTTATTGAGAAGCTTCGGGAGCACGTAATAGATCAACCCGAGCCCCAGAAACGTGAACCACATGCCGACCGCGTTGTGGATGTAGAACCCTTGAACCGCGACCTGACCGAGCCCGCGCTGATACCCGGGTAGGAGTGCCGTGATCGCGATGAGCGAGATGAAGACGAAGCCCCCGGCGATATACCAGTTCCCGATATAAATTTCGCGATCGCGTCGTTTGGCGATCGTCGAGAAGACGACGACCGCGCTACAGAGGACGGCACCTACGAGCAAGAGGTACACCGGCACGATCCATTCGCGGTACTCTTGACTGCCGTTGCTGAGGCCCGTATCGAGCGTGATGCTTCCGAGAAGCGTCGCGAGATTAAACAACCAGAGTGCGGCCCATGCGAAACGAACGCGTTGCAAGCGCGTGCCCGACGATCGCGCGACGACCCACATCGCCGAGCCGATCAACGCCATCGTCGCCCAGCCGAAAAACGTTCCGTTCGTGTGCATCGCGCGCAGTCGGCCAAACGACATCCACGCGTGCGCGCCCAGATCCGGATACGTGAATTCGAAACTAGCGAGTAACCCCGCAGCGGTCATGACGAGCAGCCAGACGGTGGCGGAGATCGTAAAGGCGACGAAGACACGCGCTTCGGGCGATCGTTCGGACGTCGGAACTACCATGAAACCTCCATCGGCTGCTACCGGAGACCGGAGAGCAGAGAAATCGTCAGCGGATCTTGCGTCGCGGGAGCGCGCGCTGCGCGCCCGATCGCAAGTGCGATATTCACCATCATAGCGATCCAGCCGAGAAGACCCGCGAGCGCAGCCACCGCTAAAAGCTCGGGAGCAGCTAAGACGAGCGATGTCCCGCCGAGCGCGACCGCGATTTGAAAAGCCGCAAACGATAGCCACGTCAGTGGCGTCGCGAGTAGCTCGCGCGGCGATGTCTCGTCATCGTCGCCACGTGCTATCGTTGCGATGAGGCGTATGCCGATGTGATAGATGTGTCCGTTGACCATCTGGCCGAGCCATCCGACGAGCAAGACGAACGTAGCCGCCATGGCCCACGGAGCACCGCCGAGCGTACCGATCGCGAGCACGATTCCGACCACAAGCCAGATCGCAGCCGTTCCGACGAATGCCTGCGGCGGACGATGCGCGACCCGCGCACGCGACAACGTATCGATAACGTCACCGGCGTATGCGAGCGCACCCACGAAGATCGTTATCGCGCCGATCCAGCGAAAACTCGGAACGTCGAACATCGAGCCCGTCGCGAACGCGACGAGGCCGACGATCTCCAAGGTTCCGGAGACGATATGAACCCGAGGCCAACGCGAACGCGCACCACTTATCGGACGTATCGTTCGCGTCGAAACGCCCATGACCAGCACCGTCAACCAGCCGATCGTGCCGAACGCCGCATGAACCGGCGGTAACGAGCCGAGTGCGCGTGCGGGCATCCAACCAGCGAGCGCCCAGGCCATCGCAACACCCAGGAGGGCCGCAACGAGAAGACACGTCAACGTGATCGCTAGCGCACGTGCGATCGCAGCCTCGACTCGAGCATGGGCGAAAGCCGTCGCAAGCGTACGCGTGGCGGACGTTAGATAGATCGAAAGCGCGATGACTACGAGAGCTGCGCCGAATGCGACGCTTGCGGGCGAGCCAGTCCAAAACGCGCTCACGAGTGCGAAGAGGCCCACTGCATAGACGGCGAGCGACGCGCGAGCGAGGCGCTCGCCTTTCCACGGGGCTTCCGTAAACGTCGGAATGACGTGAACGAGCACGGCGAGCGCCGTCATCGTGAGCCAACCGAGCGCGACGAGATGCACCCACGCGAGGCTTGGTAGACCGATTCCGATCGACCCGCGCAACGAGAGAACGAGTAAGAGCAACCAAGAGACTCCGTGCGCGAGCGATCCGGCCGCCAAGCCGGCAGGGGGTATCCAATAACGCTGCGAGAGCCGCGCTACCGCGTTGCCCCATTTCGGCACGAGCATATCGCTAATCTTTCGCAACCTCCAAGCTGGTTCCGGGCGATTCTACGGATCGGACGCGAAGAGGATGCGAAGATCGCTCTGGGTCTTCGTCGCAGCGCAACGTAAGAGATAGATCTTCATCGGAGATAGAGCTTCATCGTTTCTGCACACGCGGAGTCTATCGTCGGCGAATGCGTAATGAGCCGAAGAACGCGGTAGGACCGCGACGGCACGCCGATCGCGATGTGTTTTGCGTTGCCGAGCGCGTCACGAATGTTTTCGAGGATCTGCGCGATGAGCGCGTCGATTCCGAAATTCGTCAACAACCCAGGCGAGGTCGCAAACCCGGCATCATCGGACACGCATCCGCGTCGCCGACGTCTTTCAGCATCGCGGCGTCGCGACCGCACGTAACGAAAGCATAAAATTATGCCAGCGGTCCGATTACGGAGAAACTCATGCCGTTATTGATCGCTCACGAACATATGCAAGTCCCGCCTTCTGAGGCCGAGTCTCACGTCGAACGATATTTCGAAATGCTGGGCCATGCCGGTACCTTACGTCTGCATTTAAGGGTGCCGAGCGGCGCATTCGGAATCGGCGGCGGCGTCGCGCTCGAAAAAGACGTCGTCGCTACGTTCGAGCATCGCGTCGACGACACATATCGCAACCGACTGCTCGCGATCTCGTGGGCGAGGGAAGCGCCCGGAATTTTCCCACGTTCGACGGTACTCTCGAAACGATTGCCGACGAATACACGGTAGGCAGCTTTCTCGTGCTTCGAGGTACGTACGACGTGCCCGGCGGTACGCCCGGGGTTATTTTCGATTCGACCGTCGGATTCTGGATCGCCCGCGCGACGGCTCGCGATCTACTACAGCAGATACGCGATGGCGTCGAGAGCATCTATAACCGCTCACTCGCCTTATCGCATGGCGCTCCCGGGTCGTAGGAACGCTACGTCGCGCTGCCTTCCCGCTCCAAGAAGATCGCGAATTCACGTTCGGTCCGCGCGTCTTCCCAATATGGACCACATGCCACCCCTGCGCTCCGAGTTCGTTCAACGTCGATAAGGCATTCGAACTTTCATCGCGCAGCTCGATTCGATCGAGAAAGATCACCTTGAATTCGTATTGTTTCATTTCCCCAATTCTTTCGTGCGAAGCTCTATCGCGTGAACCGTAAAAGCTCATTGCGTGGACCTCACGCGCGCAGCTCCGCTACGACCTACTGCTCGGATCTTCGCGCGTGACTTTCGATTGCGGCGGATAATGACGCGCTAGGTGACGTCCGATTTCGGCGATGCCGTATACGAGACCGGACGTCGGATACGATTCTCGATCTCGCGACGTGGCTGCACGCGCAGACCGGGATGAAGGCGCTCGTACTTGCACGCGGCGTCGCGCTCAACGTCGTCGCGAATTCCTACGTCGCCGAGCGAGGGCCCTTCGATCACGTCTGGATCCGACCGGCTGCAGGCGACGCCGGGACACTGAGCGCGGCACTCTAGTCGTACGCTCGCTCGGCGACGACGTCGTGCCGATGGCGACGGCGGCGCTGGGCCGCGCGTGGAGCGATAACGAACTCGAACGACAACTCGATGAAGCGAAGGTCGCCTACACGCGTCCCAAATATATCGCCGGGGCGGCCGCCGACGTGATCGCGCGCGATGAGATTGTCGCGTGGTTTCAAGGTCGCAGCGAGTACCGTCCCCGCGCGCTCGGACATCGCTCGCTGCTTGCGAATCCGCGCAGTGCCGAGACATTGCGCCGACTCAACGACGTCAACGGCCGCGAACAATTTCGATCCGTCGCAACGATGACGCTGCTCGAACACGCACCGCACATGTTCGACGGCCCGTTCCAGTCACCGTACATGCTCTTCGTCCACGGCGTGCGCCCGGAGTGAAAACATTGCTCTCCTCAACGCGATCCGTGACGCAACGAGCGATGGCACGTCCCGGCGAGCGCGCAGCGATTCTTACGAAGCCCTTGCTGCAAATTGCGATCTAGACGATGCTTACTCGCTCGAGGCTGACCTCGAATGGGGTGCGAAACTCGTTATGGTGGCAGCGGCCCGGATCTCTAGGTCAGCTCCTTGCTAGGACGAACAGGCCGGGAAGCAGGTGGGCCTCACAAAAACGGGCGTCTCAGCCTTGCGGCGCAACGTCACGCCCCTTCCGTCGTAGTTCCGAGTGTTGCCTCCCGCCGGTTTTGTGGCTATCGCGTACAGCGGCGCCCGCGCTTTTTTGAGGAGTCGATATGAAGCCCGCGCAAGAGCAACTCGTTGCCGACGTCATCGCGTAGCTCGAAAACGGAACAGCACCATGGGTGCGGCCGTGCTCGGTCAGCGGCACATCCGATATGCCGCACAATCTCACAACGAACCGCGCTTATAACGGCGTGAATGTCATCCAACTCTGGATGACGCAGGCCGCTCTCGGTTTTCCGACGGCGGAGTGGTGCACGTTTCAGCAAGCTAAGACCCTTGGCGCATCCGTTCGAAAGGGCGAGCACGGGACGCCTATTTGGTACATCGCGCCTCGGATCGTCTCTGAGAGCGACGTCACCGTAGGAGACGGCGATCGTGAAGGACACGGCGTTACTTTCAAGCAGTTCACCGTCTTTAATCGCGCCCAGTGCGATGGTTTACCGGCGTTGGCCGTAACCCGGCGGATACGTGCCGATCGTTCCGATCTACGCGATCGCGCGACCGCACAATCGCACTCGTCGGCCTCGCCATCCTTTCGATCTGGCCACGATCGCGACCACCGGGGTCGACTTCCTCAATTCGCAGTCACCGCTCTTCAAAGCCGATGCGATCCGCGTGCCGCTCCTCATCGGTCAGGGTGCGAACGATCCACGCGTCAATATCCGCGAATCGACGCAGATCGTCGACGCGATGCGCAAGAAAAACTTGCCCGTCACGTACGTCGTCTTCCCGGATGAAGGGCACGGTTTCGCGCGGCCGGAGAATAACAAGCACTTCGACGCCGAGACGGAGGCGTTTCTTAAATAGCGACGACAGCTCGCGAACGTGACCGAATTTCCGTCCTTACCGTCCACCTTTGCTCGGCGTCGCCGTTCGCGCGACCACGTCGCCGTCGCGCGTCCGTAACTCGAAACCTGCAAATGCTTCGGGCGTCTCGATCGCGAGGACGCTCGTGCGACCGCGCGCGACGAAACGCTCCGGACGTTCGCGCGCGATCGCACCATCGCGGGTTACGACGGCGACCCGATACGACGGGTCGATGTCGCGCGCGATGACCTCATACCAGCGACCGCCGCGATCGTACACGACTTTCGCATCGACGTGCGCGCCGCCGATCGCGCGGAATTGCGCGTGTGCGAAGTGGCTCGTCACTATCGCGGAGAGAAAGACGTCGTCGTCGCGCAGCGCATCGCGCTGCCGGAGATCGACTACACCGAGAACGCCGACCGCAAGGGCGAGCACCGCTGCGACCGCGAGCCCCCGCAGCGACGCGATGTTCCGAGGCGTTCGCATCGCGCTCCGTCGGTGCGCGAGTCGCCGTCTCGCATCGCTCGTCAGTTCCGGTGTCGGGAACTCCGCATCGACCATCGCAGCGACGGTCGCTTCGTGCGCGCCGAGTGCGCTCGCACACGACGAACACGCATCGACGTGCGCGTCGATGTCGTCGCGTCGATCGGTATCGAGCATGCCGAGGGCGTAGAGGGCGAGATCCTCGAGCGGGTGATCGCCTGCGCTCATCGGCTTTTTCCCGTAAATTCAGCAGCGAGTTTTTGGAGCCCGGCCGCGACGCGACTCTTCACCGTGCCCAGCGGCAACCCGAGCTCGCTCGAAATTTCGCTCTGCGAGCGATCGCCGAAATAGGCCAGTTCGACGACGGCTCGCTGCGCGTCGGGGAGCGTGCGAAGCGCGTCACGCAATCGCTTCAATTCGACGTGATCGACGGCCGCAAAGTCCGCAGAATCGTCGACGTTCATTCGCATCGCGTGCACGTCGAGCGCGTGACGGCGTGCTGCCTTGCGTTTGCGCGCGAGCGCCTCGTTGCGGACGCACACGATGAGGTACGAGCGCAGCGCGCCACGTTCGAGCCGATACGAGTCCTTGGAAAGCCAGATGCGAAGCATGAGGTCGTGAACGCAATCTTCGGCATCGCTCTCGCCACCGAGTGTCGAGCGAGCGACGGCACAGAGCAACGCGAAATACAGCGAATACACGGTATCGAGCGCCTGCGGATCTCGCTCGACGAAGGCCTGCTCGAGATCGCGGGCGAGATGCACGTTTTCAGGCGAGTGTCGACTCGTCGACCTTGGTCTCACCCGAGATCAGTTTGACGCTGCGATAGCCGAGCATTTTCAAAAGCCGATCTTTCGGCACGACCAGCGGGCCCGGTTTATCGGCGGTGCCGGGAGCGGGTTGCGGATACGCCGTCGCGTTCGCCGTATGAAACGTGATCGTACCTTCGGTGTGCGAGATGACTTGATGGATATGTCCGTTGAGCACCGTTACGGCATCGAAGCGCGCGAGATACGCGAGTGCCTTCGCCCCGTCTTCGGTCGTCCAGCCCCACTGCGGATAGAGCGCGTAGAGCGGAACGTGGCCGAAGACGACGATCGGCGTATCGCGTTTACGATCGCGCAGATCGCGTTCGAGCCAGTCGAGTTGCTCGGTACCGAGCAAGCCCATCTTCTCAAAATTAAAAACATTCACGAGTGAAATGAAATGGACGCCGTCGCTATCGAACGACGACCAGCCGCCCGTCCCCTTCGCTTTTCCGAATGCGGCGAAGTAGGCTTCGGTCCCGCCGATCACGTCGTGTTCTCCCGGCATCACGACGAGCGGCGCTCGCAGGCGTCCGAGGATCTGCTTCGCATCGTCGAATTGCGCCGGCTTCGAAAGATGCGTCACGTCGCCCGTGTGAACGACGAACGTGGGTTGAACCGGCATCGCGTTGATGCGGTCGACCGTCTCGCTCAACGTCGCCGCCACATCGTCGTTTGCGGGTTGGTGAAAGCCGATGTGACTATCGCTGATTTGGACGAAGCCGATGCTCTGCGGCTTCGCTCCAGCCGACATCGGCGACATCGAGCCGGCCGCCCCGATCGTGAAGGCGATGCCGGTTCCCGTCCAGCCGACGTGCTCGAGGAAGCGCGAACGATTCATGAGTGACCTTTCGAAGCGGGATGTGTGCGCACGATGATGACGCCCTTCATGGACGGATGGAGCTCGCAGTAATATGCAAACGAACCGATGCGATCGAAAACATGCGACCAGGTTTCGTGCGCGTCGAGCCCCGCCGTGTCGAACGATGCGTCGATCGCGGTCGCCGTGTGCGCCTCGTCGTCGTCGTTGACGATCGTCACGCGCGTGCCGGCGTCGATCGTGAGCGTCTTCGGCACGAACGCGAAATCGTGCATGTGAATCGTGGCACTCGAGGCGGCTCGCGGCGCGGTCGATGCCGCCGAAGCCGGGATCGCGAGGGCGGTCATTGCGAGAGCGATCGCTGAGGATTGCAACATACTCTCGTATGCACGAAATCGTTAATCGGATTGATTCCGATGCTTCGACGCCTCGCGCCGTCTCGTCGCCACCGGACGGAGCCCTCGGCATCTGGTATCGATCGTTAGGCAACCTCGATATCCAGTTTTTCGGAGACGTTCCGAGAATCGTTTACAATCCGAGCATGTTTATCACTAAAACTTGTTATGTCGTTAATTCCGACCGATTTTCACGCTTGCAAAACGGTTACCGATCTTTTAGCCGCTGAAAAATTGATCCAAACGGGCAATCGAGATATATACTGCTGTATCACTACTTTTAACGACGATCGTCGAACATCACGACGCCGCCGAGCAACTTTAGAAATGGAGTCGATCATGAATCGTATGCTCGTTTTCTCGATCCTCGTTCTCTCCGTCGCCGCAGCACCGGTCGCGGCTCACGCGGCGGAAACGTCTGCGCCGAAAGACGCGCGGCGAATTGCGATCCTTACCTCGGAAGACTCACGTCGGGATCCGACCGAGCCAAAGAAGATCGCGGCCGAACCCGATTATTCGCACGCGCTTTCGCCGGCGCAAATGGACGCCGTCTACGTGGCCGCACTTAACGAGCTTTTCCACATCGACCACAGCTCGTAAGTGAACGGGGCCGTCGATGATGCATCGACGGCCCTACAGAATATACGTACTGAGATTCGCGCTCTCGACGATCTCTCCGAGCCGTTCGCGCACGTACGCCCCGTCGATCGTCACGGCGCCGCTCTCTTCCGGTGCCGCATACGACACGTCTTCGAGCAAACGTTCGAGCACGGTATGGAGGCGGCGAGCGCCGATATTTTCGGTTTGCTCGTTTACTTTCATGGCGAACGTCGCGAGCTGCTCGATGCCGTCGGGAGTAAACGTCAGCTCGACACCTTCGACGGCGAGTAACTGCGTGTACTGTTGCGTGAGCGCGTTCTTGGGTTGCGTGAGGATCGTCTTCATGTCGTCGATCGAGAGCGAATCGAGCTCGACCCGAATCGGAAAGCGGCCTTGAAGTTCCGGAATGAGATCCGACGGCTTGCTCATATGGAACGCACCCGCGGCGATGAAGAGGACGTGATCGGTCTTGAGCGCGCCGTGTTTCGTGTTGACGGTACTGCCTTCGACGATCGGCAGAATATCGCGCTGCACGCCCTCGCGCGAAACGTCGGCGCCGCCGCGATTGCCCGACGCTGCGACCTTATCGATTTCGTCGATGAAGATGATGCCGTTTTCGCCCGCGCGTCGTAATGCTTCGCGTTTGACGGCATCCATATCGATGAGTTTGTTTGCTTCTTCTTGCGCGAACTGGCGCCGCGCTTCGACGACCGTCACGCGTTTTTTGACTTTCTTTTTCGGCAACAGATTGCCGAGCATCTCGCCCATGTCCGCGCCGCCGCCGCCCATCGACGGATCCATCCCGCCCATCATGGGCATTTGCGCGGCTTCCTCGACCTCGATATCGACGAGGCGCACGTCGAAAAATCCGCGCACGACATCGGCGCGTGCTTGTTCCCGAATCGTCTTTGCCTGCTCGGGCGCGGGTGTCGGCGACGTCGGTTGCGGCGCTGGCGCCTGCGGTTGTTGGAACGTGTTCCCAAAGATCGAACCGAGCGATTGCGCGAAGGCGTTCATCGGTTGCGCGGTGGTCGGCGGCCGCGTGTCGGGGTAGAGCAAATCGATGACGCGCTCGATCGCGGCGGCATCGGCGGCTTCGACGACATCCGCGCGACGTTCGTCTTGCACCATGCGAATCGCGGCTTCCACGAGATCGCGCACCATCGACTCCACATCGCGGCCGACGTAGCCGACCTCGGTGTATTTCGTGGCCTCGACTTTGACGAACGGGGCGCCCGCGAGCGTCGCGAGCCGGCGCGCGATCTCGGTCTTGCCGACTCCCGTCGGTCCGATCATGAGAATATTTTTCGGAATGATATCGTCGCGCATGTCGTCGCCGAGCCGATCGCGCCGGAAGCGATTGCGCATTGCGATTGCGACCGCACGCTTGGCCTTCCCCTGACCGACGATATAGCGATCGAGTTCGGCGACGATCTGACGTGGGGTGAGATTTACATCTGCGGTTGCCATCGCGGAAACGGTTCGTGATCGCCGCGGTAAAATCCCGAAGCCGCTACGCTCGCATGCTTCCGAGCGCGCCGATCGCGAGGTCGACGGCAAACGTCGAGAGCGCCGCGTCGACGTCTTCGGCCGTGCTATCACGCACCCAAACGCACCGACACGCACCACGCGTGGCATCGGCGATGAGCCGCGCGTGCGATCCGTGCGTGACGAGCCACGTGAGCATCTGGCGCTCCGGACGCGAGCCTTTCTGCCAGCGCGCGCCGACACAACTCCAATCGTCGCGCAGCGGCGAGCGTGCGTGCGAGAGCGCGAAGCATACCGTGAGCACGAGGTGCGCGACTTGCTGTCGCGCGAGCGGGCTCGCGTCGTGGAGCTGCGTGAGAAACGGCGCGATATCGTCGTAGAGATAGCCGAGTGCGCAGAGCACGTCATCGAGCACGGTGCCATGCGCGTCGCCACATGCGAGCGTCGCAGCGAACCACGCCTGCGCCCACGTGTCGATCGCCGCGCGTTCGTGTGCGGGCCACGATTCCCACCGCGCGACGCCGAGCTTGCGACCGAGCACCGCAACGTTGAGATGCGCGATCTCGTCGTCGCCGGGGACGGCGAGTTCGAGTATGCGCGGCAGGAGCGCTTTGAAGGTCGCTTCATCGGCCGTCGCATCGGAAAAGATATCGGCGAAAAATTCCGCGACATCCAACGTCGCGATGCGGCGTCGATCCGGCACGTGTAGGCCCGCGATCAGACTCGCGATTCGCGTGTGACAGCACGGGCAGAATTCGATCTCCCCGACGTCGTACGAACCGAACACGTCGTATGCGGCGTCGACGGCACGCGCCAGTGCCACCTGCGCCATGACCGATTCGCTCAATCCTTACCGCGCCTCGGCGAGTTCGTCGTAGAGATACGCCATCGTCTCGATGCCGCCGTAGAACTGCGCGAGATCGAATTTCTCGTTCGGTGCGTGAATGCAATCGTCGGGCAGACCCACACCGATGAGCACCTGCGGCAAGTGTAAGATGCGGTCGAACGACGAGACGGGGCCGATCGTGCCACCCGTGCCGATGAAAACGGGCGGCTTCCCGAAGCCGCGCTCCATCGCGCGCGCCGCCGCGCCGACGGCGGGATGATCGCGCGACGTGCTCACCGCACGCGTATCGCCGTCGGTTTCGATCGACACGCGTACGCCGGCGGGTGCGCTCGCCTCGAGATGCCCGCGCACCACCGCTTTGACGTGTGCGGGATCTTGATCGGCCACAAGTCTCGCGGAGAGTTTTGCGTGCGCGAAGCTCGGCACGATCGTCTTGCCGCCCGGGCCCTGATAGCCACCGTAGATGCCGTTGCACTCGAGCGTCGGTCGCATCCACATCCGCTCGAGCGGCAAGCGTTCGCGCTCGCCACCGACGAGGTCGCTCACGCCGAGACCGCGCGCTTCTTTTCGCGCATCGAAGGGGAGCGCCGCGATCTCCGCACGTTCGCTCGCAGCGAGCTCGCGCACGTTATCGTAAAATCCCGGAACGGCGATCCGACCGTCGGCATCGCGAAGCGTCGCGATCATGCGTGCGAGGGACTCGATCGGGTTCGCGACGATGCCGCCGAAATAGCCCGAGTGGAGGTCGCTCGTGGGTCCGTCGACGCGGACTTCCCAGTGCACGAGTCCGCGCAGCGATACCGTGAGCGAAGGCATGTCTTCGGCGAAGACCGCGGTATCGGAGACGACGACGACGTCGCAGGCGAGCCGTTCTTTTTCGCGCGCGAGGAACGCCTCGAAACTCGGGCTTCCGATCTCTTCTTCGCCTTCGACCACGACCTTCACGTTGATCGGAAGCGACCCGCGAACGCGCAGATGCGCTTCGATCGCGGCGAGATGCATCAGCACCTGACCTTTATCGTCGACGGAGCCACGACCGAAGATCTTCCCATCGCGCACGGTACCGACGAACGGCGGCGAATCCCAGAGCGCGATCGGATCTTCGGGTTGCACGTCGTGATGACCGTAGATCAGCACCGTCGGCGCACCGGGTTCGGCGTGGAGCCACGAGCCGTACGCGACGGGTAAGCCGTCGGTTTCGAGAACGCAGGCCTCGGTGAGGCCCGCCGCTTTCATCCGCGCGACGGCGACTTCAGCCGAGCGCCGTACTTCATGATGTCGCGCGGGATCCGCGGAGACCGACGGGCACGCGATCCAATCGGTGAGTTCGCCGAGATAGCGTTCGCGGTTCGCACGGACGTAGTCGATGAGGTCGTCGGTTGCGATCATGATCGTGTCTTCGAACCCGCGGCGATGCGTTCCGGTTCCGCGCTTAGGGTCGCGCCGCGCGCAGATCTCCGAGCGGCCCGCGCCAGTGGGCAACGATATCGTAGGCGAGCGGACCCGCTTCGGTCGCGCGCCCCTGATGGCTAAGACTTTCCATGAGCCCGAAGATCGAGCGCGCGTTATGCGGCGTTCGCGCGAGATCGTCGCGAAACGCGCTTTCGGCCGCAACCGGATTTCCGCGGCGCAGTTCGATCCATCCGAGCCACTCCCCGGCTGGAAAAAACCAGACGGGAAACGCTTCGGGTGGGATGGGCTTCGTCGTCGCAATGACTTGGCGCAAAAGCGCCGTCGCGGTGTCGTCGTCGCCGCGCGCGTGAGCGATGCGTGCGCTCGCGAGATCGTGCAGCGTCGTATAATAGACGCCATATCGCCGGAGCGAGGGGGGCGACTCCGTTTGCCGGAGCGTGTCGTACGCATCGGCTTCGACTTGCGCGCGACGCGCGTCGCCGAGGGATGCCGCGGCGATCGCGCGCGCATACCGTTCGATGGCCCGGTCGTGAAACGACGCATTCGCGGCGACGCGTGGGGCGGCGAGAACGTCGGCAAAACGACCGTCGCGATCGGCGACGAGCAACGCTTCGGGGCTCTCGATCTCGCGCTCGAATTCGATGGCGCGCTCTTTTTCGATGCGGTCGTCGAGCATCACCGCGCCACCGATGTAGAAGTTGAGATTGTGCCGGTAGTAATCGAGATCGGTCGGCTTCGTTCCCAGCGTCGCCGCGTAGGCACGATCTTCGTCGACGGCGATACGATTATCGCGTTCGAGATCGGCGAAGCGACCGACATCGAAATAGATGTGGCCCGACATGTGCACCAGATGCGATGCCGCGGGCTCGACGTGAAGCATGGAAAGCCGTTCGGCGCTCGCGATCCCGCGTGAAGCAACGCCTTCCGCGTCCATGAGGTGCACGTAGTAATGATTGGCGCCGACGTGTCCGGGATCGTGCGCGAGTACGACGTCGAGCGCGGTGAGAATCGTGCGCGCGGCCGCATCGGGTTCGCCGTTCTTCCAGTCCCAACCATCGACGTCCATAACGCTCTCGGCATAGAGCGTCGCGATATCGTCATCGGCCGGAAACGCTTCGTGCACGCCGCGCATCGCATCGCGATACGCGCGATAGCCGGGCTCGGTCGGCGCGTCGGCACGTTCGGGATAGCGCCGTGCGATGGCGTCGATGAGCGCGCGCTCCACTTGCGTTCCTTCGTTCGCAAGCGCCCGAGCACGCGCGATCGCGGCGTTCGCCTTCGCGAGGCGATCGGCGTCGATGCCGCGATTGATATTGGGCCCGACGGCGAGCGCGACGCCCCACCACGCCATGGCGAGTTTGGGATCGAGAGCTGCGGCACGTTCGAAGCGTTTGCGCGCTTCGTCGCGATTGAACGCGTAGACCAGCGAGAGCCCTTCATCGAACGCTTGTTGTGCGCGCGTGATGATCGTCGTGACGGGATGGTGGACGAGTGCGGGCGCGACGGGCACGCCGGGTCCGATCGCGGTCGCAGCCGTCGTCGCCGTCGCTCGCGGCTGTCCGCTCGTCGTTGCCGAACGCGTCGGCACGGGCGCCAAGAAGAATGCGAAGATCGCCATTGCGGCCATTATCCGCGCGCAGAGAACGTCGAAACGACGAGATGTCATGGCATCACACGACTTCACACACGATCTCCTCATTCGTGTAGATGTCGATCCGTCCCGCAACCGTGAGTGCCGCGCGCGCGATACTCTCTGCGTCGAGGGTGCTGTGACGAACCAGCGCCATTGCGGCCGCCTGCGCGTAGGGTCCGCCGCTGCCGATCGCCGCGATCCCCTCATCGGGTTCGATCACGTCGCCCGTTCCCGAGAGGACGAAGAGATGGTCGGCCGTTCCGACGACCAGGAGCGCTTCGAGGCGCCGCAGCGCGCGGTCCTGACGCCATTCTTTGGCGAGTTCGATCGATGCGCGAACGATATTGTTTTTGTACTCTCCGAGCTTGCCTTCGAATTTTTCGAGCAGCGTGATGCCGTCGGCCGCGCTCCCGGCGAATCCGGCGAGCACCGCGCCACCGGCGATGCGGCGCACCTTGTGCGCGCCGTGCTTCATGATCGTTTTATCGAAGGTCACTTGACCGTCACCCGCGATTGCGAGTTTACCGTCGCGTCGGACGGCGAGAATGGTCGTAGAACGGATACGCATGCGACGGTATCCCCCGCGTCGCCGCGCGCACCCTGGTCGGCGCTAACGAACGCGCTCCAACGAGTCGAGGCGCGCTTCGAATGATGCGGCCTTCGCGTTGGTCTTCGCGAGCTGTTCCGTAAACTGCGCTTACATCATCGCGAATTCGCGCGAAACGGCTTCCTGCAGGTCGCGAAAGCCGCTTAAAATCTCGTCGTCGTTCGCGCGCCGAGTATCGCTCACGGTGAGG
>JANYGA010000121.1 GCA_025359485.1 Rhodospirillales bacterium | reverse complement strand
ACCTCGACGGCGGCCAGACGCTGCACTACATGCGCTTCCGTCACGATGCCGAGTCCGATTTCGGCCGCATGCGTCGACAGCAACAAGTCGTGCGACAAATCGTGAAAACGCTCGGCGAACCACAAAATTGGCCGAAGATTCCGCGCCTCGTCCATCTCGCGCGCAAAGACGTCGCCACGCCCCTGAGCGACGCGCAACTCCAAGCACTCGTCGAACTCTACCGCGGCGTTCCCAGCGACAACGTTCGCGCGTTCACCTTACCCGGCCGCGCGACGTTCGTCGGCGACGCCTCGGTCGTGCTCGTCGACGATCGCTGGGCGAAACTCGTGGGCACGCTCGTCTGCGCGCAAAACGACCCGCCGCAAGACGTCGTTTTGGTCGCCAATGCCACGGGCCTGACCGATCTTTCGAAGACGGTCGTCGGCGCGCTCCGCGGCGGTGGCTGGAACGTCCGAACGTTCATCGACGAACCCGTGAAGACGGCATCGGAAGTCATCGGTGAGACGGCGGCCGCGCATCGCCTGAGCAAGGCATTCGGGACCTTGCCACATCGGCCCGGTCCGACGACGATTCTGCGACTCGGCACGGACGCCCGGCCGAGTACGTAGGCTTCGAGACCGCACGCGGCTAACGCGACGCTTCCCTCCGTCCGATACACACCGTACGATCCTTACCGCCGCCGATTGTGGTGCCAGGTGAACGTCGCAACGATCCTCATGATTGCCGCACTGGTGCTCGGTGCGACCCCCGCCTTCGCCGAGGGCGAAGGTAATGACGCGAGCTGCGCGAGCACGATCGATTTCCGCATCGTCGGATCGTGGATTTCCGAGGACGGCGCCGAACAGCGTCAGTTCTTGCCGTCGTCGAAATCGCTCACGCCGGCAGGCCAGCCGGTCACGACGCAGTCGTGTATGGCGACGCCCGACGACCTCGAAGAACTCGCGAGTATCGAAGTCGCGCCCCATCTTCGCACGTTCACGGAATCGCACTATCATCTCGGCTTCATCGGCCTCGATCGCGTTCTCGTGACCTTTCCCAACGGCGTGATGCGCCTCTTCCGCCGCATCGTTGCGGCTCCCGGACACGTGATCGAGGCCGTCGCCCATCGTCATTCGTAATCGCGCGTAGCGTCCGACGATGACGCTGCTCGAATTCAGTCTGCGCTTGGCCGTCGCGTTCGCGCTCGGAACGACGGTCGGACTCGAACGCCAGTTTCGCCAACGCATGGCGGGCCTACGCACGAACGCGCTCGTGGCAACGGGAGCGTGCCTCTTCGTCCTCGCAACGGGACTCTCGCACGATACGTCGAGCCCAACGCGCATCGCGGCGCAGATCGTTTCGGGCATCGGCTTTCTCGCCGGTGGCGTCATCTTTCGCGAAGGCCTCTCCGTTCGCGGCCTCAATACCGCGGCCACCATCTGGTGTTCCGCTGCGATCGGAACCCTCGCGGGCTTCGGCTTTCTCGCCGAGACCGCGATCGGCGCGGCGTTCATTATCGCCGCGAACGTGCTCTTGCGTCCCGTCAGTCAATCGATCAACCGCCGAACGATGGAAGGCACCGAAGTTTCGGCGAGCTATGCGATCTCCGTGAGTTGCCCCCACGCGTTCGAGGGCACGCTTCGCGCGTCGCTTTTCGCGGCGATCGATAAGAGCAAGCTCGGCCTCCTCGAAATCTCGAGCGAGGACGATCCGCACGACGGCTCGTCGATCGACATCGAAGCGATCGTTTCGTCATCGGGTCGCGCCGATGCGACGCTCGAACGCCTCGTCGCGAAGCTCGCTCGCGAGCCCGTCGTAACGGCCGCGAGTTGGAAGATCGTCGTGCTCAGCGGGGAGCACGCCCTGACCTCGGACGCGATGGAATGAACGCCGTGTGACGAGCGTGCCGCCACGCGCGTCACGTTAGGCGGCAGGAGCCATTAGCTTCCACGCGTGCATTCCCACGTAGAAGACGTATGCAAAAATCACGAAGCCGAGGGCGAGTGCACCGAGCACGAGCGATGTCGGTCGGCCCTTTCGTTCGAAAGCGGTCGCCATCGCATACGTCCCTCCGTTGAGGATCGCGAGGATCCAATGCGGAGCGGGCGGCGGGTATTTCGTAATACCCCACACGGCCGCACCGAGCACGATCTGGAGGACGAGCACATACAGGATGTAACGACGCGCGGGCGCCCAAAAGATGGCTGCAAGCGAGGCGAGGAGCAACACGAAGCCGAGCCCGTAGTGGACGTACAAAATTCCCATATCGTTGAGGGCTTCGCGTGATCGATACCGCCGTCATGTCGAACGACGAACTCGTCGACTTCGCCGAGGCCCTGGCGCGCATCGCGAGCACCGGCGGCGGCCCCAAGGCCCTCGCCGCGGGCCTCGCGACGCTCATCGACGCAGCCGTGCTCGTTGAAGATGCCGAATGGCGCCACGTCGCCCTCGCGGGCGCGAGCGCGCGATCCGTCCCACCGACGAGCCGCGATCTCATCGCGACGGCAACCAAAGATGGAAGCGAAGGCCCCATCGTCTTGCGAACGCCGGGCGATACCGTTCCCGGTCTCGCCGTGCGCATTCGTGGTGGCGACGCGCAGCTCGGCTGGCTCTCGGTCTTTCCGGTCGGCGTTCCCGCCGACGGTCGTGTCGGCGCCTTGCGTTTGGCGGCTGCCGCCATCGCCGTCGAACTCTCGCGCGATGCGGGCGGCGGTAAGAATCGGCGCAAGTCGTTCTGGGATCGCCTGATCTCGCGCGCCTACGACGATCCGATCGAAGCCAAAGACGACGCGACCGCACGGGGTATCGCCCTCGCCGCAAACTACGTCGCCGTAGCGATCGAAGCCGAGGGCCTCGAAGAAGCGGTCGCGACCGTCAAAATGGGCGAGTTGCGCAAAATCGCACTCGAATCGCTACGAACGGGAGCCGGCGACACGATCGTCCTCGAGCGCGGCGGCGGGTTCGTCTTCCTCTGCCCGGCGCCGATGGACGTGGACGCGCAGAACGTCCGTACCGCAGCCACGCTCATCACGCGTTCGGCGACCAAGGTCCATTTCGGCGCGAAGATCGTCGGCGGTGTCGGCCGCGCGGCCGAGGCGATTAACGCGTATCGCACGGTCGACGAAGCGCGCGAATCGATGTTCATCGCGCGACGTCTCTTCGGCGGTTCGCGCGTGATGCCGTACGACGACCTCGGCGTCTATCCGTTGCTGTTACGCGGCGGGGCGACGCAGATCGAATTGCGCGCGTTCTGCGATCGTATCCTCGCACCGCTCCGCGCGTACGATGAAAAGCACCAGACCGAACTGATCCGCACGTTGCGCCTCTATTTCGACGTGGGTCAGAACGTCAAGACGGCGGCAGCCGAACTTTCGGTTCACCGCCATACCGTTTTCTATCGCCTGCGCCAGATCGCCGAGATCAGCGGCCACGACCTCGATTCCGCCCACGACCAACTCACTCTCAGAACGGCGATGGCCATCGATGCACTCAATTCATCCGACCAACGGTAAGACCGCGCGCCGCGACGTTCTCAAGATCGTCAAAGAGCGCGACGTCCGTTTCGTGAGGCTCTCGTTCGTCGATATCTTGGGCATCAGTAAGAACGTCACGATTCCCGTCAGCGAACTCGAACGCGCGCTCGACGGAAAGATTACCTTCGATGGCGGTTCGATCGACGGTTTCGTGCGCGGCGAGGAAGCCGATATGATGCTCTTGCCCGATCTCGCGACCTTCGCGATCTATCCGTGGACGGCCAACGGCCACACCGAAGCACGGATCATCTGCGACATCGCAACGCCCGACGGCGAGCCCTTCGAAGGATGTCCGCGAACCACGCTTCGGCGCGCGATCGAGGATGCGGGCGACGTGCTCACGGGCGTCCAGAGCGGGCTCGAGGTCGAGTTCTATCTTTTCGACGTCGATGCGAGCGGTCAACCCACCACACTCTCCAACGACGTCGGATCGTATTTCGACATCAACGAAAACGATCGCGGCGAAACGGCGCGTCTCGAAATCGTCATGGCGCTCGAGAGTATGGGCTTTGCCGTCGCGAGCGCCCATCACGAACACGGCGCGGGCCAACACGAAATCGACATTAAAGAGATCGGGCCACTCGGCGCCGCCGACGCGCTCATCACGATTCGTACGGTCGCAAAGCATATCGCGGCGCGCCACAGTCTCCACGCAACGTTCATGCCCAAGCCCACGGAATCACTTGCGGGAAGCGGCGTCCACGTCTACTTCGCGCTCCCGGCCTCGGGCGATGCGCCACTCGAAGCGGGCGAACTCGGCTCCGACGCGCTCTTCGCCATCGGCGGCCTCTTGCGCCACGCGCCCGCGTTTACCGCGATTTGCAATCCGACCGTCAATTCGTACAAACGCTTGGTGGCCGCATGGGACGCACCGATCTACACCGTGTGGTCGCATCGTAGCGCGAACGCACTCGTCCGCGTTCCCACAGCCGAAGACGCGCGCACGCGTCTCGAAGTACGCAGCGCCGATCCGTCGTGTAATCCCTATCTCGCGATGACCGTCTTACTCGCGAGCGCCGCCGACGGCATCCGCTCGCACGCGCTTCCGGGCGATCCGCTCGTCGGTTCGACCTACGACCTCAACGATCGCGAACGCGAACGACGACGCATCCGCACGCTTCCCAAATCCATGCGCCAAGCGCTGATCGAACTCGACGCCGATCCGATCGTCCGTGGTGCCCTCGGCGACCATATCTATCACGCGTTTCGCGATGCGAAGACGGCCGAATACGAACGATATCGGCGCGCGGTGCATCCCTGGGAACGCGAAGCTTATTTGCGCGTGTACTAATTCGCGCCGCGCGGAACCGGGCTTCGCGCCGTCGTAGCCGCGGCCGCGCGCAAGAGTTCCCACGCGCGCGCCACGTCGGCTTCCGTCGTCCGCTCGTTGCCGATCGCGAGACGAATCGCAAGCTTGCCATCGAGCTTCGTCGTCGAGAGAAAGACATCGCCGCTCGCGTTGACGGCATCCACGATCGCCGCATTTACGTCGTCGTCGCCCGCGAAGCGAAAGCAGACGACCGAGAGCGGATGCGGCGCGACGACGTCCCAACCGGGCTCCGTGCGGACCCACGCCGCGAACGTTTGCGCGAGATCGATGTGCGAGCGAAGGCGCATCCGCATGCCACGAACGCCGAGATGGCGCATCGCGAACCATAGCTTGAGCGCGCGGAACCGGCGCCCGAGTTGGAGGCCGTAATCCATGTAGTTGCGCACGCCGACTTCCGGCGTCACGAGATAGTCGGCGACCAAACTAAACGTGCGCCGGAGAAGCGGCATATCTCGGACGTAGAGCACGGAGAGGTCGATCGGCACGAAGAGCCACTTGTGCGGATTGACGACGACGCTATCGGCGCGCTCGCAGCCGTCGAGGAGATGTGCGAACTCAGGCAAGATCGCCGCCGGCCCCGCGTATGCCGCATCGACGTGCAACCACGTCGCATAGCGTTTGCAGATCTCCGCGATCTGCGGCACCGGATCGGACGATGTCGTCGACGTCGTCCCGACCGTGGCCGCCACGCACATCGGTCGCATCCCGCGCGAGATATCTTCGCGCAACGCCGATTCCAGCGCATCCGCGCGCATCGCATACGTCTCATCGACGGCCACGCGCACGACGTTGCGGCGCCCGACGCCGAGCGCGATCGCCGCTTTCTCGATGTGCGAATGCGTGTGATCGGTAATGTACACGCGGAGGGTCGGAAGATCGTCGCGACCCGCGATACCGCGCTCGCGGATATCGAGGCCGAGCGATTCACGCGCTGCAGCGAGCGCGGTGAATCCGCTCGTCGATGCCGTGTCGTAGACGATGCCATGGAGGCCCGCGTCGAGGCCGAGCAGCTCGCGTAGCCAGCCGACGACGACCTCTTCGAGTTCGGTCGCGGCGGGCGACGTGCGCCAGAGCATCGCATTGACGTCGAGCGTGGCAGCGAGGGCTTCGGCGATCACGGCAATCGGCGTCGCGCTGATCGAAAAGTACGCGAAGAATCGCGGATGATTCCAATGCGTGATGCCCGGAATTACGAGCGATTCGAAATCGCTGAAGATCGTCTCGAACGATTCGCCTTCTTCGGGCGCGTGCGTCGGCAGGGCCCGCGTAAGGTCGCCCGGCTGCGACCGCGAGAGGACGGGATAGGCGCCGGGATCGCGGTAGTACGCGTCGATCCAACGAGCGGCGCGTTCGAACGAATCTAGGAGATCGGCCAAATGCCTACGATCTCGTCGATGTAGATCGTAGCTCCTGGTTGGCCGTCGCGCGCGAGGAACACCGATATCGACTTCTCGGAGAGCAATTCGGTACGTAGCGTGCCGACGTGTTCGGAGGCGTCGTCCATACGAATGCGCACCGGCCGATCGGCGTATAAACGTAATTCGGCAATATCCACGGTCGACTCCGTCGTTTGGCGCATAAACGTGGGACGACGGCTTGGGTCACCGGGTTCCGAGTTTGGTCGTACCTGCGCCCGCGCGGAAGTCACCGACGGCGGCGCGAATCTCGACCTAGACTACGCGCTACAACGCACGCCGCGCACGAGGGAACAGCATGAAGTATCGAACCTACCCGAAAACCGACATTGCCGTCAGTGAAATCGGCTTCGGCCTGTGGACGACGTCGACCGATTGGTGGGGCAAGATGACCGACGACGAGGCCGTCGTGCTCTTGCGCGAAGCCCGCGACCTCGGCATCACGCTCTTCGATGCCGCCGACACCTACGGCAATGGCCGCAGCGAAGAACAGCTCGCAAAAGCCTTCGGCGATTCACGCGACGGGCTCGTATACTCCACGAAATTCGGCTACGACTTCTATACGTATGCGGGCGAACGCAAGGGCCAACAAGAGATCCCGCACGATTTTTCGCCCGCCTTCGTGCGATACGCGCTCGAACAGTCGCTGCGCCGACTCCAGACCGACGTGATCGACGTCTATTCGATCCATAACGCCCACCTCACCGAGATCGCGAACGACGAACTCTTCGCGTTGCTCGAAGCCTTCAAGGTCGAGGGCAAGATTCGCAGTTACGGCGTCGCGCTCGGGCCCGCAATCGGTTGGCTCGTCGAGGGCTGCGAGGCCGCGACCAAACGCAACGTCACGAACATCCAAATGATCTGGAATATGTTCGAACAATTTCCCGGCAACGCGATGCTCAAAGCCGCCTACGATGCCAACGCCGATTGCGGCTATCAGATCCGCGTTCCGCATTCGAGCGGCATGCTCGAAGGGCGCTACACGCTCGATACGACGTTCCCACCGGGCGACCACCGCATCCACCGTCCCAAGTCGTGGCTGATCGCGGGCGTCCAAAAAGTCGAGACGATTCGCTTTCTCGAGACCGCGACGCGTACGCTCGGCCAGGCGTCGATTCAATGGCTCCTCGCCGAACCGCGCGCGATGTCGGTGTTGCCGAACATCTACGATCGCGAGCAGTTGCGCGAGTTCGCGGGCGCTTCCGCGTGCGCGCCGCTGACCGCGGACGAACTCGCACGTATCGCCGAGCTCGCGAAGACGAACTTCGGGGTCGAAGAACCCGCGATGAAATACAAGGGGACGATGTCGCGCGATGCCGCCGAGCCTGCAACGGCCATGGCTAGCGTGTAGTACGGATGCCATTCGAACGCGTCCTCGCACACGACGCCCCCGCACCGATCGGCCCGTACAATCAGGCGATCCGCGCGGGCGGCTTCCTCTTCTGTAGCGGTCAGATTCCGCTCGACGTCGCCACGGGCGAACTCGTGCCGGGCGATATCGCCGCGCAAACTCGTCAAGTCATGAAAAATATCGCAGCGGTCCTCGCAGCGGCGAATGCCACGTTCGCCCACGTCGTCAAGACGACGATCTTTCTCGTCGACATGAACGACTTCGCCGCGGTCAACGATATCTATGGCGAATCGTTCGGCGTCGACGCACCCGCGCGATCGACCGTTGCGGTGGCGGCGCTGCCGAAGGGATCGCGCGTCGAGATCGAGGTCGTCGCCGCGCTGTCGTAGCGCGCGACGATTACTTGATCTTCACCTGGAGTACGAACGTGGCCGTCGCGCCGGTCGGAAAGGGTTGACCGTAGGCGTACGCTACGGTTCCCGTCGCGCCAACCGCGGGATTCGCGATCGTACACGTGGTCACGCCGGTCGGCAACGGACCGCACGTCGCGCTTACGAACGTCGTTTGCACCGGCATGGGGTCGCTGATCGCAAACGTCGTCAGCGGTGACCCCGTCGTATTCGTGAACGACAGCACGTATTCGAGCGTGTCGCCCGGGATGCCGAGATTGGCGCCGACGCCCGTCGTCTCGCCCTTGGTAATGTTGCGAACCGTCTTGCTGAGGCCATTGGACTGCGTGACGGTCGTCGAAACCGTGGAGATATTCGAATTTGGATCGGAATTGGTCGGCGGCGGCGCGACGGTCGCCGTGTTCACGTACGGGTTGGACGGCGACGTCGGGGCTTGCGCGTCGATAGAGTACGTGACCGTGCCGCCGACGGGTAAGGTCGTGATGGTACCCGATAGCGTCTGACCGGCCACGGTCGTCGCTCCGCAGACGGCGCCGCCCGATCCGCTGCACGTCGGGGTGCCTTTGATCGTGATTCCACTCGGAACGGGGTCGGAGACGGTCGTTCCATCGGCGCGACCCGGTCCGGCATTGCTTACGACGATCGAATAAAAAACCAAACCGCCGGGCGATGCCGCCGTCGTGCCGGTCTTCGTGATGGTTAAGGCATTGACCAAACACTCCGCAGCCGAACTGACGCCGGGAATCGCCGTCGGCGCGGCCGTAAACGTACGCCCGGGCGAACCGGGCTTTGCGCCATACGGTACTGCCGTCGAAAGCGTCGTGCCGTTGAGGCCCCCGCTGACCGAGGTCGCGATCGCCGATGAGGTGATGATGACGCCGCCGCCGCCACCGCCGCCGGGACCGTGTTTTTCGGTCGTCGTGGCCGTGCCGACGCGCGTATTCGCGCCGTTGCCGCCATTCGCGCGCGCGGTCGTACCCGCGATCGAGTTCGTCGCCGTTACGACTATCGAGCCGCCCGCGCCGCCGGCGCCACCGCCGTCGTTATCGGCATCGACGCCGCGCGCACCATTGGAACTGAGCGTTCCGCCGCTCACCGTGCCCGCACGGATGAGAATCATACCGCCGCCCGAGCCACCACTCGCGCCGAACGGCGCATTGGTATTATTGTTGATCGAGCCCGCGCCACCACCGCCACCGAAAACCACGCGACCTGAGGCTGCCGGCGCAAAGGCAACGCCTCCGAGACCGCCGACTTGGTAGACGTTATGTGCGGGATCGACCGCACCCGAATCTTCGGCCGCGGTGCTCTGTTCGTTCGGCGACCAATTATTGCCGCCGAGCCCGCCATCGCCGCCGTTTGCGCCGCCGCCACCGCCGGAGTTGTAGTCGTTGGCCTGTGGGTCGGCATCGGTGCCACCGCCACCCGCGATACCGGGCGCCCCACGCGCGGCGCTTCCACCGGGCATCGTATCACTCGGCGCGGTGATGATCGCCGAGCCGTTATAGACGAGCTGCGGCGTTCCGACGGTCCCTCCGCCCTTTTCTCCATCGTAGCCGACCGCTCCGCCGACGGCATAGTCAAAATTGACCCCAAGTATAGGAGCGATGGCCGAACCCGTTTGCGAGAGACGGCCGCCGCCGCGAAAGCCAGCCCCATCTGCGTTGACGGTTCCGGTGACGGTGATGGTGCCGCTCGCATCGATTGCGAAGATTCCACCGCTGGATCCGTTCCATGGAATGACGGCGGAGCCCGCGATGTTGAGCGTAACGTTATTGTAGCGCGGTACGCGCACGACTTGGTACGTCTGACCGCCCTTCGTTAACGTTGCTGCAGCCGTGTGATACGTATTCACGAGCCCGTTACCCGCACCGTTGCCACGAATCGTTAGCGTCCCCGCGCCCGTCGCGGTGACGATCGCATATTCATATAGCCCTGAAGTATTATCGGAAGTGACGCCGCGGCCGGTGCCGTTATTGGCGCCGTACGCCGCACTGTTGGTAGGGTTGATCGACGAGTCTTGCATCTGCATGACGAGAATCTCGTCGCCTGCGGCGATGGCGGTCGTGCCGTTGAGCGTGCCGATCGGAACCGTCGTCGAGCCCGCAGTTGCGGTGCCGGCGCCCGGATAGTAGCTATTGGGCGAAGTGGTGACCGTCGTGGTGCCGGCTGGAGGCGAGACGAGTGGGCAGAGTTGTGCCGCCGATGCCGGTTCGGACAGGGCGAGGATCGCCGCGAGCAACGACGCCGCACCGATGCGCGCGCGAACGATGGAGATCATTGGTCGTCCTTACCCCATCCAAAAACGCGATCGATCACGCTCGTTGCCGTCGCGTAAACGCCGCGACGCGTCGGCGCGACGGCGAGCGACGGATCGGGCGAACCGCTGAAGTTGTATCCAGCCGCGAGGCGCATCTCGCCGCCGAGCCGGTATCCCGCCTCGATCGCGAAGCCCGCCGTCGATGCGCCTGCGATGCCGTGTGCGGAGAGAAAGCGCGCCTCGGCGGCGACATCGAAACGACTGCCGATGCGCTGCGTACCGCGCAGATCGAAGAGCGACGAATGTGCGGGGTAATACGCATCGCCATCGAGTTTGTAGGCGTAACGACCTGCGATTTCGAGGAGACGATCGGGCCGGTAGAGTTCTTCGAGTGAGAGGAGTTGCGTGTGCGCGCCGAGCGTACTCACGTTGCCGTCCTTAATCTCGAAGCCGAGGATCGTCACGGCGCGATCGTTGAATGCGGGACGGTACGCGATGCTCACGCGATCGTCGACGTTACGAAACCCCGTCGTGCTCGAATTCGTCGACGTCACGACGGCCGAGACGTTATCGGAGAGCGCGCCCGCAGCACCGACGCTGAGCGTGTAGCCGGGCGAATTCCCCGTGCGGAGTTGGTAATTCGACGTCGCACGGAACCGACTCGCGATCGCGTAGGCGAGCGATAACCCGTAGCTGTTGAACGCGCCGCCGTTGGCGCCGACCGATGCTGCGTGTTGCACGTTCGCATCGCCGCTGAGATGCTTGCCGAGCGCGAATTTTTCGTGGCCACCGATCGCCGTATACATGTCGCTGCCGTTGCCCGTATTCTCGATCGCGTACTCGGAATCGAGCGTCGTATTGGTGCCGACGGATTGCTCGATGCCGATCGCGGTCGACCGTTGCGACGTCGACGCCGTCGTGAGGCTCGTCGTTGCCGCAGCGAAACTTTGCACCGGCGCGTCGGCGAATAACTGGCGAACGTAGACCTTCCCGTGGTGCGGCGTGTCGACCGTAATCTGCGCGGTGGTCTGCGACGGTTGCGACGACGTTTGCGAACCCGCGAGCCCGGCGATGCGATCGACCGAGACGGTGACGCGAGGAGAGACGCGATACTCGGCCCCGATTTCGACCTGCGTCGTGGAAGCGACGGTCGCGTTCGTCGATCTCGTGATGGTCGCCGCGGGCGCAGGCGTCGGCACCGGATTGATTTGCGACGCGAGCGTCGAGTTCGTCGCAGCGTAGCCCCCGTGTGTCGATATTTCGTCGAGCCCCACGCGAACGGCCAACCGTTTCGTCACGTGTTTCTGCACGACGATGGCGACGTTCGAGGTGGCGTTGACGCCGGTCGGCAGATTGTTCTGTTGATGATCGAACGTGAGCGAAACGGCATCGGTCGATTTCCCGATGAGATGCGAGACATCGACCCGATAATCCAGAAGTCCCGCCGTCGAAATACCGCCGAAGGGATTTTGATAGCCCGAAGATGTCGAATCGAAGTTCAGCGCGATGCGATTTGCGCCCACCGCTTGCGTGAGCGTCGCACGATAGGCGTTGCCGGCATCGAGCTTATTCGAGAGCGACACGCCCGCGGTCGGCGTCGATCCCGCGTTTGCGAGATTTCCGCGCGACGTTTGGTGTGCGATCGTCCACGACCCACCGCTGAGTTTTCCCGACACGTCTTGCCCGAAGAGCGAATAGCTGCCGGCACCCGTTGAGTCGGTGACGTATCCCGCGCCGACGCGCACGGCTTGCGAGCGGCCGAGGCCGGCTTCGAAGCGACCGCCGGAGGTTTGCGCACGTACGCCCGCCCCATTGTACTCGTATTGAATGAGGACTTGTTGCGGATTGAACGTGAGATCGAACGGCAGCGGCGGATTGATGAACCGAATCTGACCCGTGCCGTAATCGAGTGTGTAATCGACGTTTCGCGCGAGACCGATCTGCGAGAAGACCGCACCCGTGCGTTTATCGAGCGCGACGAGCGTCACGATATCGGATCCCAAAATGATATTTGGATGGAGTAACGTGCCGAGCGTGGCGAGACCGGTCGGTGAGAAGATCTGTCGCGCATACGCGACGTCGTTGCGCGCGTTGAATGCCGTGAGCTTCGCGTTGTTGCCCGCGATCTCGACTTTCGCACCCGCGACGAGTTGCTGGAATCCATCGCCCGATGCGCCCGCCGTATTGGCTTGAAATTCGCCCCACATGGCGTTCGAACGATTAGAATCGACGCGCGCGTAGAGATGGTCGCGCGAAAGTGCATCGTCGCGACGTTGGCTCGAGTCGCCGTAGGTCTGGTAGTTGCGCTCTTGCGGGTCGTCGGTGAACGGGCCGTGCTGCGTCGTTTGCTGCAACGAATCTGCGGTATCGTAAGCCACTTGCGCTTGCGCCGTCTTCGAAATTTTACCGACGCCGTAAATCGCGATGCGCCCCTTGCGCGCGTTGACGTTGTTCGCTGCTGTGTCGCGTTCGCCCGGAACCCCGGGGACCGAACCGATGCCCGTGGTCGCGAGGCCGAGGACCATCGCCTTGCGCAGGTAGGGCGCGATATAGCCTTGCGCTTCGACCGAGATTTCGGGGAGCGACGCACGCACGCGAATTTCGCCCGCTTGCAATCCGGGAATGAGATTGACCGTGCCCACGCCGCCATCGCCGAGCGCGACGTCGATCGCCTGCACGTTGACGGCCGTATCGCCGATCGCGTGGAAATTTTGG
>JANYGA010000111.1 GCA_025359485.1 Rhodospirillales bacterium | reverse complement strand
AATACTCGCGTCTCAAGCCCTATCTTCAGCCCGCCGACCGCGACGAAGATCACGCGCGCGAGCGTCTGGTCTCACCGGAAGATATGAAAAAGCTCGTCGCCGTCGCCAACTGCGTGATGTGCGCGACGTGTTATTCGCTGTGCCCGGTCGTCAGCGTCGATCCGTCGTTTGCGGGACCCGCGGCGATCTCGTATGCCTACCGCTTCATTGAAGACACGCGCGATTCGAAAAAGAACGAGCGCCTCGCACAGATCAGCGACGATTATCTCTGGCTCTGCGCGCATTGCTACGCATGCTCGTACTGTCCCAAACACGTCGAGCCGCACGATCTCATCATCGATACGAAGCGTGCCTCGATCGAAGCCGGTATGAAAAATGCGGCGGGTCCACGCCACGCGCTCACCGTCGCAAAGACGATCAAAGCGTCGGGCATGCTCGGTGAAAACGAAGTCATCATCGGGACGATCGGCAAGTTCAACATCAAGGGGATCTTGCGCACGATGCCGCTCGGTCTTCGGCTCGCCTCGAAGGGCAAGATTCCGCCGCTCTTTATGCATCCCGTCGAGAAAGTCTCGGAAATCCGGACGATTTTCGAATCCATGGAGGTTCCGGTTTCCTAATGTCTGTGATAACTGCTCCCGCCAATCCCAAACGCCGCTCGAACTCGGCACAGACCAAACGCTACGGCTTCTTCCCCGGCTGCGTCGCCAAAGAGTCGTGCACGGAGCTTTTCAACTCGACGATGCTCCTGGCCGACAAACTCGGCATCGAGCTCGTCGAGCTGACCGCAGCTTCGTGCTGCGGTGCTTCGGTGCTTAACGATCTCAATCGCGACGTCGCGCGCGTGCTCAACGCTCGCACGTACGCGCAAGCCGAAGCGCTCGGACTCGACGACGTCATCACGATTTGCTCGACATGTACGGGCCACATGCGCGCCTCGAACAAAGAGCTGCTCGAAGATGACGGCAGCATGGATCATGCCAACGGCATTCTCGGCAAATTCGGCGCTTCGTATAAAGGCACGGTTTCCGTGCGCCATCTCTTATGGATGCTCATCGACGATATCGGTCTCGACGAGCTCTCGAAGATGGTCGTCAATCCGCTCAACGGCCTCAAAGTCGCGCCGTTTTACGGCTGTCACATCATCCGTCCCGAATCCGTCAACGGCTGGGAATCCGCGCGTAACCCGCACTCACTCGAAGATCTCATCACGGCGCTCGGCGGCGAACCCGTCGATTATGCCGGTAAGACGCGCTGCTGCGGCTTCCACGTCCAGCTTGAAAAAGAGGGTATCGCCGCGAATATGGTCGGCCAGAACATGCGTATGGCCAAAGACCAAGGTGCCGAAGCCGTCCTCACGCCGTGCCCACTCTGCCATCTCGCCCTCGACGGCTATCAGGCAGATTCCGCCGCTCGCTGGGGCCGGACCGATCTCCCCACGTTCCATCTCCCGCAACTCGTCGCACTCGCACTCGGCGTCGATCCGACGTTGCTCGGGCTCAAGCGCCACGTCGTTTCGCCGGGTCACGTGCTGCAAGCACACGATCTCGCACCGATGCACGTCGCCTAGGCGATCCACCTCGGAAACGAACGAGAGCCGGCGCTTACGCGTCGGCTCTTCGTTTTCCGGAAGTGGCTCGGGGACTGATGAAACGTCTCGGCTATAGATTCGGATGGCTCCGGACGATATTTCGAGATATGGAGCATCCATCGGCCAATCACCGCACCCTCACGCTCGGCGACGATGAGGAAGGCGTGGTCTTCGGCATCGAGGATCTCTGCCGCCACACGATGATCTTCGGATCGTCGGGCTCGGGGAAGACGACGCGGGCGTATAACCCGATGCTCGCGGGCATGCTCGGCGAACTGCAATGCGGCGCCTTCATCATCGCGGCGAAACCCGAGGCCGTCGGCGAAGCCGTCGAGATCGCGCGACGCGCCGGTCGCGACGTGCTCGTCGTCGAGCCCGGAAGTGCGATCGGGCTCGATCTCCTTAGCGGCAGCCCCGACGTCGACGCGATGTATTTCCGCGACACCTTCGGGCGCGTGGGCGACGATGCGAAGCAGTGGGTCGATGCGGCCGTCGCACGCATGAAGAATTCGCTCCGGATGCTCAAGGCCGCGGGTACGCAGTACTACACCTTCGAGCATCTCACGGGGTATTGTTTCGATGAAAAATTCGCTGCGATGGTGCGCATTCAGGCGATGGAACGCCTGCGCGCGCTGCCGCACGATGCCGACGAAGCGTGGACGATTCGCGAAGCGATGAGTTACGAGGATACGCGCTACCTACAATTTACGCCCGAAGCGCGACGTGCGGTGCAATTCGCCGTGTCGCAGTTACTCGAGCCGTTGCGCGACGTCCAGATCTCCAAAACGTTTGCCCGCAAGCATAACCTCGTGCAGATGGAAAGCGTCTTCGAAGGCAAGGTCATCATCTTGCACGTGCCGCGCACGAAATACGAACGCGCCGCGCAAGCCATCTACACGCTCGCGAAGCGTCGCTTCTTTACGGCGCTCGAAAATCGGCGCGCCGATGGTTCGCTCGATCAGGATCGTCCGATCGTGTTCGGCATCGACGAATACCAGCTCTGTATCTCCGAATCCGACATTCAGTCACTCGGCATCATTCGATCGGCAGGATGCATGGTGCTCGGCACGACGCAGGGCGTCTCGTCGCTCTACTCGGTGTTGCCGAAGTACCACGTCGATGCGGCGCTCCAAAATTTTACGCAAAAGATTTTCTTCAAGACCGACGACGACGATACGCTCAACGTGCTCGAACGCGCGACGAAGCACAATGCGAACAAGATCGATACGAGCGAACTCTTCTCGATGAACCGCGACCAGGCGCTCTGTCACGTGACCGTCGGTGACGATTCCGTCGACGCGATCCTCACGATGAAACCGCTCTTCATCACGCCGGACTACAACCGTGGAAAGCTCGCCGCGATGGCGTGAGGAAACAACGAAGCGCCCCGTTTCCGAAGCGCTTCGTTGCCCCCTTGCCTCTTGCGGACAAGTCCTTAGCACTTGCAGCGAGCCGCTTCGTGCTTCGCACAAAGAATAACAAAGGCGACGTTCAAACTCACGGTTTGGATGGTAAGGAAATCTTGACATTTCTCAGGATCGACCGCACGCGATCGAGCGGGATCGAGAAAAACGTTAGATTTCGAGCGCCGGAAAGCGTCTGCGCGGAGAAGAGCGCGTCGTCGACGGCGGCCTCGGTCGCCTCTGCGGTCGCGGAGAAGAGCGCATCCATCGTCTCGTCGTCGTTGACGAGCGAGGTCGGGATGGGGGCTTTCGCATCGCGCGGGTAGAGGTGCGTGGTCGAGAACGCGACCAGCAGATCGCCACTGGAAGTATGTGAGGTGATTCCGGTGCGAGCGAGGCCGAGCGTGGCGCGTTTGGCGAGATCGTGAAGTTGGCGCGCATCGAGCGGCGCGTCGGTTGCGATCGTTACGATAATACTGCCGTCGGCGGCGCGGCCTCGGCTCGCAAGCGACGTCTTTTTTGGGAAGGCGGGCAACGCCACGTTCGCGAGCGCGCGACCGACGGCGACGCCATCGATG
>JANYGA010000052.1 GCA_025359485.1 Rhodospirillales bacterium | reverse complement strand
GCAGCCGCTCCAGCTGCGATAATTGCGACCTTCGCGTAGGTGTCGCCGATCCAATAATACGGATTGCCCGCAACGATGTCGTGCAATCCACCCGCGAGGTGCTCGACACCGGTCAGTTCGTCGCCGGCCTTTTTTGCGTCGGGTTCGTTGCCAGCCGCTTCAGCTGAGTCTTTCGCTGCGTCGAATTTACCCTTCGCATCGTAGACACGCTCGACACCCTTCACGACATCGTCGCCAGTCACCGCAATTCCGATCATGTCGAGGCTTGCGACTCGGAGCGGTAGAGTCATCGCCGTATGCACGGAACTTCCGTGCCTCGTGTACGCCACGTCGCGTGAGTCGAGAACGTACCCGCGATTGTTCAAAAGCGCCGTTTGGCCAGATTTGGGCCCGGTCAGGCGCAACGTCTTGAAGCGCCACGACCGAATCATCGCACCTTGAAATGAGATCAAGTCGGGACGCGCTGCATACGTCGCATCGACGGTATATCCGCCGCTCGAGAGATGCGTCGCACGGCCGATGTCATCCAGCGTTATGCTGTACGTTGGGGGTCTGAATACTTCGACGTTGGTGGTGGCATACGACTCGGGAAAGAAGCGAAGGTACGTGCCATTTCCGGCATAGCTCCACGGGCCGGCGGGCACCTCGCGACTGCCTTCGCCGATTGGCGCTTTGCCGCGAAGAACCGCTAGCTGCTCGAGTTCGGGATACGCGAGCGATGGATTCGTAATTTTGTCACGCCAACTCTGCACTTGCGAGATGGTGTTCGTGACCTCAGCGGGGACGATCGAGCTGAGAATTCCGCGAGCAATGTTCTTTACCGCGTCTCGATTTGCGCTCATCGAGGAGAGTTCGGGCGCAGTCAGCAGCGGACGAATCCGATCTTGAAAATCCGGCGAATAATCTTGGAATGGCGTGTACGCTTCGATACCCCAGATCAATTGTTGGATGTCATGCTGTTGGATCTCGGGATGCGCAACGGAACGTTCCATGATCGATCGAATTAACGGCGCCCGATCACCTTTGAGCGGTGCCAAAAGATAGCCGTCGCCCTTTGTCGGCCCATACGTCCCGGCATGAAGGCAATAGCTCTGAAGGCGCATGCGGAAATGACCAGATTGGAAACGCGTGGATCGTGACGCTACGGGCGTTATTCCTTGCAAGAAACGACCGAGTACATGCGCGACTGGGAACGCGTCTTTAATGCTCGTCGTGATCGCTTCTCGCGGTGCTCCATCGAGAAGGCCCGCGTTCGCTGGCACGAGAGAAAGACTGAACGCAACCGTTAACGATGCGATGGCGCGCGCAACGTGGTAACCGCGCGAGACATGTTTGCGACTACGCATCGACGCTCACAGATGTTTCACAGCGGCGTCGAGCAACGCGTTGATCTTATTAAGGTCGGTCGTTTTGCTCCACGCGGATACCAAATACACGCCCTTCTGACGAATGCTACCGGGTATGCGCGACTTTTTTGCGGCCAACCCCTGCAGGCTCGATTTTGCATCCGCTTCCGATGCAAAGGGAATCAGGTTCATTCCTAAGATCAGGTCGTTTCCAAGAACAAACATGCAAGTTGGCATACCGGATTGTATGAGAACGGACTTCACCGGCTTGCCGACGATCGTCGATGCTTCGGAGGCTGGAAGGACGTCGCAAGGGCTGAGTGTCGCGGCCTTTGCGGCGGATGTTAAAGCGAGCATCAAGCCGAGCACTATTGCGGTGGCGCCGGCGCGTGAAGCGGAAGAAAACATAATCGGTTCATTCTTTCAGAGCATCAGCAACGTGTTGGGCAAAGCGTACGCAACGTCGCGTCCGAAACGCGTCCGACCGTCGATGGGCGACGTTTGCGTTCGGACGCGTTTCGGACGGACCAATCCCTATGGTCGGGTCATGAAAATTACAAGACTTCATCGAGGTCGTGCGCTTTCGCTAGCCGGTCTACTCGTGGCGTTTTCCGGCGTCAATGTCTGGGCCTCGACCACCGTCGCGATCTACCCCGGTTCGCACATCGACACCGCATATATGCAGCAGTTCAATTCGGCCGACTCTCAAAAAATGCAGCGGGCTCTGGATGCGGAAACGACCGTGTACGCAAGCTCAGACGGCTACGATAAGATTTATACCTTTTATAAAAGTCGTTACAAAACTGACACCGCAACGCTCGAATACATGCTCAGCGCTATGAAGGCTCATCCACGGCCAGGCAAAGCGCTCGCCATTCCCCGTGCAATGTTTACGGTTGGCGGAGGGTCTGCGGTCTCGCTCGCCACGTATGAAGGCCGGACCCTCGTCGGCATCGTGCAGCACAAGTAGCGCCAGTTCTGCATTATCTCGTTATGGACTGAAAATGATCAAAGCTTCTTTAGCACGGCGTCGAGCAACCTCTTGCTTAAAGTCGGCGAGACGGCTTTGCCGCTCGATACAGACGCCGTAGCTAAAACATTCCCCTTAATCTGCGCTATCCAATGGCGCTTCATATAGGCCTCGTATCCGGTGGAAAGCGTTACCGGCGGTCCCCACATCAGGTAGAAAAATCCGCTTCCGGCGCCTTTCCAAGTGTCCGCGCTTCCCGGCGGCATGTACACACAATTCGAGCTCGTATGATCTCCGCGCACCGTCGGGCCTTGTGAGCTCGGTTCGAACACAACAACCGTAGGGCCAATGATCTCGCGGACCTCGGCGAGGGTCAACACGGAGCACGCTGCCTGTGGCGCTGCGCTTACCATGACCGGACGTGCGCCGATGAGCATCGCACTTGCGGCGAGCGTAAGGGTGAGGATCGATTTCTTTTCCACGATGAGAACCTTTCTACGGCGAGCGTTATTAAACGCAGTATCGCGCGACGGGGGTTGCTACGTCGGCGAGATCGGCGACGCGACGATCACACCGTTTTGCTTTAGTACTTCAACGACTTTGCTGATGTCGGGTGGTCCTGCGGGAATCTGGTCGTTGACTGCGGTGAACATTTGTGTGGCATGGCCACCTTGGCCGCTCATCTCGAGCATCTCGCCGCCATGTTCGCCGAAACGAAAGGCATGAATGGTGTGGGCGGGCACGTGCACGAGCGTACCTGGTCCACACATCGAGATCGCCCCGCCACAGGTAAACTCAACCGACCCTTTGAGGACATAGAATGACTCCTCCCAACGATGGCTATGTGGCGGCGGACCCATTCCCTCGTCTCCCTGCTGAAGCGTGACTTCGTAGCTCTGTGTCTCCACATTAGTTGCCAGCACCGTCACTCGAATCCCGAGGACGTTTAAAGGCGGTTCATGTCGGTCGGGAGTGAGGACAAACGGTATCGGATCCGTGCTCGGGGTGGAGAGAACCATGAGCGTTGCACCTTTCTAAAACGGCGGGTGACATGAGGCGAGACCTCGTCAATCAGCACGGCTCGTCGGACGGCTGTCTATCAGTCGGTGGGCGATCGAGTCGTACGCTGATGAAGTCGGTGAGATCACCGAGCGTATGGACGTAGGATTGCTGCCCGTGCGTCACGTCTTTGACGATTCCGCGGAGTGAGCCGCGAAGCGAATCCGACGGCTCGCGCCATATTTCGACGACGAAGATGTGTTTTGTTCGGGCCTCGCTCTTGCTCACGGAAGTTATTGTCGGAGAAGGCCCGTCCGAACCGCGTCCGATTGCTTCATTGCAGCCTCGATCTCCCGATTAAAACGAAGTGCGCGATAGATTTCGCGGCCCTCTTCGCTCGTGAAAGCCGCAACACGGGCGGCGCGAAACGCATAGGCGCGCTCCAGCGCTTCCCGATATCGATCGTCGAGGTTGGCGGCGGCGAACATTTGCGCCGCGCTCCACATAACGTGCTGCGGGTACATGATGCTCGCAAGCGCGGCATCGTCCGCTGCAACGATTTCGGTGGCGATGTCGACAGCGGCGTCGATTCTGGCAGCGCGCAAATAGGTGAGCCCGAGATCTGCCAAATCCGATGCCATGTCGCTCGGAGCTTTTTCACGTCGCAGGCGCATCGATCGCTCGCAATATTCGATGGCCTTCGGAAGATCGCCGAGCTCGCGTTCTGCCGCGCCGAGGTTCGAGAGTGCGGCACAGGTGAGAATCGGGGCGCCGAGTTGCTCGGCGAGTGGAAGAGCGGATCGTAGAATGCGACGAGCCGTTGAAAAGCGATCGAGGAGATATGCCGTCATGCCGAGATTGATCGCGCAGATGGTGAGCCCGCGAAGATCTTTCAAACGCACGAAAAGACGACGCGATCGTTTGAAGCTCTCGAGGGCGCCCTCGAATGCACCGATCTTCAAAAACAATACGCCACCATTGACGAGCACCATCGCTTCACCGAGCGGTTTGTCGACTGCATCGTAAAGCGCCGTCGCTCGTGCGAAATACGTGGTTGCCGCTTCGATTGCAAAACGTCGGCTCGCCACGTTGCCCAGCCGAAAATTCGCGTCGGCTTCACCTTCCCGATCGCCGATCGCCTGACAGAGCGCGAGGCCCTGTTCGGCGAGCGTCGAGCATCGTTCGTAATCGTTGTTGCGATAAGCAGAGCGCGATGCCGCGTCGAGGCTTCCGATCAGCATGGCTTCGTTCGATGACGTGGCTGCCAATGCCAAGCAGTTCTCGATCGCTGCTATGGACGGCTCGGCGAGGCCCTGCACGCCGTACGAGTCCGCGATCTGGCACAACGTACGTACGATCCCGGTCGCGTCTTCGAGCGCTCGATAACGGGAGAGGGCGGATTCCGCTTCCGTTAATGCTGCGGGATAATTGCCCAGTGCCGCCATTAGCATGGCTGCACTTTCCGCCGCAAACGCACTCCAGTACGGATCGTTCGAGCGCGCGGCGGCGATCTTCAGATGCTCGACCGCGCGTTCTTGCGCGGAGATGTCATCGATGGCTCGCGCGTAACCGATACGCCGACGCAAGCATTCGAGCTTCCTTTCCGTATGCTCGTTCGAAAGTGTTTCGAGCTGGACGATGTCGGCGAGTTGCTGCTCGCGCATTCCGCGTCTCGCGTAGACCGTTTCGCGTAACGCGATGACAGCGTACTGCAGCGTTGTGTCGGCAAGGCTCGCGGCGCGCGAGAGCGATGTCAACGCTTCTTCGTCGGCGTGAACGGCGATTGCGGCTAGCGCGGATGCGTAGTAATATTCGGCGGCTTTCGCAGGGCGACCGCCGAGATCGAAGTGGCGCGCGAGCTCCCGAGCGACGTTCTCGAGACGTCCCTGATACATGCGCTCCATCACCACGCCGATCCGTCGGTGAAGTACCTTGCGCGTTTCCGTCGGAACCGTGTCATAGACGTACGCTTGAACAAGCTGATGCGAAAAGACGAAATCGCCCGTGGCGGTACCGATGCCTCCGGTCGACACGCGCACGAATCGGCCATCGAGAAGCTCATCGATGCACGGCAGCACCTGGTCCTCCGAAAACCCGCTTGCAGCGCCGACGATTTCGGTCGCAAACGCGAGTCCGGTCGTCGCGGCCACCGCGAGCAACGAGCGCGCATTTTCCGTAAGCCGTAGAACACGATCGCCGATCGCGATCTGTAGGCTCGCGGGCAGCACCGGTTCCGACGAATCGGTGCGCTGCGAATCGCGTAAAATCTCGCCGAGGAAAAATGGATTCCCGGCGCTGAGCGCGTGCGCGCGATATGAGAATCCATCGCGAGCGGCGGTGCCGCCCGTCCGGCCGATAAAATTCTCTACGTCGGCGAGGGAGAGTCCGCCCAAGGGTAAGCTCGCGACGCCATGTTCCCGTTGCATGATTCGGCGAAATGCCCGTAAGGGATGTGACGGACCGGTTTCATCGTCGCGGTAGGTTACGATTAAGACGATTGGCGCGGTCCCAAGCCGCTCCACGAGGTAGCTCAGGAACGCGATCGTCGCTTCCCCCGCCCAATGGAGATCTTCGAGTACGATCAGTAGTGGGCGTATTCGTGCGAGCCCGTCGAAACAACGCCACATCGCTTCGAAAAGGCGCGATTGCTCGCGCTCGGGTTCGAGCGCCGAGAGGCGCGGAACGGAGTCGTCGTTGTGTCGTAACTCCGGCAACACGGTGGCCGCCGCTGCAAGCCACATCGGTTTGAGATCGAGCGCGACGATCATCGGCAACGCTCCGCGCAGCGTTCGTACGATCGCTTCGTACGGGGATGCCTCGCCAGCGATCGTTCCGCCGGATACGACCCGACCGCCCTGCGACTCGACGTGACGTGCGAACTCGGCGGCGAGCCGTGATTTGCCGATGCCGGCTTCACCGATCACAAAGATCGTACGGCCCTGACCACGTACCGCGCGCAACCAGCACTCGTGCAAGCTCGCGAGCTCTTCGGTACGACCGACAAAAGGCACGATGTCAGGAGAAGCTGCGGCGGATGGCGTCTTCGAAGGAGACGGGTGAACGGGTGCGTTGCGAACGATGCCTTCGAAACACGCGATCGTTTCGGGCATCGGCGCGACTTGCAAATCGCTCTGTAAACGCCGCGCGAACTGTTCGTATTCCGCAAGTGCGCCGGCGCGGTCTCCCGACTCATACCGTAGCATCATGATGCGCCGCACGGTATCCTCACGCCACGGATCGTGGTCGAGGAGCATCCGTCCGGTTTGAATCGCGTGTGCGAAGTGGCCATCGCGGCGGTACGCTTCGGTCAAACGCTCGAGATTTGCGGATTGAAGCATGCGCAATCGCTCGCGTTCGATCATCATCCAATCGTCGTAGACGGCCGGTAAGAGATCGCCGTTGTAGAGCGCGACGGCAGCCGTCGCTCCATCGAACTCGGCGCTCAGACGCTCGAATTCGCAGACGTCGACGATGCCATCGTAGTCGGAATTCCACCGAATCGATCGTTGGTCGGCGAGGATCGCCGGCGAATCGCAAGCGGGTAGGATATGCTGCAACAGCGCGATATGGCGACGCAAATTTGCGCGAGCCTTGCTTTCATCTTCATCGGGCCAGAGTGCAAATGCGATCGCGTCACGGGGTATAGTCCGCGATCTCTTGATGATGAGAAACGCGAGAAGCGCCGATGCTTTTAACGGCGCCGCGAATTTAATCGGAGCGTCGTGCACGAATAACTGCAGTCCGCCTAACAGTCGTATCTGCAAGCCGCCGAGATCGACGCGAACGTTGCCGGACGTCACGGTACGCATAGGGTTTCCCACCGTTCGGGCTTCACACGGCCAGCGCCCGCGGCGGCGACCGCCAATTGAAATCATATCGGACACTAATCGGACGGCATGGCCGATATGGTACATCCATGAAGAAAGTGACACCGGCAGCCGCGCTTGCAGCGCTCCTCGTCCTCTCGATAACGGCCTGTTCGTCGAGCCGCAAGGTCGAAGTGGACCCTGCTTCGTCGAGCGTGACGACAACCAGTGATGCGGCAAATACGACGGCTGCCCAGCCGAGTACCGCGCCAGCTGCCGAATCCACTATGGCTCCAGCCGCGGAGCCGAGTGCGGCTTCAGCCGCCGAGCCGAACACGGTTGCAGCCGCCGACACCGCCTCGCATTCGGACGAGGATACGCCAGGCGCTGGCCACGTCAGCATGACGGGAGATTATGTTCTCGAGAATGACTTCGTGGTTCAAATGTGCCAGGCCGGTCCGCCCGGCGACGGGTTGCTCAGCGGATATCATATGGCAATTAAAGATGGAGATCCGCAGATTGTGATGCTGAGCATCGGGCTAAAAAACTATGATAAGGATGGCGTCTATGAAATGCCGTCGCTCTCTCGCGAAGGCGCGGTCGGTCAAGCGATGAGGTCGGGAATGATGGGACCGCTGATGCTCATGGTGATGAAGCCGGGATCGACGCAGCCGTTCGGTTTTTCGCAAGCACATCGAGCAAACTTACGATCACGGTGTCGGACAACGGAGCGAAAGGCTCGGCTACGTTTACCAATCTCGAATCGCAACCCGACATGTCCAAGTTCGATATGCGGTCCGGAAAGATGCCGGCGGGCAAACGCGCTTCGGGCTCCATCTCTTGGACGTGCGGCTCGGTCGGTCGCATCGACCCGAAGATGAACGATGCGGTAAACAGCACGTTCAAAAAACTCATCCCCGGCAGTTAATTGTTGTACGGGCGTAGCGACAGATCGCGCGTCGCGCCGATCGTGAATGCGACGGCGTTCGGCGCGTCTATGTCGCTGCCGACCGTTACGCGAAGGAGACGCCTAGGAATCTGGGGTGCGTGCCCGCGTTCAGCAAACGCATCGACGAGTGCCGTCGGTTTGCCGGATCCTACGATCGGCTATTGATGGGCCTTCAGACAAGGAAGCTCCACCCCTTCAAGATGGACTCGCCTCAGCTCGGCCTTCGAAGGCGCCGTTTGACTCCTTGGCCGACGCGTGGTATTCTACTCGGGTTGTGGTACTCGCCGCGAACGCCTTTTTGCGCGTCGCGGCGGAAAACCTAAAATGAACGCCAGGGTACGTGGAGATCAGATGAAAAACATCATCGGCCGCAAGGTCGGGATGACGAGCATATTCACCGCCGACGGGCGGTACGTTCCGGTGACCGTTATCGAAGCGACACCGAATACCGTACTGCAAGTCAAGACGGTCGCAACCGACGGCTATAATTCCGTCGCGCTCGCATTCGCAGACGCTAGAAAAAACGGCCTCACCAAGCCCGAGGCCGGCCGCTTTACGAAGCTCGATCTCACCCCTAAGAAGCACATCCGTGAGTTCCGCAAATCGATCGATGGCGCCCCGGAAGTCGGCGGTACCGTCTCGGTTGACGTCTTCACGGCGGGCGAGCACGTCGACGTCGTCGGCATCTCGAAGGGCCACGGCTTCGCCGGCGGCATCAAGCGCCATAATTTCCACGGCGGTAGCCGCACCCACGGCCAGATGATCCATCGGCAGCCGGGCTCCAACGGCGACACGAATTCGGGCCATACGCACCGCGGCTCGCGTCGCCCGGGCCACTACGGCGTCGATCGCACGACGCACCAGAATCTCGAAATCGTCCGTGCCGACCTCGAGCGCAATCTGCTGCTCGTCATGGGCCCGGTTCCCGGCCCAAAGAACGCGCTCGTGATCGTTTCGGCAGCCGTCCGGCCGCCCAAGGTCGCCAAAGAAGCGCCGACCGTCAAGGCCGCTGCGAAGGGCAAGAAATAATGGCCAAAGTCATCGATGCGAAAGGCGCGACGGTTCGCGACCACGCGACACCCGAAGCCTTCGCGGCCAAGCCCGTCGGCAAAACCAACGTCATGTTCCGCGCCGTCTTCCGCGAACTCGCGAATCCCCGTGCCGGTACGGCATCGACCAAGCGTCGCGACGAAGTGCGCGGCGGCGGTCGCAAGCCATGGAAGCAGAAGGGCACCGGCCGTGCGCGTCAAGGTTCGACGCGTTCGCCGCAGTGGCGCCACGGTGGCGTCGTGTTCGGTCCCAAGCCGCGCACGTACATCACGAGCCTCAATAAGAAAGAGCGCAAGGCCGCCATGCGCGCCGCGCTCTCCGATCGCTTCACGAGCGACTGCGTGACGCTACTCGCGGTCGACGGGTTCGATCTCGCAAAGACGCGCGAGTTCGCCGACCTGCTTTTCGGATCGGCGAAAGCCGCGAAGGTCGGCCCACGCACGCTCGTCGTGTACGCATCGACGGAAGCGGAAGGCGTCGGCGCGACGCTCGTGCGCATCGGCGGCAATCTCAAGAAAGTCGGCGTGACGCACACGGGCGCCCTCGACATCAAGGACGTGCTCGGGTACGCGCGCTTGGTCCTCACGACCGAAGCGCTAGCCGAACTCGAAACGCGCTTCCCCGCCGTCACCAAGAAAGTGCGAGTGGCCGCCTAATGGACGCACGCGACATCATCATCGCGCCGTTGATCACCGAGAAATCGATGACCAACACGGTCGTAAGTCAGTACACCTTCGAAGTGAACGCACGCGCGAGCAAGACGCAAATCAAGCACGCCGTTCAGGAAATCTTCAAGGTCGACGTCACCAAGATCAATACGGTCAACGTGCTCGGCAAGCTCAAAAATTTTGCTCGTAAGGGCAACCGTACGGCCGGCAAACAGTCGGACTGGAAAAAAGCCATCGTCACCCTCAAGCCCGGCCAGAAAATCGAACTGGGCGGCGTGAATCCGTTCGAGCAGTAGGATACTATGGCAGTTAAACGTTATCGCCCGACATCGGCCGGTCAGCGCTTCATCACGACGATCGATACGAAAGATCTCACGAAGAAGAAGCCCGAGAAAGCCCTCGTCGAGGTAAAGAAGAAGCACAGCGGCCGCAACAACAATGGCCACATCACGGTGCGTCATAAGGGCGGCGGCACGCGCAAGCAGTACCGCATCATCGATTTCAAGCGTCAGAAGGATGCGATCCCGGCGAAAGTCGCGGCGATCGAATACGATCCCAACCGCTCGGCTCGCATCGCGTTGCTCCACTACAAAGACGGCGAGAAGCGCTACATCCTCGCGCCTGTCGGTCTCGAGATCGGCCAGATTCTGTTCTCCGGCGAAGCGTCGGATATCAAGCTCGGCAACTGCCTTCCGATCAAGAATATCCCGCTCGGAACGGTCATTCACAACATCGAACTCCGCCCCGGCGAAGGCGGCAAACTCGTGCGTAGCGCGGGTTCGTCGGCACAGCTGATGGCGAAGGAAGGCGAGTACGCGCAGGTGCGTATGCCTTCCGGCGAAGTGCGCAAGATTCAGATGGTCTGTCGTGCGACGATCGGCCAGCTCGGCAACCTCGATCACGAGAACGTCGTGATCGGTAAAGCGGGCCGCATCCGTCATATGGGCAAGCGCCCGTCGGTCCGCGGTATCGCGATGAATCCCGTCGACCACCCGCATGGTGGTGGTGAAGCGCGGTCGACCTCGGGTCGTCCGCCGACCACGCCGTGGGGCCAGATGACGATGGGCAAAAAGACGCGCCGTACGAAGCGCACCACGAAGATGATCGTCCGCAAGCGGAGTGCCAAGTAAATGGGTCGTTCACTAAAAAAGGGTCCGTTCGTTGCGGATCATCTCCTGGCGAAAGTCGAGAAGATGAACAGCACGCGCGAGAAGCGCGTCATCAAGACGTGGTCGCGCTCGTCGACGATCGTGCCGCAAATGGTCGGTCACACGATCGGCGTGCACAACGGCAAACAGCACGTGCCGGTTTTCGTCACGGAAAATATGGTCGGACACAAGCTCGGTGAGTTCTCGCCGACACGCCTCTTCAAGGGCCACTCCGGTCAAGAAAAGAGCTCGGTGAAGTAATGGCCGACACGCAAGAAACCGCGCCGCGTTCACAAGCGCTCGCGCATCTCAAATTCGCTCGCGTCGGACCACGTAAGCTGCGTCGCGTGGCCGATGCCATTCGCGGCCTCACGGTTCGCGAAGCGCTCGTGCTGCTCAAATTCTCACTCGTCTTCGCATCGGAGCCGATCGAGAAGCTGCTCAAAAGCGCCGTTGCAAACGCAGAGAACAATCATCAGATGGAGACCGAGGGTCTCTACGTTACGAAAATCACCGTCGACGGCGGGCCCGGCGGCTCGTACACGCGTCGCCTCGATCCCCGTGCGCAAGGCCGCGCGGCGTTCAAACGCAAGCGCATGTCACACGTGACGATCGCGGTCGGCCACACGCCGCCTGCGAACGCACCAAAAAAGAAATCGGGCGCCTCGATCGAGCTTTCGACCGTCGAGACGCGTCGCCGTTCGGTTGCTGGCCCCGCGCCCGCGAAGCGCACGCGCAAAGAAAAGCCACCCGCGGACGGAGCGTCGGAGTAACCTTATGGGACAAAAGATCCATCCAGTCGGCCTGCGTCTCGGCATCACGCGCACGTGGGAGAGCCGTTGGTTCGAGAAAAAGAATTACAAGGCGTGGCTCCATGAAGATCAAGCCGTTCGCAAGTATTTCGGCCGCCTGACGCGCGCCGCCGCGATCTCCAAAGTCGAGATCGAGCGCCGCGCGAATCAAGCGCGCGTGATCGTCCACACCGCGAAGCCCGGTATCATCATCGGCAAGCGCGGTGTCGGCATCGAAGATATTCGTAAGAATCTCGAGCACCTGACGAAGAAAAACATTCAGGTCAACGTCGTCGAGATCAAGCATCCCGAACTCGACGCGCGTCTCGTCGGCCAGAACATCGTCGATCAACTCGAAAAGCGGATCGCGTTCCGCCGCGCGATGAAGCAGGCGATCATGCGCACCATGAAGGCCGGCGCCAAGGGTGTCAAGGTCATGGTTTCCGGTCGTCTCGGTGGCGCCGAAATCGCGCGTAGCGAACAGAACCACGATGGTAAGGTGCCGTTGCATACGCTGCGCGCCGACATCGATTACGCGCACGTCGAAGCGTTCACGACCTATGGCCGGATCGGCTGTAAAGTCTGGATCTACAAGGGCGAAGTGATGCCCGACCAGCCGCGCGAGCAAAAGCCCGAGCGTCCGGTCGGCGAGCGCGCGACCTTCCGCGATCGTCGCAACGATCGTCGCGGTGGCCGCGGCACAGGTTCCGGCGCGCCGCGCGCGCTCGAAGCCGGCGACATCGCAAATATGAGCGCCGATGACCTCGCGATGGAAGCGGCGATGTCTGCGCCCGCGGCTCCGTCGGCTCCCGGCGCGGCAGCTCCGGTCGCAGCGCCGGCACCCGTCGAACACGCAGCGCCCGCGCCCGCCGAGGCAGCAGCACCCGCGGCCGCGCCCGCACCCGTCG
>JANYGA010000022.1 GCA_025359485.1 Rhodospirillales bacterium | reverse complement strand
CCGAAAGACCGCTCCGCGTAATCGTGGCGAAGGCCGGGCTCGACGGTCACGATCGCGGCGCGAAAGTGATCGCCCGGGCGCTTCGCGATGCGGGAATGGAAGTAATCTACACGGGTCTCTTCCAGTCGCCCGAGCAGATCGTCCAGACCGCGATTCAAGAAGACGCCGATGGGATCGGTCTCTCCATCCTTTCCGGTGCTCACATGACGCTCTTTCCGGCCGTGATCGAGCAACTTCGCGCGCAAGGTGCGGGCGATATCGTCTTTTTCGGCGGCGGGACGATTCCGGCCGACGACGCGCGCGAACTAAAAAGCCTCGGCGTGCGTGAAATTTTTACACCGGGTGCGCCGCTTTCGGAGATCATCACCTTCGTCGAACGCGAGTGCGGCGCACGACGCGAACTCGTCGGGTAGGCTTCTGTGAGAGTTCGCACCCGCGTCGCGCCGTCTCCGACGGGCGACCCGCACGTCGGCACGGCCTACGTCGCGCTCATCAACTATTGCTTCGCTAAAAAACACGGCGGCGATTTCATCCTGCGCATCGAGGATACCGATCGCGCGCGCAGCACGGCAGCTTCGGAAGACGTCATCTTGCGCGCGCTGCGTTGGCTCGGTCTCGCGTGGGATGAAGGCCCCGATATCGGCGGCGCGCACGGGCCGTACCGTCAGAGCGAACGCCTCGAGATCTACGCCGAGCACGCACGACGATTGCTCGAGAGCGGGCATGCATTTCGCTGCTTCTGCACGCCCGCGCGTCTGGATGCGATGCGCGAGGAACAGCGCCGCGCGAGTCGCCCGCCCGCCTACGACGGCCGTTGCGCGCACCTCTCGCCCGATGAAATCGCCGCGCATCTCGCCGCGGGCGAAGCCTCGGTCGTCCGCCTCCGCGTGCCGCATGAAGGCAGCGTGACGATCGAGGATATGCTTCGCGGCCCGATCGTCTTCGAATGGAGTACGGTCGACGCGCAGGTGCTCGTCAAGAGCGACGGCTGGCCGACGTACCATCTCGCGAACGTCGTCGACGACCATCTCATGGAGATCACGCACGTGATGCGTGGCGAAGAGTGGATTAGTTCGGCACCAAAGCATCTCTTGCTCTACCGCGCGTTCGATTGGGAGATGCCGAAGATCGCGCACCTCCCGCTCCTGCGCAATGCGGATAAGTCGAAGCTGAGCAAACGCAAGAATCCCACGAGCATTCTCTTTTACGAACGCATGGGCTATCTGCCCGAAGCGCTCGCGAATTTTCTCGGGCTCTTCTCGGTGCCGCCGGTCGATGGCGAAGAGATGATGGATCTCGCGACGATGGTCTCGCGTTTCGGAACCGATCACATCGCCCTGGGTGGGCCCGTCTTCGACGTCAAGAAACTCGATTGGCTCAACGCACGATACATCCGCGAGAAGCTCGACGTCCCCCAACTCATGACACGCGTGCGCGATTGGGCGCTCAATCCGGCCTATCTCGGAGCGATCGCGCCGCTCGCGCACCAGCGCATCGAACGGCTCTCCGATCTCGGGCCGTTGCTCGCGTTTTTCTTCGGCGGTCGGATCGCCGTCGACGCCGCCGAATTGCGCGCGGGAAAACTCGACGACACGCAACTGCGTCAGGCGTTCGTCATCGCGCTCGCGCTCTTCGATGCGGTCCCGGATTGGAACGTCGCCAATACGCAGGGCGCGATACGCGCGGTGGGTGATGCGCTCGGCCTCAAATTGCGCGATGCGATCCGGCCGTTCTACATCGCGATTACCGGGAGCGCGCAATCGGTGCCGCTCTTCGATTCGATGGCGATCCTCGGTCGCGATCTCGTGCGCGAACGCACGCGCGTCGCGCTCGATGCACTCGGTGGCGCGACGAAAAACGAGACGGAAGCATGGAAGAATTTGATTCCCAAACCGACGCCACACGCGGACGCGCGCCCGAGCGAAGCCGTACCAGCGGGGAGTAGCGTATGAGCAAACACGTTCGCGCCGTCGTTCTCGCGGCGGGCAAAGGCACGCGCATGAATAGCGTGCGTCCCAAAGTCTTGCACGAACTCTGCGGTCGACCGATGCTGTGGTTCGTCTTACGGGCCTTGCACGAAGCGGGCGTCGATGACGTGACGGTCGTGACGAATTCCGACGTCGCGCCGCACGTGGAAGCGATCGCGCGTTTGGCGGGCCACGCGGCGTCGAGTGCCGTGTTGCAAGAACCGCAACTGGGCACGGGGCATGCCGTACAGATCGCGCTCGCGCATCTCGAACCGCGCGAAGGCACGATCCTCGTGCTCAACGGCGATATGCCGCTCATCGAAGTCGACCTCGTGCGGTCGGCGATGGCGCGTGCCGGCAACGCGCTCGCACTCGTGACCGCGCGGATGCCGTTACCGTCGTCGTTCGGGCGCATCGTTCGCCGCGGCGAACACGTGCAGAAGATCGTCGAAGCGCGCGATGCCGATGAAGACGAACTGCTCATCGACGAGATGAACGCGGGCCTCTACGCCTACGACGAATCGAAGCTCCGCTCGGCGATCGCCGAACTGCGCAACGAAAATTCGCAGGGCGAATATTATCTGACCGATACGATCGGCAACTTTCGCGAACGCAGCGAGACGATCGTGCCCGTCGTCGCGGGCGACTATCGCAGCGTCCTCGGCGTCAACGATCGCATCGAACTCGCCGCCGCATCCGCACTGCTGCGCGCGCGAATATGCGAGCACTACATGCGCAAGGGCGTGACGCTCGTCGATCCGCAATCGACCTACCTCGAGCCCGGTCTCGACATCGCAGCCGACGTGACGATTCTTCCCAACACGGCGATCGGCCGCGGCTCGTCGATCGGCGCGCATAGCGAGATCGGACCCAATGCGCGGTTGCAGAACGCCCGCATCGGCGAACACGTCACGATCTGCGATAGCGTCGTGATCGATAGCGCGATCGGCGATCTCGCGATCGTCGGGCCATACGCGCACGTGCGCGGCGGTGCCGAGATCGGCACGGCCGTTCGGCTCGGAAATTTCGTCGAGGTCAAGGGCTCCACGCTCGCACCCGGCGTGAAGGCGAACCATCTCGCCTACGTGGGCGACTCGACGGTCGGCGAACGTACGAATATCGGCGCGGGGACGATCACGGCAAACTTCAATGGCAAAGTAAAAAATCGCACGACGATCGGCAAGGACGTTTCGATCGGATCGAATACGACGATCGTCGCTCCGGTCACGATCGGCGACGGCGCGCTCACCGGAGCGGGCACGGTCGTTCTTCGTGATGTCCCCGCAGGCGATCGCGTCGTCGGCAACCCCGCGAAAACACTGGGGAAAAAGACTCCCTAGTCACATCGCGAATCGGAAGCGCGCCCTTGCATCCCAATCGGAGACGCGCCATCACGACGATACTTTCCCGGATCGCTTTCGCGTTCGCACTCGTCTTCTGCGCGAGCGGCTCGGCCGCTCTCGCGCAGACGTCGACGCCGACGAGCGGAATCGATCTTCCCAATCTCGATCGCACGTGCAAAGCGTGCGACGATTTCTATCAGTTTGCCAACGGTGGCTGGATCGCGAAGCATCCCATTCCTGCGTCGTACGCGAGTATCGGAAATTTCAACGTCCTCTACGATCGCAACCTGGATGTTTTGCACGGACTCCTCGACGCGCCCGCACTCGCAAGTGCGGCACCGGGAAGCAACGATCGTAAGCTCCACGACTTCTACGCGAGCTGCATGGATACGGCGGGGATCTCGGCTGCGGGAATAGCGCCGCTCGCACCTTCGTTCGCGCAGATCGCGCGAGCGCGGGATGGCGGGACGCTCGCCGCTCCACTCGCCGAACTCGCGCGCGTCGGCGTCGGTGCGTTTTTTAGCGCTTCGGGCAGTTCCGATAAACACGACAGTCGCAACACGATCGTGCAACTCAGTCAGGCGGGTCTGGGCATGCCCGATCGTGACGACTATCTCAAAGACGATGCAAAGACGGTCGCGCTCCGCGCGACGTACGTCGACCATCTCACGAAAACGTTCGCTCTCTTAGGCGATACGCCCGATGTTGCGGCGAACGAAGCGTCACGCGTGCTCGCTCTCGAAACGGCGCTCGCGACGAAACAAGTCGGCCGCGTCGAACTCCGCGATCCCGCAGCGACCGACCACAAGATGAGCTTCAGCGAGTTGCAAACGCTCGCACCCGGATTCGACTGGGCGGCATATTTCGCGGCGGCGGGGATCCCGACGACGGTCGCGGTCAACGCGGCGGAGCCGACGTATTTTACGGCGTTCGCAGCGATGGCGGCCAAAGCATCACCGACCGACGTGCACGCGTATCTGCGTTGGCAGACGACGCGCGCATTCGCTTCCGCGCTCGCGGCACCGATCGATGATGAAGATTTCGCGTTCTACGGTAAAACCCTGAGCGGTACCAAAGAGCAACAACCGCGTTGGAAGCGTTGCGTGAGCGCGACCGATCGCAACCTCGGCGAAGCGCTCGGCCAACTCTACGTTGCGAAGGCCTTTCCGGCTTCGGCGAAGGCGACCGCACTCGAACTCGTCGCCAATCTGCGCGATACGTTCCGCGACGATTTCTCGACGCTCGCGTGGATGTCGCCCGCGACGCGCGAGAAAGCGATCGCCAAACTCGCAGCGTTTCAAGTGAAGATCGGATACCCCGATCACTGGCAATCGTACGAGAAGCTCGACGTCACGCAGACATCGTACGCGCAAAATGTCGCCGCGGGCGCCGCGTTTCGGCGCGCCGACGCGCTCGCGCGGATCGGCAAGCCCGTCGACCGTTCGCGCTGGGGCATGACGCCGCCGACGGTCAACGCGTATTACAATCCGAGCATCAACGAGATCGTGTTTCCCGCGGGAATCTTGCAGCCGCCGTTCTTCGATGCGAACGCGGATATGGCGGTCAATTATGGCGGCATCGGCGCGGTGATCGGTCACGAAGCCACGCACGGCTTCGATGATCAGGGCCGCAAATACGATGCGCTCGGCAATCTCTCCGACACATGGCAACCCGAAGATGCCGTGCGCTTCAACGCGCGTGCGAATTGCGTCGTCAAGCAGTACGACGCGCTCTCACCCGCACCGGGCGTGATGGAGAACGGCAAACTCGTGCAAGGCGAAGCGATTGCGGATATCGGCGGCATGACGATCGCGTACAAAGCTTTCGAAAAGTGGCAGGGAAAGCATCCGCGGCGCACGATCGACGGCTTCACACCCGAACAGCGGTTCTTCATGGGTTGGGCGCAAGTGTGGGCCGCAAACGATCGCCCCGAAGCGATCGCCCTCCGCGCGAAAACCGACGTCCACGCATTCGATAAGTTTCGCGTCAATGCGACGCTTGCGAACTTACCGCAATTCGCATCGGCGTGGTTCTGCAAGCTCAACGAAGCGATGGTCAAACCGCCGGCAGATCGCTGCGAGATCTGGTAGCCCGCAACGTCGGGTCGATGCGCCGAACCTCGGTGACGTAGCGGGCGATATCCGGCACGCCGTCGAGGACGGTGACTTCGACGACGCGGTCGCCGTGCGGGTCGGCGAATGGTCGCACCTGAGTTGATCGGACACACTTCGATTCGCTCGGCATGTGCGGTTGCGAGACCGAGCATATCGACGACGAGCACGTCGATCGCGCGGATCGTTGAGCACCGCACGACCATGCACGTGGTGACGTATCGTCGTCGCAACGGGGCGGCACGTGCGTTCCAACCGCGTTCGTTCTTCGTCGCGAATTTCAAAGAGTTCGAGCAGACGGCTCGTCGAGAGAAGCCCTCGCGCGCGGATGCTGTCATACGCATCGGGTAGCGTGACGTGGAAGAGAAGCGGTGGCGTCGACTCAACTCTTCGGGCGTCACGCGGTGGCGTTCGGTATTTCGAACGATAACGCATACGTCGTAACGTTAAATAAAAACGAGGCGCCGGAAAAACCCGACGCCTCGTTCGTACGTGCTGACGTCGCGGTTACTTCAGCGACCAGTGGCCGTCGAGCACTTCCGCTTCGGCGAGTTCGAACGTCGTTGCGTAGGGTTCGAACTTTACGTGGTTGTTTACTGCCGTGAGCGTTTTCGGCGAACAGAGGAAGAGCCCGAGCGCTTCTTCTTTGCTGAAACGATCGATCGCTTCGGCTTTCTTCACGAACTTCGCGGGGTCGGTTTCGCCCGCCATATCCGTGTAGAGTTTGTTGAATTCCGGCAGATCCGGGCCGACGCGAAATGCGCCGTCGGAACCGAAGAATTCGCGGTGGATCATGGCCGGTGCCGCTTCCGAACTGATGTCGAACCAGAAGTTGAGCAAGAGATCCCAGTCGGGAACGAGTCGGCCTTCGGCAAGCGATCGCGCACCGGCGAGCGCGCCCGCATCTTCGCCGACCATCACGTCGACGGCGATGCCGAGGTTCGTGCGGATGTCGGCTGCCACCATGTTCGCGATTGCGGCAAACCCGCCACCGGTTGCGATGCGAAGCGCGCGTCCCGCAGGCCACTTCACATGTGCGAATGCGGCCTTCGCGGCCGCGGGATCGCACGTGAAGGGTTCGAGATCCTTGGGATGGCCCGCGCACCATGGCGGTGTGAGCGACGCGATGATGCTCGCGTAGCCGAGCATGCCGTCGCGAATGATTTTCTCGCGATCGACTGCGAGGTTAAGTGCCGTGCGCAAGTTTTTGTCGTCGAGCGGCACGTCGCGATTGGGGTGCCGATTGAAGACGCCGACGAGGACGCGGTTGGCATCGTGCACTTCGAGGTGCGCGAATTTCGAATCCATCACGCGCTGCGCATCGGCAGGCGAGACTTCGGTGACGATGTCGACTTCGCCGTCGCCCGAAATGCAATGCGTCAACGCATCGGCGGGTGAGAGCGAATTACGGAAGACGACTTTTTGCACGAACGGTCCGCGCTTGTGATCCCAGTACGTCGGGTTCGCTTCGAGGACGACTTCCGGCGTGCGATCTTCTTTTTCGATGAGCCACGTACAGGCGAACGGCTTCGCTCGCTGCACGGCGATCACGGTCGTGATCGACGAATATCCTGCGCTCAGGATAAACGGTCCGGTGCCCCACGGGCCCGGTGCGTCAATGATTCACCAGTTTCCGTTGCCGCTGCCTTCGCGTTTATAACCGAACCCCGGTCCCTCGTCCCAAAAGCTATTGCTCGAAACGTGGAAGCCACGCATTTTCGCAAGTGCGAGACCGTCGGGCTCGGGAAAATGAAAGCGAATTTGATGATCGCTGGGGACTTCGGCGACTGACTCTGGGGGAAAGTTCAGCCAGGTGCCCGGGGGGTGGGGCGCTTCCCAACGCTGCATCTCGTCGAAAGAACGTTTGATGTGGTGCGCCGTGAGCGGCTCGCCGTTTTGGAACAGCACGTCTTTGCGCACGTCGATCTCGAGCGTCTTCCCGCCATGCGTGTAGCGGTGACCCGTCGCCATCGAGTAGACGGCGCGACCGTCGTGATCGGTGCGGATCGGCTCTTCCATCGTATTCCACGTGATGAAGAGCCAATTGAGCGGCGACGGGTCGACGACGCGTAGCGTCCCAACCGGCGTTCGCCGCGTCTCGGCGGCCGGTGCCGCCTCGATAATGGTAGACATCGTTGCCTCCGAAGATACGGCGCGAAAGACCAGCTCGAAAATGGAACCGGGGCGCCAGTAACCGTTAGACGCTACTCGTAAAAGGTGCGTGTCGCCATTAACCGATGGTATGAGGGCGAATCCCACGTACCTCGCACGCGTCCGGCTCTCTTCGGCTAGACGCGGGGATCGATCGGCGTAACCGGATAGTCGGCGCGGTCGCGAGCGACCGATTCGAGCGCGGCCATCGCATCGAGGACGAGATCCTCGCACCACGGTCGCGCGATGACTTGCACGCCGACCGGCAACCCCGCGCTGCCGCGCTCCGTCTTTTTTGCGGCGCGGTCGACGCCGTCGGTCGACGAGCGACGATGCGTTTCTTCCTCCGGTCGCACGCGCGTGAAGGGGAGCGTGCCGGTGGGATATCCCAGCACGTTGTAGAGCGGCGCATACGCACCGGCCGTGTGCACGTCGGCTGCGGCACCGTGGCGGAGTGCGGGCAAGCCGACGGGTGGCGCGATGATGAGATCGAGCGGTCCGCCCTCCGCGCAATCCATCGCGCGTTCGAAGAGCGCGCAGTAGGCGGCCTGCGCCTTGACGAGGCTCCAGAAATGATGCGTCTCGGTGTAGCCGTAGTTTCGCACGATGCTCGCGAGTTGGCTTTGCCCGCCGAGATCGAGAAGGCGTTCGACCGATCGGAGAAGCGCACGCGGTCGCGATGCGATCGCGATCAATTGCGCGACGCGCGGATCGCGCGGATTCTCTCCGAGCGATTCGCTCGCACTTCGCGTGCCGTCGGCGCTGAGAAGACCGTAAAAGATCGCGAGCGCGTCTTCCACGCGCGGCACGGCGAACGAGACGACGCGGGCGCCCATCGCCTCGAGTGCGGCCGCCGCTTCGCGCGATGCGCGTACGATTGCGGGCGATGCGCTGAAACGACCGATACTGCCGTACCATCCGACGCGTAGGCCGCGCATGCGCGCGCGGAGCGCGTCGGGATCGACGCGCGTATCGTAGCGATCGGCTTCGGTGCGAATCGCTTCGCCGGAGACGATCGCGCGCGACGCGTTCGAGCGCGACGCGATCCGGCGGCCCATCACATCGTCGCCGCACGCGATGCGATAGCCGAGCGCGACATCGGCGGTCGTTCGCGCGAGCGGACCTTCCTGGCTCACGATCGCGCGTTGCCCCGCGAATGCATCGAGGCGCGACGTATCGTCGAGGCGACCGGTCGTCGGTTTGAGCGATGCGATTCCGCAGAACGCGGCGGGCACGCGCAAACTTCCGCCGATGTCGGTCCCGAGGCCGAGCGGCGAACCTCCGGCCGCGATGAGCGCGGATTCGCCGCCGCTCGAGCCGCCGGACGTGCGCGCGATATCCCACGGATTATTCGTGCGCCCGTAGAGCGGATTATCGGATTCGATGTAGATCAAAAGCTGGGGAACGTTCGTCTTCGCGATAACGATGCCACCGGCGTCGCGCAAGCGTGCGACGTATCGGCCATCGGTTTCGGCAACATCGTCGTCGCGCGACGGGAGGCCGTAGGTTGCGGGCGTGTCCGCGACATCTTGCGATTCTTTGATCGAGATGGGCACGCCATGCAGCGCGCCCAGCGGCTCGCCGCGATCGCGCTTCGCATCGGCATCGCGCGCTTCGGCGCGTGCTTCGTCGAAGCGGCGGACGACGACGGCATTGAGCGCCGTATCGACGGCCTCGATGCGTGCGATGTGTGCGTCGACGACGGTGAGGCTCGTGAAGTCGCCGCGAGCGATGCCGCTCGCGAGATCGCGTGCCGAAAGCCGCCAGAGTGCGTCGCTCATGCGCGCCCCGTTCGTCGGCAACGGATGAGGCCCCGGCTGACGGTTCCGTGGGCCGCGCCGTCGAAATGCGCACGCATGGCGCTCAAGGTCGTTCTCCTTTCGCATTCTCCCGAACCCGAGCGTGCGGTTGCGACCGCAGCGCGTAACTGTTACAGCCCGCGCGATGTCGAATCGATCGACGAAAATTGGACGCCGGATGCGATCGAGAAAATGGTCTCGCGCGTCCGCGATGCGGGCCATCTCTCGACGTTCGAACATACGATGTTCACCTTCGGTGTCGGCGGCGTCTCGCGCGCGCTCACGCACCAACTCGTGCGCCATCGCCACATGAGCTACGAACAGAAAAGCCAGCGGTACATCACGCTGAAAGGCCAGTTCGAGTTCATCACGCCGCCATCGATTGCGGCGCGTCCCGAGATCAAAGCGAAATACGACGTTCTCATGCGCCAGATCGCCGCGTTCTATCAAGATGCGATGGAGGCCGGCACGCCCGCCGAAGACGCGCGCTTCGTGCTTCCCAATGCGGCCGAAACGCAGATCGTCATCACGGCAAACGCACGCGCGCTGCTCGATTTTTTCTCGCTACGGACGTGCAACAACGCGCAGTGGGAGATTCGCGAATTGAGCTTTGCGATGTTGCGCCTCGTCAAACGCGCCGCGCCGTCGCTTTTCGTGCGCGCCGGCGCGACCTGCGTTCGCGGCTATTGCAACGAGCCCAACGGGCCCGAGTGCCCGCGATACGTGATCGTGAAAAACCCCGTCGCGGCGCGGCGCGTCACGACGTTGACCGAAGACGGACCCACGCGAGCGAGCGACGAGATCGTTGCCGATCATCAAACGGCGGCAATGGCCGGCTAGGTCGACCGCCTTTTCGCGGCCCCCGGGCGTGCAACCAATCCGTTAGCCACATCCTCCTAGGTGGGAATCCCACTCATGCGCTTGCGCGTGCCCTTTCGGAGGACCATCCGTTGCCCTTGGAGCTTGCCCGGCGAGCGATCCCGTATACGCCCTTCGACCGTCCCCTTTCGGAGACGACCGTTGCGCTCGTCAGTACGGCCGGCGTTCACCTCAAATCGCAAGAGCCGTTCGACGTGCTCGGCGATGGCTCGTATCGCATTATCCCTTCCGATAGCAACGCCTCCGACCTCACGATCACGCACGATCATTACGATCACACCGCGGGCGACCAGGACGTCAACGCCGTCTTCCCGATCGAACGTTTGCGCGAGATGGTCGCCGATGGAACGCTCAAGGGCCTCAACCCCGAGTTCTTCGGCATGATGGGCTACACGCTCAAACTCAAGCAGGTTCTCGACGAGACGGCGCCCGAGATCGCGAAAAAAATCGAACGGAGCTCGACGGATTTGGTGCTCCTGACCGGAGGTTGACCGATGTGTCATCGCACGGTCGTGCATGTTCAACGCGCCATCGAAGCCATCGGCATTCCGACGATCCTCATCACGGTCGAGCCGACGCAAACCGTTCAAGCACGCGCGCCGCGCGCCGTGCACCCGACTTTTAACGCGATCGGCACACCCGTCGGAAAAGCAGGCGACGCCGCGGGCCAGCGAGCCCTCATCGAGCGCACGTTCGCGGCGCTCTACGACCCCATCGAGCCCGGCTCGATTCGCGAGCTGTCGCTTTCGTAGGAGCCCTCAAGGACTCTCGAAGATGCGAATCGATACAACCGTACATCTGAAGGGGGGTGAAAACATATATATGGCAATTTTAAAAGGCCGCAAGACCATGGCGAGTGAGACGAAGACCCTCAAGGTCGGAGACAAGGCGCCGGACTTCACGCTGCGGACGCATCTCGGTGATTCGTTTACGCTTGCCGAACACAAGGGCAAGAAGAACATCGTGATGGCGTTCTACCCGTTCGCATTTACCGCTGTTTGAGCAGCTCAGATGCCTCGTACGAGGAAAACCTCGACCGTTACGAAGGCTATGATGCCCAAGTTGTGGGTATCTCGATCGACACGGTTCCAGCTGCAGCAGCCTGGGCGAAATCGCTCGGCGGATTCACGTATCCGCTCCTTAGCGATTTCTATCCGCACGGCGGAGTCGCCGAAAAATACGGCGTCCTGCGCGATGCAGGGATGTCCGAACGCGCCATCTTTATCATCGATAAGGAAGGCATCGTTCGTTACATTGACATCCACGATATCGAAGAGCAACCCGACGAAGAGCAGATCTTCGACGAGTTGCGCAAGCTCGGCTAAACGACGTGCCTCGCAGCGAGTCGTGCGGATTTTCGCGCGACTCGCTCTCTTCGTTTTCTTCGCGTTCGTCGTCGTCGCGATCGTGCCGCAGCGCGCGAGCGCTTCTCCGTACGTCGAGCGCCGCGTCACCGCAATCTCCGATGCGACCTTGCTCGCGCGCCCTGCCGCGCAGCTCGTGGATCCGCGTCGGCAACGGGCGGGCGAACACGCGCGTCGTTTCGTGCGACCGTTGTTTTTCGTCTGGGCATTTTCGCAGATCGCGATGCTCTTCTATCTCTGGCGCTCTGGCATGGGCGCACGCATGCGCGATGCGATGCGGCGTCGCATTCGTAACGTCTTCGCGCTGCGATGTGCATTCGGTGCGGCGTTGCTCGCAATCGCGAGTCTCGCCGCATTTCCGGCCTCGCTCGCGCGATATCGCGTCGACTACATCTACGGATTCACGACCGAGACGGCGGCTGCGTGGTATCGCGATGGCCTCATCGCAACGACGCTCGACGCCATCGTCGTCGGCGCGGTCGTCGCGTTCGTCTTCGCGCTCGTCGATCGCACGCGCGTGTGGTATCTCTATGCGATGGCGGGGCTCTTCGTCGTCACGCTCGTGATGGCGTTCGTGGAACCCGTCGTCGTCGCGCCGCTCTACAACGCGTTCCATCCCTTACCGCGCACGGCGGCCGTCCGCGAGCGTCTCGAAACGCTCGCGCTGCGTGCCGGCATCGGCAACGCGCCGATTTACGTTGCCGACGATTCGCGCCGGACCAACGCTGCCATCGCGGATATCGCCGGGTTCGGACCGACGATTCGGATCGTGCTCTCCGACGCGCTCCTGGCGAACGCAACGCCGGGAGAAGTGCTCGTGCTCGCCGCGCGTGAGTTCGGGCATTACGTTCACGGTGACGATTTTCGGCTCTCGCTGTTTTGGACGTCGCTCTTTATTTTTTGTACGGCACTGGCGGTTGTTTTCGCCGACCGTGTCGGCTTCCGTCGCGACGACGACCCGCTCGCGCGCTTGCCGCTCGTCTTCTTTTTTCTCGGCCTGCTCGCACTCGTCGCGACGCCGATCTACAACGGGTACTCGCGTCAACTCGAATCGCGCGCCGACGATTACGCGCTCGCGCTCACGTCCGATCGTGCCTCCGCGGTGCGCGTTTACGTCCGCATCGCCGATGAAACGCTAGGCCAACTCTGCCCGTCGCGATTGAGTCGCTGGTATTTCTACAATAGTCCGCCGCTGGGAACGCGGATCGCGCGTGCGCTCGGTCGCCCCGATCCCTGCGATTGATCCGGTCGCGTTAAAGCGGAAGCGTCTTTCCGAGCACGCCTCCGAGATCGTTCGCGCGCGAGAAGCCTTGCGGAACGGCGAAGTCGGACTCGTTCGGGGTCTGTTTCATAATCGACGTGAGATCGAGTCGCAGCGAGCTTTGCGGAATCGATTTCGTCTTCACACTCGCGGTTAGCTCGACTGGGAGTTCGTCGAGGTCGTCGGCGAGTTGGATGCGGCCGTGAAAATCGGATTTCTCGCCCTTCTTCGTCGTGCGCGTGAGTTGGTAATCGACCCCGGTTGCCGGGTGGCCGTTGATCGGACCGTGTCCCGCGAGATTCAAGCTCACGGAAAACGCCGTGTCGTCGCAGTTCTCAAATCGATACGCGACGACACGGCGAGGAAGCACTACTCGCGGCCATCGCACTCGCGGTCGGTGTCGGCGTCGCCCCGGGGGCGGGCGAAGGTACGCTCGCAAAGTAGGTGTGCTTCGCGTTCGACCAGACGGTGTAACTTGCGGCCGTGCGATCGTAGACGATCGTGAATCCGCCCGGTGGAAAGAGCTGCGTTCCCAGTAGCGACGAGATCGCCGGATCGGTGCCGGGGATGCCGATGGAAAGGACGTCGATACGCGCGAGTGCGCCGCGCTGTTCGAACGCGATCTCGCCGCCGACGGTGAGCTTATCGATCCCCGCGATCGCCGTCTGCACGACCAATTGTCCGCGGCCCACGTAGCCGCCGGGATCGTTTGCCGCGATCGCATGCGATGCGAACGTCGCGACGGTGCCGATCGCGACGAGCGATGCGGCGAGTGCGACGACGCGACCGCGCATCACGCCGCACCCAAGTAGACGGTACCCGTCACTTGCGTGCCGAGATGTCGTTCGGTGAGCAACTCGACGATCGCCGCATGCGAGATGCGGCCGTCGATGATTTGGGCGGCGTTGACGCCCGCGCGAACGCCGTATGCGGCGGCACGCACCACGGCGCGTAATTCGGGTTCGAGCGTATCGCCATCGACGAGTGCGAGCGCCTCGGCTGGCGTGAGTTCGGCCAGGAGCGCGCGCGTTGCGGGATCGAGCACGCCGCCGGCAACGTGGAAGAAGATCGCGCGCGCCGCATCGGTTGCGGCGGCGACGGCCGCGGCGACGTCGTCGGGCCCGATCGCGATCTCACGATGCCCGAGGCCGTATGCCGTCGGTTCGATGACGGGGATATATCCCGCCGACGTGAGCGTCGCGAGAATACCCGTCTGGACGCGCCCGACGCTCTCGCCACCCGTGGCGGGCAAGAGCGCGGCATCGGCGCCGCAGAGACCGACGGCGAGATTGGTTTGGCGATTGAGCGCTCGCACGTACGAGCGCGCGTCGTTCGGCGTCGGCGCGACGACGATCGGTCGCACGTCGTGCTGCATGAGAAATGCGAGATCGCTCGCGAGCGTCGAGGGTTCGTCGACCGCGTTTCGATCGATACGGAGGACGAACGTGCGACCGGCGAAGCTTCGCGTCATCTTCTGAGATTCACGACGCCGGGCACGGCTCCTCGGCCGGTGCCGGTCGGCCGAAGAGATAGCCTTGTAAGCGATGACATCCGATCTCTTCCATGCATCGCGCTTGATCGACGGTTTCGATTCCCTCCGCGATGACGTCGAGATGTAATTTCGAAGCGAGGGTGACGATCGTTTCCGCTATGGCGCGATCGAGCGGGCCGCCGATAATGTCGATCACGAACGCGCGATCGAGTTTAACGACGTCGATCGGAAAGTGTTTGAGATAGGCGAGCGAGGAATATCCGGTGCCGAAATCGTCGATCGCGAGCGTGATGCCGAGCAGCTTGAGTTCCGTAAGCTTGCGCATCGTTTCGTAAAAGTTACCGCTCGCAACGCTTTCCGTGAGTTCCAGGACGATGAGTCGCGCGTCGAGCTGCGACGTGAAGAGTGCCTCACGCACGACGTCGACGAATCCCGGACTGCGAAATTGCACGAGCGAGACGTTGACGGAGATGGGAAACGCGCGCATCCCGGCATCGAGCTTCTGACGCTGATACCGACAGACTTCGTAGAGCGCCCAATTGCCGATCGCGATGATCGACCGATTCGATTCGGCGAGTGCGATGAACTCGCCGGGCATGACGACGCCGCGCTTCGGGTGATTCCATCGGATCAACGCTTCCGCGGCAACGATCGCGTGCGTTTCGCTCTTGACGATCGGCTGGTAATACATTTCGAATTGCGCGTTCCGTAACGCCGCCTCGAGATCGTTTTCGAAGGTGGCACGTTCTTTTCGCCGTGCGACGAGATCGTCGTTGAAGCGTACGGCGTGTTGGAGCTGCGTCGATTTGCTATCGTACATCGCCATGTCGGCCGCATGCATGAGATCGTCGATGGTCGAGCCATCTTTGGGAAAGATACTCACGCCGATGCTCGCGCCCAACCGATGCATCCGCCCGTCGGCTTCGACGGGTGTCTCGAAGCAAGCCGCAATGCGTTGGCAGGCTTCCTCGACGACGATCTCATCGTCGAACGATCCGAGAAAGACGACGAATTCATCGCCGCTGATGCGCGCGACGGTATCGTACGCGCCGACCGAGCGTTCGAGGCGTCGCGCGATCGCCTGCAGGACGAAATCTCCCGTGGCATGACCGAACGCGTCGTTGATCGATTTAAAGCGATCGAGATCGATGAAGACGATCGCGAGCTTGCGCCCGATATTTTTGGTGTCGTCGAGCGCGTCGTCGA
>JANYGA010000259.1 GCA_025359485.1 Rhodospirillales bacterium | reverse complement strand
CGGAATCTTTGTCCGATGGCCGCCATCCGCCGGGGAGCGACGCATCATCCCGACCCGCTGGTCGCCGCGCGCGAACTCGCGGAACAACTCGTGACGCCCGCGACCGGTACCGTCGTCTTCTTCTGCTCGGCACGGTACGATCTCGACCGTCTGAGCGCCGAGATGAATCGCCGTTTCGAGGGGGTCGCGCTCGTCGGCTGTTCGACTGCGGGGGAGATCGGCGCCGACGGATACATCGACGGCGCGCTCGTCGGCCTCTCGCTGCCGCGCGACGATTTCGTCACGGTCGCGGGTCACATCGACAATCTCGATGCGACCTCGCTCGTGCGCGTCTCCGAGGGCGTGCAATCGCTTTTGCGTCGCCTCCATCTGCGCGCACCGTCGGCGTCGGCGGCCGACACGTTCGCGATCTTGCTCATCGACGGCATGTCGGGTATCGAAGAGCCCGTGCTCAGCGCGATCGCACGCGAGCTCGGCGAGATTCCACTCGTCGGCGGATCGGCCGGCGACAATTTGCGTTTTCGCGAGACGGTCGTCTTTCACGAGGGCGAATTCCGTGCGGGGAGCGCCGTGCTCGTGCTGGTCCACACGTGGCTGCCGTATCAGGTCTTCAAGACGCAACACATCGTCGCGTCGGATCGCAAGATGGTCGTCACGGAAGCCGATCCCGTCAAACGCGTCGTCACCGAGATCAACGCGGAACCCGCATCGGACGAATACGCGCGCGTGATGGGCGTTGCGGGAAAACCGCTCGATCCGATGACGCTCGCCACGCACCCGCTGCTCGTACGCGTCGGGGGCGACGATTATACGCGGTCGATCCGCGAGGTCAACGAAGAAGACCGCAGCATGACGTTCTATTGCGCGATCGATGAAGGCATCGTCCTCGCAGCAGGCAGCGGCGCCGATATGATCGCCGATCTCGACCGACTCTTCACGAAGATCGTCGCCGATATCGGGCCGCCCGAAGCGATCTTGGGCTTCGATTGCATCTTCCGCCGACTCGAACTGCAAGAACGCCGCCTCGAACGTTCCGTCTCGAAGATGCTCGCCGATAACAACGTCGTGGGCTTCTCGACGTACGGCGAGCAGTTTCACGCGATGCATCTCAACCAAACCTTTAGTGGCGTTGCATTCGGCGGCGCTCCGGGGCGGGTCTGAGTGACCGATTTCGACCGCGAGTTCGAGAAGCTCCAAAAGATCAATCGCGTGCTGATGGATCGTGTCGAGCGGAGCACCGACGCGCAAGGGAACGCCTTTAGCCTCTTTCAAGCCGCGATCACGCTCGAAAAGATGGTGCAACAACGCACGGGCGAGCTGCAGCGCGTCAATGCCCAGCTGCGTCGCGAGATCGCCGAGCGCGCGGAGATCGAGCGCGCGCTCGAAACGGCCCGAAGCGAAGCGGAGCGCGCGCACGCGAGTAAGACGAAATTCTTTGCAGCCGCCAGCCACGATTTACTCCAGCCACTTAATATCGCTCGACTCTTCATCGATGCGCTCAAACTACGGATGAACGAATCGGGATCGCTGCGGCTCCTCGGTCGCGTGGACGCATCGCTCGAAGGCGCGGAGTCGCTTCTGACGACGTTGCTCGAGATTTCGCGCATCGATGCCGGCGGCATGACCGTCGAAATCGAGGATGTCGCAATCGATCCGCTGCTACGTCGACTCGCCTCCGACTATGCTCTCGGCGCCGAAGAACGCGAGCTGCGGCTACGCATCGTGCCGAGCGACGCAATCGTCAAAACCGATCTCCGCCTACTCGATCGCATCTTGCGCAATTTCATCAGCAACGCGCTACGCTACACCACACGTGGCGGTGTCTTGCTCGGATGTCGCAAGCGTGGCGACGTCTTACGCATCGAAGTGTGGGATACGGGGATCGGCATACCGGGCGAACGACTCGTCGAGATTTTCGAAGAGTTCCGACAGCTCGAGCCCGGTAGCGGCGACGGTCGGGCACTGGGCCTCGGACTCGGGCTCGCCATCGTCGAGCGCATCGCGCGATTACTGGGCGCCCGCGTGCACGTTCGCTCGCGCGTGGGTCGCGGAACGGTCTTCGGCATCGATATTCCCCTCGGCGATCCCGCGCGCGTGCGCGTGCCGACGACGGTCGAAACGCGACGCGACAATCCCCTCGCGGGCAAGATGATTCTCGTCGTCGACGACGATCTCGAAGCACTCGAGGGCATGACGCTCGTGCTCGGCGCTTGGGGATGTCGCACGATCGAAGCCGATTCGCCGCGGGCGGCAATCGAGGGCGCATCGCGTCTCGACGCTCCGCCGGATTTTATCGTCGCGGATTATCACCTCGCGGCCGGTCAAACTGGATTCGAAGCGATTGCGGGTGTTCGCAACGCGTGTGACCGCGCCGTTGCGGCCGTCGTGCTCACGGCCGACCGGACGCCCGAAATCCGCGAGAGCGTCACGTCGCACGGCTATTGGTATCTCAATAAACCCGTGCGCGTCGAACGTCTCCGCGCTCTGATGAGTCACGTTCTCGCCTAGCCCGCGATAAATATAAAAAAAGCACCGGCCGCCCTTTCGAACGACCGGTGCTTTCGTTATGACTTGTCGTTACTTCGCGTCGGGAAGAGCGAAGACGTAGAGCTTGCCGCCGAGCGGAATATTTGCCGTGGCTTTCGCCGCGGGGCCGGCCCAAATCGGGGTCGCGCCGCCGTAGCCCGCGTAGACCGCGACGTATTGCTTGCCGTTGACTTTGTACGTGGTCGGGACGCCCACGACGCCCGAGCTCATTTTTTGCGTCCAAAGCGCTTTGCCCGTCGCGGAGTCGAACGCCATGAAGCGTTGATCGACGGTGCCGCTAAAGACGATGCCACCCTTGGTTGCGAGGACGGGACCGTTCCACGGAAGCTTCGTTTCGTACGCCCACTTCTTTACGCCGGTATTGGCGTCGATCGCTTGGAGTTCGCCGTAGCCCGAGCTACCGGGTTGCGGCTGCACTTCGAAGGTTTCACCCAAGAACGGCAGGCCGGCTTTGTAATCCGTGCCGGTGCCCTTCATCGACATGCACCATTTGCTCGTCGGGACGAAGAGCGTCTGCGTGCCCGGATCGTATGCCGTCGGCCACCAATTTTTGCCACCGAGGAAGCTCGGGCACGTGAAGATCGATTTGCCGAGATGCGGACGATTAAGCGCGTTGCTCTGCGGCGTGCCGTCGGCGGAGAAGCCATTGATCGACGTCGCCGTCACGAACGGTTTTGCGTAGATGAACTTACCGTTCGTACGGTCGAGTGCGAAGAGGTTGCCGTTGCGATCCGCATGGAGGAGCGCCTTGTACGGCGTGCCTTTGAAGGTGATATCGGCGAGGACGGATTCGTTCGTCGCATCGTAGTCCCACGTGTCGTGCGGCGTGAACTGATAGCTGAATTTGATCTTGCCGTCGGCGGGATTGAGCGCGACGACGCTATCGGTGTAGAGGTTGTTGCCAGGACGGAGATCTGCGAGCCACGGGCCCGGGTTTCCGACGCCCCAAAAAATGCTCTTGGTTTCGGGATCGTAGCTACCCGTGAGCCACGTGCCGCCGCCACCGGTTTTGTAGAGATTGCCCTTGGGCCACGTATCGCCGCCCTTTTCCGAATTGCTCGGAACCGTGTACGTCTTCCACTTCGTGTCGCCGGTTTCGGCGTCCAGTGCGACGATGAAGCCACGGCCGCCATATTCGCCACCGGCGATGCCCGTGACGATATTGCCTTCGACGACGAGCGGTGCGCCCGTCATCGCGTAGCCGACGCCGGGAGGCATCAGCTGCTTGGTCCACGCGACTTTACCCGTCTGCGCGTCGAATGCCATGACGCGATTGTCGAGCAACGCCATGTATACTTTGTCGCCGTACAGAGCGACGCCACGATTGACGACGTCGCAACACACGGTCTTGAGCGTCACGGGCGAGATCGTCGCCTTATACTGCCATTTGATCTTGCCCGTCGTCGCGTCCATCGCGATGAGGTGATTCATCGGCGTCGTGATGAACATCGTGTCGCCGTTGACGACGGGGGGCGCTTCGTGACCCTGCTTGAGGCCCGTCTCGTACGTGAAGACGGTTTTGAGACTCGCGACGTTGCTCTTGTTGATGTCTTCGAACGGCGCGAAACCTTGCGAATCGTACGTGCGGCGGTACATGAGCCAGCCATCATCGGATGCGGCATTGGTAAGGCGCTCGGCCGTAACCGTCGGATATCCGGCGGCGGCGTGCGTGGGGATGGCGCGGAAGCCGACGGCTCCAGCGGAGACGACCGCGACGATCGCCGCAGCGAGCGCGAGACGACGCGGTTTGTTTGGTGAACCCATTGATCTCCTTAACGGTTAAATGAAGACGATTACGAGCAATGCTCGATTGGCAAGAGCCGGTCACGTTCGTCGTCGGTGAACATCTCCGAGCGCGTGAGGAACCGCACGCCTTCCGGATTTTCGAGTGAGAACATCCCGCCTCGACCGGGAATGACATCGATGATGAGCTTCGTGTGTTGCCAGTACGCGAATTGCGATTCGCTCATGTAGAACGGAGCATCGGCGATCTCGCCGAGTTTCACATCGGAGCTTCCAAGCATGAATTCTCCGAGGGGATAACACATCGGGCTACTGCCATCGCAACAACCACCCGACTGATGGAACATCACCGGGCCATGTTGCGCGCGAAGTTTTTCGATAAGTGCGACGGCTGCGGGCGTCAACGTGACGCGCGCAGCCGCTGCGGTACCGTTTCCGGGAGTCAAAACCTAGAAGAAGCCGAGGGCGTTGGGACTGTAGCTCACGAGCATATTTTTCGTGTTCTGGTAATGATCGAGCATCATCTTGTGATTCTCGCGGCCGATGCCCGACTGTTTGTATCCACCGAATGCCGCGTGTGCGGGGTAGGCGTGGTAGCAGTTGGTCCAGACGCGACCGGCTTGGATGCCGCGTCCCATGCGGTAACACGTATTCATGTCGCGGGACCACACGGCAGCCCCGAGACCGTAGAGCGTGTCGTTCGCGATTTCGAGCGCTTCGGCTTCATCTTTGAACGTCGTAACGGAGAGAACGGGCCCGAAGATCTCTTCTTGGAAGATCCGCATTTTGTTGTGGCCTTTAAAGACGGTCGGCTTCACGTAGTAGCCGTCTTTGAAAGCGCCATCCATCATGTTGCGCTCGCCGCCGATGAGCAGTTCCGCGCCTTCTTTTTTCCCGATGTCGATGTAAGAAAGAATCTTCTCCATCTGTTCGCTAGACGCTTGAGCGCCGATCATCGTTCCCATGTCGAGCGGGTTGCCTTGAACGATCGCTGCGACGCGCTTGATCGCACGTTCCATGAATTTGTCATAGATCGATTCTTCGATCAGTGCGCGCGACGGACACGTGCAAATTTCGCCCTGATTTAAGGCGAACATCACGAAGCCTTCGACGGCCTTATCGAAGAACGCATCGTCTTTCGCCGCGACGTCGGCGAAGAAAACGTTCGGCGATTTTCCGCCGAGCTCGAGCGTCACCGGGATGATGTTCTGCGATGCGTACTGCATGATGAGACGACCCGTCGTCGTCTCGCCGGTGAACGCGATTTTCGCGATGCGCTTGTTGGATGCGAGCGGCTTGCCGGCTTCGAGTCCGAAACCTTGGACGATGTTGAGGACGCCTGGCGGGAGAAGGTCGGCGATCATCTCGATCCAGACCATCAACGACGCCGGCGTTTGCTCCGCAGGTTTGATGACGACGCAATTGCCGGCTGCTAACGCGGGCGCGAGTTTCCACGTCGCCATGAGGATCGGAAAATTCCACGGGATGATCTGCCCGACGACGCCGAGCGGTTCGTGGAAATGGTACGCGACCGTATCGTTGTCGATTTCGGAGATGCCGCCTTCTTGCGCTCGGATGACACCTGCGAAGTAGCGGAAGTGATCGATTGCGAGCGGGATGTCGGCGAGCGTCGTCTCGCGGATCGGTTTGCCGTTATCGATCGTCTCTGCGAGTGCGAGGACGTTGAGCTTGGCCTCCATGCGGTCGGCGATTTTGAAGAGAATATTCGAGCGCTCCGCGACGGAGGTTTTGCCCCACGCCGCACGTGCCGCATGCGCGGCGTCGAGCGCGAGTTCGATATCTTCGGCCGACGAGCGTGCGATCTCCGTGAACGGTTGTCCGAACACCGGGCTGACGTTTGCGAAATACTGACCCTTGACCGGCGGCACGAACGCTCCACCGATGAAGTTATCGTATCGGCGCTTGAATGGATTATCGACGCCGAGGCTCGTAATATCGAAAAGGGCCTGATGATCGAGAACAGCTGAGGACATGCACAATCCTTTGTTAGAAGGTTCCTTCGAAACGTAACGGTATCGTAACGAAGTTACCGATGGAACGCCAAGTATACGAAAGTATCAGATTGCTCGCCACCAAGATCCTCATCGCCGACGATCATCCGCTCTTTCGCGAAGCGCTTCGACACGTGTACGATCGAGTCGTACCAAACGCCACTTATATGGAAGTTGCAACTCACGGCGAGATGCTCGTGCAGACGCGCGATGACGATCGTTTCGATCTCATCTTCGTCGATCTCACGATGCCCGGTGGCGACGATTTTAACGAGCTCGTCAGTCTGCGTAAACGCGTTCCGCTAACTCCGACGATCGTGGTGTCATCTCGCGAAGATCCATCGACGATTCGACGCGCGATGGCATGTGGCGTCGCCGCGTTCATTCCGAAATCCGCGACGATCGCGACGATGGAGCACGCGATCCGTCGCGTACTCGCCGGCGAAACGTATATGCCGTGCGAACCGCGTGGAAGCTCGGCCGGTGCTACCTCGGGCGATCCCGAGCCGCTGACGCCGCGGCAGTACGACGTTCTCGAAGCGCTCGCGCGCGGCCGCTCGAATCGTCAGATCGCAAGCGACCTCGGCATCGAAGAGATTACCGTTAAAGTGCACATCTCCGCGATCTTACGAAAACTGCACGTGAAGAATCGGCTTCAGGCCGTCGTCGTCTCGCGCGCGTATCTCGAGCGTGGGACGCGTTAGATCTTCGCGGTAATCTTCTTGACGCTCGCTGCGGTCAACATCACTTTGCCCGCGGGATGGCCGTTCTTCTTCAGAATATACGCCATGATCGACGCGTATTTTGCCGCGCTGAGACTTCCCGGAGCTCCCGCGGGCATCTGCTGCTGCATGAAATAATAGATGTCCGCGACCGACTGCGAACCGGCCATACCTTCACCCGCGAGCGCCGGGGCTTTGACACCTTCGAGTTTGACACCGTGGCAACTCGCGCACTCCGTCGCGTACTCTTTTTGTCCCGACGTGGCTTGAGCCGCCGTGTAATACGCAGCCGACGCCGATGTCGTCTTCGATGATGCAACGGTTCCAAGTGCACTTGCGGCGACGACCACGGCGGTAGCGGATAGAATCGTTCTTGAGAATTTCATTTAGATGATCGCCCCTCAGGAGATTTGGTAATCGTCGCGAGTTCGCCCGACGATGCGAGTAACGCGAGGCCACGTTCGAATATTTTCGCCAATCGGGGTTTCTTGGGATCGAAGAGGGCGGCGAGATGCCACCGCGCGTGATCGATCGGAAGCTTCGAGATCACGAGTGCTTCGTGATGACGCTTTCGGTAATTTCGCACCGAGGGCTCCCAAAGCATGGCCGCCGCAACGCGATGTTTGACGAGCGCGTCGAGCGCTTCATCCTGTGTCGAGAAGCCTTCGGCTTTGAGCGGCGGCGCTTGTCCGAGCGCGCCCACGAGATAAAAATTCGGCACGGTTCCGAGGCCGACGGCAACCGATGCATTGCGTGGAATCGTCGCAATCGTAAGCACGTGACCGAGGCCCACCAGGACGTATCCCGTCTCGAAGTAACCGGGTGTCAGTGCTAAGCCACGGGGTGCATCGGCATCGCGCAAGTCGACCGGAAAGCCCATGATCAATCCGCACTGGTCGCGCATGAGAAAACGGAAAAAACGATCGGAGACACCGCGAGAACCGTCGAATTCATAGGTCTGCGGTGTCGATCCGATCGATCGCGCGACGGCTGCGATGACGCGACGATCGATCGGCGCTGTCGGGCTCGACGAGTCGACACAGATCGCCGTGCTCTTTCCCGCGGCACGTGCGCTCGTGCCGGGCCCCGTGACGAGAACGAGCGTTGCCAGCACAGCAATTGAAAGTCGCAACCGGTTGAACATCATGCGCCGAACAAGTACGCGTACGGGCGCGACGCTTACCTGTCGTGTATCGAAAAGACACGTCTTTCGTATAGGGCCATCCGACAAAAAAAAAACCACGGAGCTTCATGAAAGCTTCGTGGGTGGTCGATCGATCGAGCGCGTGATTAGAGTTGCGTGTGGAAGTCGAGTTTGAGAATTCCGAACGCGAGACGGAGATTGTCGGGAGGGGGGACGCGCGTGATACAGCGGCAGCTTTGCAGATTGAGATTCGTGTAGCTAAACGTCACGTTTTTGTTGATGACTTTAACCAGGCCGAAAACGATGCCTCGGTAGGCTTCGGGAACGGCCGAATCGCGATAGAGCACCGGGAGATTCGTGTAGTTGATGAACGGAACGAGCGTCGAGGAATCGAGGATCGGCAATTTTGCCGTTAGCGAATACGGGAAGAGCACTTGGCTCCCGCGGTAGCCGCCGAGATCGCCGAGCGCAGTGGCGATCGTTCCCGCGCGCGCGGGGATGTTGTTTGGCGTACCGGGACGCGGCACATACTTCGCATCGATCGCCGCGGTAAAGATCTTACCGATTTTCGACGTCGGTCCGAAATCGTAGGCACCGCCGAACGTGTAGCCGTGTTCGTCGATGGAATTGGGATTGTTGAATTGCGCGCCCGTCACGGGATCTTGGCAACGCTTTTGATTGAGACACAGGGCGGGATTGGTTCCCTGCGATGCGGAGCTGCGCTGGTGGTTGAAATACGTCGCGTGAATGCCGAGCCCGTGGCCGAGTGAATGATTGAGCGAATAGGTATCGGTGTAGTCGACGATCTCACCCGACGAGAGTTCGGCGTTGGTGCCGAGCAAGATGCGGCCGAGCTGATAGGCGACGTTTCCGTGCGAGAACGAGAGCGACGTCTTGCTATCGATTTTGAACGAAGCGCCATAATCGAAGCGGAGAACGTCGGCGTTGCGCCGCGGGGTGTCGTAGAAAATGTGCGTCGAGCGATCGGCGAACGGGGAGGGTGCCGCGTCGCTGTTGGTCGCGAAAAAGAATCCGGGCGCGATGTTGACCGTGATTCGCGAAAGGAAATCTTCGTTCGGTTTGGACGCGGGGGCCGTCGCGGGTTGCGCGGCGGAGGGGACGGTCGCGGGACTGGTCGATGGGGCCGCCGAGGCGACCGGTGCCGGCTCGGTTTTCGCAGACGCGACGTTCGCGTTCGCGAGCACCAAACCCGGAGCGAACGCGAGCGCGAGGCCCGCGAGCGCCGAGAGCGATGGACGTTTCATCTGTCATCTCCTAAAAGATTCGGATCGCATCGTCGTCCGCACTTCTCGTCCCTACACGCATCTCGAACGATTCACGTGTCGACTTGAAGGGTTGGGCGATCGTACGAGTACCTTACCTATAACAACTTAACGATATGGATGTCGAGTGTTTGCATAAAAAAACCGGCGCGTCGCTCGAATCGCTTCGAAGCGCGCGCCGGTCATTCGAACGATTCGTTCGTTACTTGCGGATCTCGGTCTGCGTTCCGAGATACATCGTGACTTCGAAACCGGTTCCGGTCACGGCGAATGCGGGACGCTGCCACTGAGCTTTTGCGGATTGCACGATCGATCGCTCCTAACGAAAACAGGATGGTAGAAAGATTCTCCCCATAATAGGTGCCTTCGACGAAAGTCGCCACTATACGCAAGTATGAGTTTTGGCGTAGATGTGAATCGCACGTAAACCGATGGTCGCACAGGACGCGTCGTCTCACGCGTGAACCGACGCCGGATGCCATCACGTCGTACGTTTCTCGCCGCAGGCGCGGCGATTGCAGCCGTTCCCGCGACCGCGCCGGACGTGGCGCGATCGGCCGTAGGTGGTTCGGTTTACGACTTTGCCGCGATCGACGTGCGCCTCGCACGACAGGCGAAACATCGTCAGATTATGGCGGTCAACCGCGTCGCCGACGGTGTCGTCGTCGGGTACATGGGTCATTCGATGGATGCGTACGAAAGCGCGATGCACGAGGGGCCGGGCGCCATGCACGTCGGAGCCGTTTTCTATGGTCGAGGCGTTATTTTAGGACTCAACGATACGATGTGGAAGACCTATCGCCTCGCGGAAGCATCGAAACGGCGCGGCGACGTGCTGACCGCGCAAGGAAGCGACGGGCATCCCTTCGCAACGGAATTTGCAGGGCTCGTCAAGCGGGGCGCCTTCTTTCTCGTCTGCGATAACGCACTGACCGATTGGGCGACCTATCTCGTGACGACCGCCGGCTTCAACAAGAACCCAACCGGCGCGGCCGATCCGTGGCTGCCCGCCACCGCTACCAAAACGACCGAAGGCAACAACGTCCAGGCCTACGGCGACCGCGATGACCAGCACGCCGCGCCTGACGGCGGCGCCCCCGGAGCTCCAGATATCGGGGATGGCCTCGATGCCAAAGACGTCGTCGCCGACGTGAACGGCGGCGCCGGAGCGCCCCGGACGTTCGACCGAACGTACAACGTCGCCGAGCCCCCCGAGGGCACGGAGCAGGTGAAGGCATCCGTGACGCAGATTTTCTACGTGACCAATTGGCTGCACGACTTTTGGTACGACTCAGGGTTTAACGAGGCGGCCGGCAACGCGCAGAAATCCAACTTCGGGCGCG
>JANYGA010000242.1 GCA_025359485.1 Rhodospirillales bacterium | reverse complement strand
CGTTGAGGCCGATGCCGACGCGTGCGACGGGCACGTCGACGAGTTCGGCAAACTCGAGCTTCGCTTCCGCAACGAGATCGCTCGTCGCGCGCGTCCGCGCGAAGATGCCGCCCTTCTGTGAGTTATCGTAGGTAAGGTACCGTTGCATTCGCTCGAGCGTCGTATCGGGAAGTTGCACGCCCGCCGCGTTATCGGCGAGGATGCGACCGTGCGCGCGCGCGGCCATCACCGCGGGGAAGCGGTCGCCGTTCACGCGCGCGCGGCCGCGGCTTCGAGCGCGCGATAGGCCCGCGAGACCGGCTCGCGGCCGATGGCGCCGCTAAGATAACGCGACGCGGCACGGATGCCTTCGAGCGAAACGCCCGTTTCGATGCCCATGCCGTCGAGCATGTAGAGCAGGTCTTCCGTCGCGAGATTTCCCGTCGCTCCCGGCGCGTAAGGACAGCCGCCGAGACCGCCCGCCGATGAATCGAAGATCGAAATCTGCATTTGTAGTGCGGCGACGACGTTTGCGAGCGCGGTGCCGCGCGTATCGTGGAAATGCATCGCGAGCCGTTCGACGGGCATGTGCGCCTGGAGCGCTCCCGCGACCTCAACGACGCCGCGCGGCGTCGCAACACCGATCGTGTCGCCGATCGAAATCTCATCGACGCCGAATTCGGCGAGTGCGCTCGCGACACGCACGACCGCATCGACTTCGACCGCGCCTTCGTACGGACAGCCAAAGGCCGTCGAAACGTACGCGCGTACCCACATGCCGTCGCGACGCGCGTCGCGGACGACCGTCGCAAACGTCGCGAGCGATTCGGCGATCGTCATATTGATGTTGCGTTTGGTAAACGACTCCGACGCCGCGGTAAAGACGGCAACGGCGCGCACGCCCGCGCTACGAGCGCGATCGAGGCCGCGCATATTCGGCGTGAGCGCGAGATAGGTAACGCCGGGTCGTCGTTCGATCGCCGCCATCACGGCTTCCGCATCGTCGAGTTGCGGGATGGCGCTCGGTCGCACGAACGACGTCGCTTCGATCGCCGCGAGTCCGCTCGCGCTCAACAAATCGATGAAGCGCACTTTATCCGCGGTTTTCACGACGGCCGCTTCGTTTTGCAGGCCGTCCCGCGGCCCCATCTCGACGATTTTGACGCGCGCGGGAAGTTCGGTGAGAGAGAGTGCGCTCATGGCGTGCCAACCGTGCTTTCGGATTCGGCGTGTGCGGCGAGTTCGACGAGGCTCGCGCCGCCGGCTACGAGTTCGCCCGGAGCGACGGCGATGCGACGGACGACTCCCGCATGCGTTGCTTCGATACGATGTTCCATCTTCATCGCTTCGAGTACGACGAGTAGGTCGCGCGCGTTGACGGAATCGCCGACGGCAACCGCAACGTCGAGAATCTTCCCGGGCATCGGCGAGAGCACGGCGCCGGCACTCGTCGCGCGCGCGTCGTGCGCGCGGTCGAGTGAGGGCGGTGGCGCGAACGCAAAAACGTATCGCTCGCCCGCGAAATCGACGTCGATCGACGACGCCGCGATACGGACGCGACCCGCGATACGCGTCGTCGCGGTCGCGAGGACGACGCGATCACCCGTCGCATCGATCGTGCCGTCGAAGACGACCTCGCCTCGGGCATCGCTACGAATCGACCACGTTCGACCGTCGCCGCTTCGCGACACCGTCGCACATTCGATGTGCGCACCATCGACGAGTGCGACGGGAATGCCGATACTGCCGATCCGCCACGCGCGTTGCGTCGCGACGAGCGCCCCGACGGCGAGCGCGAGGGCGTCGTTGGGTGCGCGCAGGTCGCGCGGCGCGAGCAATTCGGGGCGATCGCCGAGAAACGCCGTCGTCGTCTCGCCGGAACGAAACGCATCGTCTGCGAGGATCGCTCGCGCCAGCGGCACGTTGGTCGGCACGCCGACGATCTGCGTTCCCGCAAGGGCACGATCGAGGCGATCGATCGCTTCGATGCGCGTCGGCGCGTACGCGATGATTTTCGCGAGCATCGAGTCGTAATAGATGGAGACGTCGCTGCCCGCACCGACGCCCGTATCGACGCGTATGCCGTCGTTTGCAGGGACGTCGAATTTCGAGAGCGTCCCAATCGTCGGCAAGTAGCCCGTAGCGGGATCCTCAGCGTTGACGCGCACTTCGATCGCCCAACCGCGCGCACGCACGTCGCTCTGCGCGAACGGTAACGCCTCGCCCGCAGCGAGTGCGAATTGCAGGCGCACGAGATCGATGCCGTGGACGAATTCGGTGACGGGATGCTCGACTTGCAGTCGCGCGTTCATCTCGAGAAAATAAAACGCGCCGTCGTCGTCGAGCAAGAACTCGACCGTTCCGGCGTTCGCGTAACCGACGGATTTCGCCACACGAATCGCCGCTTCGCCCATCTGAGTGCGCAGCGCATCGTCGAGTGCGACCGAAGGCGCTTCTTCGATAATCTTTTGATGGCGTCGCTGGATGGAACACTCGCGTTCGCCAAGATGCAACGTGGTGCCGAAGCGGTCGGCCACGATTTGAAATTCGATATGCCGCGGCCGCGCGACGTAGCGTTCGAGCAGCACGCGATCGTCGCCAAACGATGCGAGCGCTTCGCGTCGTGCCGAATCGAGTGCGTCGTCGAATGTTGCGAGATCGGTGACGACGCGCATCCCGCGTCCGCCTCCGCCAGCACTCGCTTTCACGAGCAGCGGCGTGCCGATGCGCGCGGCTTCGGCGCGCAACGTCGCGAGCGAGAGATCGTCGCCGTCGTATCCCGGTACGACGGGCACGTCGTGCGCGCGCGCGCGTCGCTTCGCTTCGGTTTTATCGCCCATCGCCGCGATCGCTTCGGGTGTCGGCCCGACGAAGGTCAGGCCCGCATCGCGGACGGCGGCGGCGAACGTCGCGCGTTCGGAGAGAAAGCCGTAACCCGGATGGACGGCATCGGCGCCGAGGGTTCGCGCGGCCGCGAGCACGCGATCGATCGAGAGATACGATTCGCTTGCGGGCCCGGGACCGATGCGTACGGCATCGTCCATCGCATCGACGTGCATCGCGCGTGCGTCGGCATCGGAGAAGATGCCGAGCGGCACGATTCCGCTCGCTCGCGCACCGCGCGCGATCCGCACGGCGATCTCGCCGCGATTGGCGATGAGTACGCGTCGGATACGCGTCATCCGCGAACCCACGCGGGCGAACGCTTTTCGAGAAACGCGCGCAAGCCGTCTTGCCCTTCGGCGCTCGTGCGCTGCGCGGCGATCGCGCGCGCCGTGAGTTCGAGCGTGTCGTCGTACGCGGTCGCGGCGACGCGCGCGAAGAGCGCTTTCGTGGCGGCGATTGCGGTCGGGCTCGCGCTGCCGAGCTCGTGCACGACGCGCGCGACGGCGGCGTCGAGGTCGGGCTCGCTCGCGACGACTTCGTGAACGAGCCCGACGTGCAGCGCGCGTGCGGCATCGAAACGTTCGCCCGTGAGTGCGAGCGCGCGTGCGTGCGACGCACCGATTTTTGCGAGCACGAACGGCGAGATGACCGCGGGCAGAATGCCGAGTTTCGTTTCCGTAAACCCGAACCGCGTATCGCTCGCCGTGATCGCGATATCGCAAACGGCGACGATTCCGGCACCGCCGCCGAGTGCCGCGCCATGGACGCGTGCGACGACGGCCTTGGGCGTGCGATCGATCGTGCGAAACATGCGCGACATCGCGCGCGCGTCTTCGCGATTGGCTTCTTCATCGAGATCGAGCGATGCGCGCATCGCGTTGAGGTCGGCGCCGCCGCAAAAGACGGAACCCTCGCCTGCGAGAACGACCGCGCGCAGCTCGGCGTCGCGGCCGAGTTCGTCGAACGTCGTCGTCAGCTCGGCGATCATCGTCGCATCGAAGGCGTTGCGCACGCTCGGTCGTGCGAGCGTGACGTACGCGACGGCACCGTCGCGGCGCACGACGAGGCGAGTGCATTGCATCTTCGCGCTATTGGCGCCCGACTGTCGGCTCCCTTACAGGTCCGCGGCACCGCTGCCGTGTTAGCATGAAAAGGATGGATGCAACGGCAGGCTCCCCACCGGCACGTACGGCGGCACCGACGACCACGCCCGGCACGGTCGTCAAACGCCACTCGATCGCAACGCGCCTCACGCACTGGGTCGGCGCGCTCGCGATGCTCGTTCTCGTGATGAGCGGCCTCGAAATCTTCAACGCCGCGCCGTATCTCGATGCGAGCGACCTCAGTTCGCCCGCGCATCGCATCTTCGCAATCGGAAGTGAGACCTTGCTCGGCACGGCCCACGGGACGACCCAGATTTTCGGTTGGCATTTCGATACGACGCATCTTCTCGGCGTCACGGACAACGGTCAAGGCGGCGAAGCCGAACGCGCGTTTCCGGGATGGTCCACGTTTCCAGGGTATCAGGATCTTGCCGATGGCCGCCGTTGGCATCTCTTTTTCGGCTGGGTCCTGACGATCGCGGGCACGATCTATCTCTTCTTCGGCGCTCTTCGCAAAGAGATTCCGCTCATCGTGGTGCGGCCGTCCGATTTTCCCAAGATGCTGCCGATGCAGCTCTACTACATGGGCCTGCGCAAAGAACCGCCCGTGCACGGTAAGTACAACCCGCTGCAAAAGGCGGGTTATACGTTGATTCTCTTCGGACTCGTACCGTTCGTCATCCTCACGGGCCTCGCGCTCTCGCCCGGCGTCGATGCGATCGCGGCGCCGCTTACGACACTCCTCGGCGGCCGCCAATTCGCGCGGACGTGGCATTTCGTTGCGATGATCGGGCTCATCGTCTTTACGCTCGGCCACGTGGGTCTCGTGCTCGGGACGGGCGTGATCAACAACATGCGTGCGATGACGCTTGGGACCTATCGTCTCGGCAAAAACGAAGGGACGGGGAAGTGAACCGGAAGCTCTTCGTCGCGACGAGCTTCGCTGCCGCACTCGGCGGTTGTGCGAAAATCACGAACGCGCTCAACGACGCGCCGCAGGTTCACTCGGCGCTCAAAGTCGCGGAAGATTTGAATCACGCGGTGATCGGAACGCACGGCCGAGCGAAGCTCTACGCGGAATCCGATATCACGCGGGTCTTCCCGACCAATGGCGATGACACGCCGAGTTCGCCCGAGTATCAGCAGCTCGTGCGAGGTCGATTCGCCGGCTATCGACTTGCGATCGGCGGACTCGTCGAGCGGCCGCAGACCTTCGACATCGCGGCGCTCCGGGCGATCGCAAACCTCGAAGAGATCACGCGTCACGACTGCGTCGAGGGGTGGAGCGTCGTCGGGAAGTGGCGCGGCGTTCCGCTTGCAGACATGCTCGGCGTCGTTCGACCCAAGCGCGACGCGCGCTACGTGATGTTCTACTCGTTCGATCGCGATTCGGGCGGCCAGCAGTTCTACGGAAGCATCGATCTCGCGCAGGCGGCGCACCCGCAGACGCAACTCGCCCTCGATCTCAACGGCAAACCGATCGATGCGGACCATGGCGGCCCGGTACGCCTGCGCATCCCCACGCAACTCGCCTATAAGAGTACGAAGTGGGTCCAACGGATCGAACTCGCCTCGACGTTCCAACCAATCTTCGGCGGCAAGGGCGGGTATTGGGAAGATCAGGGCTACGAGTGGTACGCGGGAATCTAGAAGGCCGACCGCCCTAAAACCGTTCCAAATCTTTACAATTCGTGATGCAGCGCGCAACGACCGAGCGTCCCTTTCAGATTTGAAGGTAATCCCTTTCACACGTGAACTGTGACGGCGGGAACTGTCGTAGGGACCGGGTATTAGGACCTATGGCACCGTCACTGTCACATCATTGCCGAAAGACGCATAGTGTGATGACGCTCACTTGCCATAACGTTAACCCAACGCTCCCCTCCTTGTAGGGATGAGTCCCTCTGCTGAAAGTGATGTTTTTATGACGCACCTCGCAATGTCTGCTTTCTCGTCGTCGACCCTCGCTCACATGTTTTCTTCGATCGCGGCAGTGTTTTCAGCGGTGGGCCACACGGCAATGCACGTGCTCGACTGTCACGGACCCATCATCGGATAAGTCCATGGTTAAGGGCTGATCGTCAGGTGGCTCTTAACGTTCAGAAGGTAGGATCGAATCGCGAGAACAAGCTCTCGAGCATCGTCGCTTCATAAGAGCGATGATTTCTGTGGAGCTATTTGTTGTTCGGTAGTTCGGTTCGGCAAATTCGGCCGCGCGGCGATACGTTCGCTAGCGCGATGTTTGCTTTCGCCAGCGCTGAGTATGAGACGACGCTTCAACTCCTGACCGAAAACGATTCATTGAATGCCGCGCTTTTGCGAGCGAGAGTCTTCATTAGACAGAGCCAATTTAAGCTGTCCCTTAATGAACTTGAAAACGTGAAGCTCGAAGATGTTAGCAGCCGCAATGGCGCTGAAATATTGACGCTAGTTTCTCTTGCTCAAATCGGGCTTCAAACGACCGAAGCAGTCTTCGGCCAATTGGCAGCTGCGCGAGCCTTTGCCCTTTCAAGTGGATCCGTTGTTCATGAGGCTGA
>JANYGA010000256.1 GCA_025359485.1 Rhodospirillales bacterium | reverse complement strand
CGATCGTGGCGCATCGGGCCGCACGCCGACGCCAACCGTTGCGATGTTCGTGCGGGATAACTTGACGGGGCGATTTGGCACTTGCATCAGCCGTTAATGTCACGAGACGATTTACCGCGCCACCTCGCACGGGAAGCGTCACTCGCGTGCCTGGCGCCGTTCCGCAGACCCTTTCGTATCGAGCTGATCGATGCGACCCGACGACGGGGCTACGCGAAATGAAAATGTGCCGACCTTCGCCCCGAAACCATTGCCCCAAAACATCTGCGAGATGGGATCGACGAGAACGAAAATTAGGGTCGTCAGCACGATCACGAGCGAGCGCTGAAAAAAATGCCGTTCGACAAGCACGGCAGACCTGATCAACGAAGCGTCTATATGAAAGCACCCCGAGGAGTACGCGTCCGGCCGATTATTCGGAACCTTAGGAGTGCTTCCCGGTCACCCAGTATGGCGCGAAATATCGAGGTGGACTGTCCGATCCCACCAATCCTCGACGCAAGACATGGAGCCCGGCGATAGCTCTTGATGCTGCCTGCCTCAATCTCGACCTGAAATGGCGCGGCAGGAGGCTCGCAGGCAGGCGGCCGAAGCCTGTCGTGTTTGCGGAGTCCGTTGCGGCTCCGCGCCTTTGTGTTCGCTCGGGAGTTTTTGATGTCCAATCGCGTTCTGGCCCTCGCGGCCACCGCTGTTCTCGGCCTTACGGTTGCCGGTTGTTCGTCCGGTTCGTCATCGGCCGATGTCGCAAGCGTGAACGGCGCGAAGATCTCGCGCGCCGAGTACGACGGGAAGCTCGAGGCCGGCCCCCAAGGTAAGGCCGCGCTCAACCAGCTCGTGCAGAGCCAGCTCATCGATCAGTACGCAAACGATAATCACATCGATGTCTCCGACGCCGACGTCTCCAAAAAAGAAGACGACATCAAATCGAAATACCCCCCGGGGCAGTTCGAACAGATCCTCAAGGCGCAGAATCTCACCGAGGCCGACGTCCGCAAAATCCTCAAACAGCAGCTCGTCGTCGAAAAAGCCGTCGGTGCCAATGTCAAGGTGAGCGACGCCGATATCAAAGCGTATCTCGCGAAGAATCACGCGACTCTCGACACGGCCGAGCAAGTCCGCGCGCGACACATTCTCGTCGCCGATGCCGGGAAGGCGAGCGAAGTCGAAGCGAAGCTCAAAGGCGGCGCGAAATTCGAAGATCTCGCGAAGCAATATTCGACCGACCCCTCGAGCAAAGACAAGGGCGGCGAGCTCGGCTTCTTTGCAAAAGGCCAGATGGTGCCGGCCTTCCAAGCAGCAGCATTCTCGCAGAAGATCGGCGTCGTCGGGCAACCCGTGAAATCGCCATTCGGTTACCACATCATCGAAGTCGAAGAGAAAAAACCCGCGACCGTCGCGACGCTCGCGAACTCGGGCGAGAAGATCAAAACGCTGCTGACGCAGCAGCAAGATCAGCAGCAGATTCCGCAGTTCCTCGCCGGCTTGCGCGGTAAAGCGAAAATCGAAATCTACGACGACAAACTCAAGGACGCGCTGCCACCGGCGCCGCCCGCCGCCGCTCCGGCCGCGTCGGCTGCCCCAGCACCGAGCGCGGCAGCGTCCGCGAAGTAGCGATAAGAACGGCCGCACCGCGCGGCGAACGACTCGTCCCCGAACCGCATTGCGACTCGGGGATTTTCTTTTGAGGGCACGTTTTCGGTTTATGCCAAGCCTCATACGCATCGTCGGCCTCGGTCCCGGCGACCCCGATCTCGTGACGCTCGGAAGCCTCGAAGCGCTCCGTGCGGTCGGTCGTGCCGTGACGTTGCTCGCGCCGCCCGAACTCGCACTCTTCCTCGAAAGCGAAGGCGTGACGCTGCTGCGCGATCGCGTCGCCGACGCGGCGCTCTTCGTTCGCGGTTCGAGCGATGCGATCGACGCGTTCGTCGCCACCCTCGATGGCGCCGATCTCGCGATCGGCGTCCTCGGCAATCCGCTCTCCGATTTTCCCGGCCTTCCGCTTTTGCTGCGCGCGCTCGAACGTGTGGGTACGCGCACCGAACTCGTCCCCGGCATGCCACGCGCCACGCTATCGGCTGCGATCGCGATGCCGCTCGTTCCGCTGCCGCCGATGTCCGCACACTACACGTGGCCCGATCTCATCGAAGTGATGGCGCGCTTGCGGACGACGTGTCCCTGGGATCGCGAACAAACACACGAGTCGCTCGTGCCCTATCTCATCGAGGAATCGTACGAAGTCGCCGATGCGATCGAAGAGCACAGCGACGGCGACCTCTGCGAAGAGCTCGGCGATCTTTTGTTGCAGATCGTCTTTCACGCACAACTCGCGACCGAACGCGGCAAATTTTCGATCGCCGACGTCGTCGACGGTCTCTCGAACAAAATGATCCGTCGGCACCCGCACGTCTTCGGCGATGCCGCCGTCGCAAACGTCGCGGAAGTCTGGCAGAATTGGGAGCAACTCAAATCGCTCGAGCCGTCGGCGGCGAAACGAACGAGTCGCCTCGACGGTATTCCGCGCGGGCTTGGCGGTTTGCAACGCGGTCAGAAGATGCAAGATAAGGCCGCGCGCACCGGCTTCGATTGGCCGCACATCGACGGCATTCGCGCGAAGCTCGTCGAGGAAGTCGCCGAACTCGAAGAAGCGCGGCGCGAGAACGATCCACGCGCGATTCGCGAAGAACTCGGCGACGTGATCTTCACGGTCGTCAACCTCGCGCGCGCGCTCGGCGTCGATGCGGAAGGCGCGATGCGCGACGCGAACGACAAATTCTATCGGCGCTTTACCTTTATGGAGCGCCGCGCGGAAAACGAAGGCCGCAAACTCGGCGACTATTCGCTCGACGAACTCGAAGAGCTCTGGCAACTCGCGAAGATGCAGGCCGCGTGAGCGACGACGCACGCGATCCGGCCGAGATGCCGACCGCACGATTGCGCGTGCGGATGTCCGCGCACGACGCGCATTACGGCGGCGATCTCGTCGACGGCGCGCGGATGCTCGGGCTCTTCGGCGATCTCGCAACGGAGTTGTGCATCCGCGAATCCGGCGACGAAGGGCTCTTCGCGGGATATGCGTCGGTCGAATTTCTCGCACCCGTCCATGCCGGCGACTACATCGAAGCGGTCGGTCGCATCATCCGCCGCGGCACGCGATCACGCGAGATGGCCTTCGAAGCACGCAAGGTCATCGTTGGGCGACCCGATCGCGCGCCGAGCGCCGCCGACGTCCTCGCGGAACCCGTCGTCGTGTGCCGCGCGCGCGGGACGTGCGTCGTTCCGAAGGCATCGTGAACGGGTACAGAGAGTCCACGCATGCGCATCGATAAATATTTAAAAGTGTCGCGTCTGGCCAAACGTCGTAGCGAAGCGCATGAAGCGCTCGTCAACGGACGCATCTCGATCGATGGTCGACCGCTCAAGCCCGGTTACGACGTTAAAGTCGGCGACGTGATCGAGTTGCATTATTCGCGCAAATTTCTCACGGTGAAGATCTTACACGTGCCGCTCAAAGTCACGCCCGCGCTCAAAGATATTCCGATGTACGAGATCCTCGGCGAACGCAAGGACGAACCCGTCGATTGGCTCGGTTAGCGGGCGCCTAACGTGAGCGACACCTCGACGCTCTCGGGCGACGCGAAGGACGCTCTCGCGCGCGAAGTCGTGTCGCAGGCGCACTGCCGCGCGGCGTTGCTCGATGGCTTGCTGCGATTTGGATGCGCCGAGGGCTCGAACGTCTTTCGCACGCAACGCTCGGCACTCGCGCGATTGGCGTGGTCGCTGATGGACGATCGCAAAGAACGCGACGTGCGGAAGGTTCCGGGAAAACGACTCGTTCGCTTCCCGACCTACGAGATCGAGTCGACGCAACCGTCACCGACCGATACGCTTCCCAAGCATCGTTGCGATCGACGCATGGAGCTTCGCGGCGCGTTTCTCGCATGCGGATCGCTCGCTTCGCCCGCGCGTGGCTATCACGTCGAATTCGTGCCGCCGAGCGACGAGCGCACGAATCGTCTCATCGCGCTCTTACGCACCGAAGGCCTCGATCCCAAAATCGCGCCGCGTAAAGGCAAGCGCATCGTGTACTTTAAAAATATCGACGCCATCACGCAGGTGCTCGCCGTGATCGGTGCATCGCGCGCCGTTCTCCAACTCGAAGATATCCGCGCGCTCAAAGAGACGAAGAATCGCATCCATCGTCTCGTCAACACCGAGGCCGCGAACGTCGATCGCGCGATGAGTGCGGCCGCGACCCAGCGCGAGGCAATCGCGCACGTCGTCGAGGCGTACGGCCTACGCCGGCTTTCGAAGCCGTTGCGCGAAGCCGCCGAATTGCGGCTGGCCTATCCGACCGAGACGCTCGCCGAACTCGGTCGCCGTTGCACGCCGCCTGCGAAAAAATCGACGATCAACGGGCGCATCGCGGCACTCCTACGGATCGCACGCGAGCTTCCGAACGCGTAAAAAAGGGCTCCTGGCCGAAGGTCGGGGAACGGATTGCACCGCCGCCGCCCTCGCGCGGTCGTGCTTTTCATCCATCCAGAGGAGACGTTCTTGCGAATCGGTATCAACGGATTCGGCCGCATCGGTCGCAATTTCACGAAGGCTCTCCTCGAACGTCATCCCGGCGTCGAAATCGCGGCGATCAACGATCTCACGAGTCCCGCCGAATGCGCGCACCTCTTCAAATACGATTCGAATTATGGCACGTTCGACGGCAACGTCGCAGCGACCGCGGACGGCATCGCGATTAATGGTAAGGCGATCAAAGTCTTCGCCGAGCGCGACCCCGCCAAAATTCCGTGGAAGTCGATGGGCGTCGATGTGGTCGTCGAATCGACCGGCATCTTCACCGATGCCTCGAAAGCGCGGGCGCATATCGACGGCGGCGGTGCGCGCAAAGTCATCATCTCCGCGCCCGCAAAAGGTGAAGACATCACCCTCGTCCTCGGCGTGAACCACCGCGATTACGATCCCGCAAAACACCACATCATTTCCAACGCCTCGTGCACGACGAACTGCCTCGCAACCGCGCTCAAGCCCATCGTGGACCAACTCGGCTGGGTCAAGGGCTTCATGAATACGATTCACTCCTATACCAACGACCAGAACATCCTCGACGCACCGCATAAGGATCTCCGTCGCGCGCGAAACGCCGCGACCAACATCGTGCCGACGTCGACCGGCGCGGCCAAAGCGCTCTATCTCACGATTCCCGAAATCGAGGGGACGTTCGACGGCTTCGCACTCCGCGTTCCGACGCCGGTCGTCTCGATGATCTATCTCGTCGCAGTCGTCAAAAAAGCGACGACTAAAGAGGAGCTCAACGCGATCTTACGCGGCGCCTCGACCAGCGGCGATCTCGAAGGCATCGTCGGCTTCAGCGATGAGGAACTCGTGTCGATGGACTTCAAGCGTTCGCCCTTTAGCTCGATCATCGATTCGAAACTCAACGGCGCGCAAGGCGATCTCATCCAACTCGCGGCGTGGTACGACAACGAATGGGGCTACTCGTGCCGTCTCGCCGACGTCACCGAGATGGTCCTCTCGAAGTTGCCGGCCGCCGTTTAAACCCGCGATGCAATTCCGCACCTTGCGCGATATCAACGTGCGCGGCAAGCGCGTCGTCGTGCGCGAAGATCTCAACGTGCCGATGAAAGACGGCGTCGTTGGCGATCCCACACGTATCGTGGCCGCGCTCGAAACGCTGCGTTTTCTGCACGAACACGGTGCGCGCACGATCGTGCTCGCACATCTCGGCCGGCCCGACGGTACCGTCGTGCCCGCGATGTCGCTTCGTCCCGTTGCAATCGACCTCTCGAAGCGCCTCGGCATCGACGTCGCCTTCGCCGGAGATTGCATCGGACCGATCGCGCAAACCGCCATCGCCGGGATGAGCGACGGCGATATCGTGTTGCTCGAAAACGTACGCTTCCACGCCGAGGAAGAGCGCAACGACGAAGCGTTCGCAACCGCGCTCGCATCGCTCGGCGATCTTTACATCAACGACGCCTTCGGCACGGCACATCGCGCGCATGCGTCGACCGAGGGCATCGCACGACATTTGCCGTCGGCCGCCGGATTTTTGATGGAAGCCGAACTCAAAGCCCTGGGCGCACTCACACGCGCGCCGCAGACACCGTTCGTCTGCGCGATCGGCGGCGCGAAAGTTAAAGATAAAATCGGCGTCTTTACGGCGCTGCTCGATAAGGTCAGTGCGTTCGTCATCGGCGGCGGCATGGCCAATACGTTTCTTGCAGCGCAAGGCGTCGATGTCGGTTCGAGTCTTAAAGACGCCGATCTCGGGCCCGCAACCGAGATCATCGCGCTCGCAAAAAGCAAGAACGTTCCACTGCATTTGCCGACCGATGCCGTCGTTTCATCGGCATTCAACGCAGATGACGAAGCCGCGACGGTCGCGCTCGGCGATGTGGGCTCGCGGATGATCCTCGACATCGGACCCGCGACGGCCGCCGCCTACGCCGACGTTTTGCGTACCGCAAAGACGATCGTCTTTAACGGACCGATGGGCGTTTTCGAGAAAGCACCGTATCGCAACGGGACGCAGACGATCGGCATGGCGATCGCCGAAGCGACCGCGCACGGCGCAACGACGGTCGTCGGCGGTGGCGACGCGGCGGCCGCAGCGCACGAACTCGGTTTCGCGGCGAAGATGACGCACGTCTCGACGGGCGGCGGCGCGACGCTCGAATTCCTCGAGGGCAAGACGCTTCCCGGCGTCGCGGCGCTCGAACGCTCCGCCGCAACATCCGGCGCGAAGGCGTGAATGCGGGCGTGGTAGCCCGCCGACCGCTCATCGCGGGGAATTGGAAGATGCACAAGACGATCGCCGAGGCGCGCACGCTCGCGCGCGAATTGTGCGCGCTCGCGCTTCCGCCGCAGATCGACGTCGTCGTCGCGCCACCGTTCACCGCACTCGCCGCCGTCGCGGACGAACTCAAGGGCTCGCGGATTGCGCTTGCCGCGCAGACGATGCACGATTTCGCCCACGGACCCTACACGGGTGAAGTTTCGGCGCCGATGCTCGTCGAGATCGGCGTCCGCTACGTCATCATCGGGCATTCGGAACGTCGCGCGTTCTGTGGTGAATCCGACGATGCGGTCAATCGGAAAGTGCGCTCCGCGCTCGCGAACGGCATCGTGCCGATCGTCGCGGTCGGCGAGACGGCATCGGAACACGAACTCGGCGAGACGCATGCGAAGGTCACGCTACAAACGCGTGCCGCATTCGCCGACGTCGCGACCGACGACATCGCGCGTTGCGTCGTCGCCTACGAACCGATTTGGGCGATCGGGACGGGCCTCGTCGATTCGCCCGAAAATGCGAGCGCCGTCATCGCGCAGATCCGCGCGTGCGTCGACGGGCTCGCGCACGCACGCATCCTCTACGGCGGAAGTATGAAAGGCGACAATGCCTCCGCGCTCATGGCGATGCCGCAGATCGACGGCGGGCTCATCGGCGGCGCCAGCCTCACCGCGCCCGCATTCGCCGCCGTCATCGATGGCGCGCGAGCGAAGGCGAGCGCCACATGAGCGTCGCGCGCGCGCGTAAGGGCCCGCTCGTCCTCGCCATTCTCGATGGCTGGGGCCACCGCGATGAAGTTTACGGCAACGCGATCGCGTCGGCGCAACTGCCGAATTGGAAGCGCATGCTCGCGACGTATCCGCACGCGCTTCTCGAAGCAAGCGGCGAACCCGTCGGCCTGCCCGCGGGCGTGATGGGCAATAGCGAAGTCGGGCACATCAATATCGGTAGCGGTCGCGTCGTGCCGCAAGGCGTCGTCGTCATCAACGAATCGCTCGCCGACGGAACCTTCGCCACAAACGCGACGCTCGCGGATGCGATCGCGCACGCGAAGGCGTCGGGCGGCACGCTTCACTTCATGGGTTTACTTTCCGACGGCCGCGTGCACAGTTCGATCGACCATCTCTTTGCGCTCATCGACGCCGCGTGCGCAGCGGGCGCGCGCATCGTCGTGCACGCCTTCGGAGACGGACGCGACGTCCCACCCTCATCGATGCACAGCTTTATCGATCGGCTCGAAGCGCATCTCGCAACCGCGGGTGCATCGGGGGCCATCGCATCGATCACGGGTCGTTTTTACGCGATGGATCGCGACAAGCGATGGGATCGTGTGGAAGCCGCCTACCGCACCCTCGCGCGCGGCGATGCGAAACATCACGCCGCCACGGCGACGGAGGCGCTCGCCGCCGCATACGCGCGCGGCGAGACGGATGAATTCATCGTCCCGACGATCGTCGGCGAGGCGCGCCCGATCCGCGACGGCGACGCGGTCGTCTTCTTCAACTTTCGCCCCGATCGCGCGCGCGAACTCACGCTCGCGTTTTCGAAGCCCGGCTTCGATCCGTTCGCGGCGCACGCGTACGCGGATCTCTTCTTCGCAACGATGACGAAATACGAAGAAGATATGAGCAACCCCGTACTCTTCGGTCCGCGTCCGCAACGCGAGACCTTCGGCGAGATCGTCGCGGCGGCGGGGCTCAAGCAATTACGTTTGGCGGAGACCGAGAAATTCGCGCACGTGACGTACTTTTTCAACGGCGGGCGCGAGAGTGAATTTCCCGGCGAAGCGCGCACGCTCGTGCCGTCCAATCGCAGCATCGCGACCTACGATCTCGCACCCGAGATGCGCGCGAGTGAGATCACGAGTGAGGCGCTGGAAGATATCCGCGATAGGATCCACGACGTGATCGTCATGAATTATGCCAACGCCGACATGGTCGGGCATACGGGCGTGCTGGATGCCACGATCTCGAGCGTCGAGACCCTCGATGTCGCACTCGGACGCCTCGAGCGCGCGGTTCTCGATGCCGACGGGATTCTCGCGATCACATCCGATCACGGAAATGCCGAAGAAAAACTCGATCCCAGCGGCAACCCGCTCACCGCGCATACGACCAACCGTGTCCCCTTCGTGATCGTCTCGCGCGAACCGTATTGCGGTGCGCTGCGCGACGGCAAACTCGGTGACGTCGCGCCGACGCTCTTGCCGCTGCTCGGCCTGCGTCCGTCGGCTGCAATGACGGGCGAGAATCTACTCGCACAAACGCCACTCGAAGTCGGCGCACATTAGCGCCAAGCGGCTCGCCGCCGCGGCGTCTCGCATCGCAAAACGTGCGGGCGGCACGATCGACGTCGCGATCGTTCTCGGAAGCGGACTCGCGCCGGGCGTGCTCGCACGTATCGACGGCAGCGACCTCGCGTATGCGAAAATCGGTGCGCCCGAACCCGGCGTTGCGGGACATCTCGGCATCGCGCGCGTCGGCACGTGGGCCGATCGTCGCGTCGTGGCGTTCGCGGGACGCGCGCACCTCTACGCGGGATACACGCCGCGCGACGTGACGTATCTCGTTCGGCTCGCAGCGGCGACCGGCGCGCGAACGATCGTGCTCACGAACGCAGCGGGCGGACTCAACGCGAGCTTTGCCGCGGGCGACGTGATGATCGCAAGCGATCATCTCAATCTCACGGGCCAATCGCCGATCGCGCTCGACGATGCCGACCCATTCGTGAATATGCGCGACGCCTACGATCCACGGATTCGCGCGATCGCGCACTCCACGTCGCTCGCGTCGGGATCGCTGCACGAAGGCGTGTACGCGGGCGTGCGCGGCCCGCACTACGAGACGCCGGCGGAATCGGAGATGTTGCGCAGGCTCGGTGCCGATGCCGTCGGGATGTCGACCGTCCTCGAAACGATCGCCGCGCGCCGACTCGGCCTACAGGTTCTCGGGCTCTCGCTCATCACGAACGTCATCGCATCCGACCGTGACGTCTCCCATGCCGAGGTGCTCGCCGCATCGCTCGATGGAAGCGAACGGATCGCGCACGTCATCGAACACACGCTCTGGAAGATGAACGCTTCGGCCTAATCGATTCGATACGATCCGCTCGCGTCGACCTTCATCGATCGCCCGCCGACGACGATCGAGCGCACGCGATGTTCCCACGCGCCGATGACGTGGAGGACGACGGGTTTGAGCGACGCCAGAAGCGCACGCGCGCGCTGCGACATCGACACGGCATCGCGCAACCACGCGGGGTGATCGCCAGGAAGTGCGGGCCCATCGTAGTGTTCGTCGGGATCCATCGCGAGCGGTGCGAGCGCTTCAGGCGCGGACGTCGCGATCGCCGTGAGACCGAGTGCGAGCGGAGCACCGTCAGAATCGACGCGTGCGCTCACCGAACGAACGCCGTATGGCGCAGTCGTGCGAGCGCGGTGAGATGCAGTTGCGACACGCGTTGTGGTGAGACGGCGAGGCGCGAGCCGATCGAGTGCAAGCTCAATTCGTCCGCATAGTGCAACGATAGAATGCGGCGCTCGCGTTCGGGGAGGAGCGCGACCGCTTCGCGCAGCGCCGCGCGTTTTGCGCGCGCGAGAACGTGCGCACCCGGCTCCAAACTCGAATCGGCGAGCGGATCGCGTTTGAGGGGAGCGGAGACGTCGAGGGAGAGCGTGGCCTGGCGATACGCTGCGAGCCTCGCGCGCTCGAGCGCGGGATCGTCGCGTTCGAGTTCGACGAAGGTCGGCATCGTGCCGCGCTCTTGTGCGATTTCGAAGCGGCGCTCTTCCGCGCGTCGGAGCGTGCGCCGCACGCGTTCGGAGACGGGATCGCGACGACGCATCCCGTTGAGCATCGCGCCGAGTATGAGCCGCCGGGCGTACGATTCGAACATCGTGCCGCGCGTTGGATCGAACGTATCGACGGCACGGATGAGGCCGAGCGATCCGTCCCCGACGAGATCGTCGAACTCGGCGCCCGTCGCGACGCGTGCGACGCGACGAGCGATCTGGCGAACGAGCGGCACGTGGTCGCGAATCGCGAGTTCCCGCGCCGCGCTCGGAGCGCCGGTCATCGCGACACCTCGCCCGATGCCGCATCGGATGGTTCCGACGCGCGCATCGAACGCTCGAGGCGATCGGTGAGTCCACCGCGTTCGCTTCGCGCGACCGATTGCGCGGCTGCCGCGACGACGGTATCGCCGTAGAATCCCATCGCTTTCGCAAGCGGCGCGAAGGCTTCGCGTACGAGCAGCGCTTCGAAACTCGCCGCCGCATCGCGCACGGCACGTCGTGCCTCGACGCTGGAATCTCTTTGACCGCCACGTGCGCCCGGAGCGAGGATTGGTGTTTGCGATCCGAAGCATTTCATCTGGGCCGTACTCCTTAGCGATTGCTGCTCGTCTGCACCGACGCACACGAACTCACACGCAAACGATAGATCGTGCGTGTGTCGCCCGCGTAAGGAAAATGTTGCGAATTTCCGAACGCGCCGTCATCCGCACCTGAGGCCATCGATGATCGACCACATCATTTACGCAGATCCCGAACTCGACCGTGCCATCGCGCATTTCACCGAGACGTACGGCATCGTGCCGGTCGCCGGAGGTTCGCACGCGGGCTTCGGCACCCGAAACGCGCTCATCGGACTCGGCAACGCGTACCTCGAATTGATGGCGATCGACCCCGCGCAAGACGTTCCCGCACGACGACGACTTCTCGAACTCGACACGCACGTTCGACCGGCGGTTTCTGCGTGGTGCGCGCGGGCGCAGCGTCCGCTCGAAGAAACCATCGCCATCGCGCGCGACGCAGGCTTCGATCTCGGCGAGATTCTCTCGATGTCGCGAACGCGACCTGACGGAACGACGATCTCGTGGCGGGTGACGACGCCGTTCGCGAATCGCGAACGCGTGCTGCCCTTCTACATCGATTGGGGAAACTCGCCGAATCCGGCCTCGACGCTCCCGCCGATGCTCACCCTCGATGGGCTCACGGCGGTGCATCCGGAACCCGATCGGATCCGCACGATTCTACGCGCGCTCGGCGAACGCGACATCGCCGTCGAAGGTGGCGCGGAGCCGAGTCTATGCATCACACTTCACTGAGATTTTAGGCAATCGACCCGTCGGCTGGTAAGCGTTTCCGCAACTAGCCGCGATGGATGTTGTTTGCGATCCGAAGCATTTCGTCTGCGGCTTGCACGCCTTTCGCATTGGCTTCATACGCGCGTTGCGCGGAGAGTATCGCCATCATCGACTCGACGATCGAGACGTTGGACTTTTCGAGCATTCCGAAGGCGAGCTTGGGTCCGCGATCGCTTGCCGCCGCAAGCGCACGTGCCTTGCCCGAATCCCCCGTCGCACCAAAGACCGCCGACCCGATCGGCCGCAGTTTTTCCGGTGCGTCGAACGTCGCGAGGCCGATCCGCGCGATCGTGGTCTCCTTACCGTTACGTCCGCGAACGCGAACCGCGCCATCGGGTGCGACGGTCACGTCGAGCGCGTTTGCGGGAAGGCGAACGCCCGTCAGCGTCCAGCCATCACCGGTTCGCAGCGAGCCGTCGGCCGCACGCGCGAACGAACCAGCTCGCGTGAAACCCGCTTCGCCATCGCGGGAGACGCGAAAGAATCCGCCACCGTCGATTGCGATATCGAAGGCGCCGCCGCTTTTCATGAGCTTGCCCTGCGCGATATTTTCGCGCGTTCCCGTCGAAGCCACGCCGAGTTGCGCGTTGCCGCCGATCGCAGCGAACGTCGCCTGTGCGCCCTTGAAGCCCGCGACATCGGCGTTTGCGAGATTGTCCGCTACGACATCGAGATTCTGTTGTTGTGCCGCCATCCCACTTGCGGAGGCGAACATCGCACGATTCATCGCTTACCCCTTGATCCGAATGACGTCATTTGCGTCTTTTTGACGCTCGTCGTCGAGTGCGGCCAGCGTCTTTTGCGCGGTTTCGAACGCGCGCTGTTCGCCGAGAACGTCAACCATCTCGCGTACGCTCTCGACGCTCGAGCCTTCGAGAAATCCACTCTGGAGCGACGTCCCGGGACGCACGACGACGCGCGCGACGATGGTACCGACTTCGCGGACATTACCGCGCGCATCGATCGTCGCGTCCTCGCGGAGGACAAGCGGACCGTGTACGCCGAGCAAAACGTTGCCACGTTCGTCCACGAGATGACCGCGCGCGTCACGATCGAACGATTTCGATCGCAGTTCCACCGTCGCGCCACCGGGCGTGCGTACGAAAAAACCGCCCGCACCGGCCGTTGCCAGATCGAACGTGCGCCCCGTGCGTCGCAACGGCCCGGGTGTCGGATCGATATGCGAACTTGCGACGAGACCGTCGCGCGTGAGGACCGCACGTCCGACGCTCTTGCGAAATCCGTCGCTCGAGACGTTCGCCAAGTTCGCAGCCGAAATATCGAGCCGCGCTTTGGCCGCGTGTAGGGCCGTCGCCATGAGATGAATGCCGTCCATGGCTGCGAGGATACGGCCCGGTCGTGAACGGGATAACGACGATGTGTTACCGTTTTGCGCAGAAAAAAAGATGGTGCGTTTACCGTTGCCGCAAAGGATGCTCGGTGGTTGCACGCGCGTGTGCCGCACGACCCACATTCGTAATAATGGCCCGTTTTCGGTAAATTTCCGTACAAAGCGGGACGATTCATATTATACTGTGCCGAATTCGGTTCCATCCTCGGGGCCGACGCTCGTAACCGAAAGGACCCATGACTAAGAACGAACTCGTGCGAGAACTCGCAGAAGACTTCGAACTGCCGCGCAAGACCGTCTCGGAGATGGTCGAGTCGATCCTCGACAAGATGACTGAAGTCCTCAAAGCCGGCGACAAAGTCCAACTCACGCCGTTCGGTCAATTCAAAATCCGCGATCGCGCCGCGCGCATCGCACGCAATCCGCAGACGGGCGAGCCCGTGAACGTGCCCGCAAAACGCGTGCTCAAGTTCATCCCCGGCAAACCGCTCAAGGAAGCCGTCGGCGCTCCCAAACGTGGTGGCTCGGCGAAAAAAGCAACCGCGAAAAAAGCGACGTCGGCAAAGAAAACCGTTGCGAAGAAAACCGCTGCGGTAAAGAAAGCGCCCGCGGCGAAAAAAGCGACGGCCAAGAAGACCGCTGCGAAAAAGTCCAAGCGTTAAACCGATCGCATCTCGTTCGAAAAAGAAGGCCGCATCGTACGATGCGGCCTTCTGGATGGTCCGGCGAGCGAATACTACGGAACGGTAGGTTCGACCCGCTTCACGTCGTCGCTCGCCGTATGGAGCGCGTGGACGATGGTCGCACACGATCCACATAGCGTCGGATGAACGGCGTCGCCGGAGAGCGGAAGCGTTTTGCGACAACGCGGACATTTCGCCCCAGGTGCCGCGGAGAGCTCGACGCGCGGTTCGAGATCGTTTGCCGTCGCATCGACGTGCATGGTGAGCGCCGAAACGACGAGCGCTTCACGAACGCCGTCGCCGAGCGTTCCGAGTCGCGTCGCGAGTGCCTCGCTCGCGTAGACCTTTGCCGCAAGCGCAAAATCGCGTTCGCCGTCGCTTGCAGCCACGTTCGTGCGTAAGCGTTTGAGGACGTTCCAGAGTTCGATCTCCCCCGACTCGGCCGTCCCGCGCGCGCTGCCATGCGGCAACGCGAGATCGAAGACGCTCGCTCGCCCGGCGCGCAGCGATTCCGGCACGCACTGCCACGCTTCTTCGGTCGTGAATGAAAGTATCGGTGCGAAGAGCGCGCACAGCGATTCGAAAATTACGAACGCGGCGCTCTGCGCGGACCTTCGACGCGCGCCGTCCCGCTCGCCCGAATACACCGGATCTTTGAGCATCTCGATATAGAAGCTCGAGAGATCGGACGTATCAAAATCGACGAGCGCGAGATAGACGTCGTGGAGGCGATAGCTCGTGTACGCCGCCACCACGTCGCGCGCGACTTCATCGAGACGTGCGAGTGCGAGGCGATCGATCGGTTCGAGGCGCTCGCGCGGTACGAGTTCTTCGACCGTCAAATCGACGGTGAGATCGAGGAGCATCTTGAATCGGTTGCGCAGATTGCGGTAGACCGCGCCGATCGATTTGAGGAGCTCGTCGCCGAGACGCATGTCGGCCGTGAACTCGACCGATGCGACCCAGAGTCGCAATACATCGGCACCGTACTGTTGCATGCCATCGTCGGCACCGATGTAATTGCCCGTCGACTTGTGCATCGCGCGACCGTTCGCGTCGACGACCCAGCCCGTCGAAACGACGTTCTTGTACGGCGGCGAACCGAGCGTCGCGACCGCGGTAATGAGATTGCTGCGGAACCAGCCGCGATATTGATCGCTGCCTTCGAGGTAGAGATCGGCCGGCCAATGCATGCCGCGTTGCCGCAACACGGCGCGGTGCGTCACGCCCGACTCGAACCAAATGTCGACGATGTTCTTCTCTTTATCGAACGCCGTCCCACCGCACGACGCACACGCGAAACCCGCGGGCAAGAACGTTTCGATCGGTTCCGTCCACCACAGATCCGACGCGTTTGCATCGGGTAAGCCGCGCTCGCGGAAGACCGTCGCGACTTTACGTGCGACGCCGGCATCGAGAACGGTCTCGTTGCACCCGCGACAAATGACCGCGGGAATCGGCGTGCCCCACGTGCGCTGTCGCGAGACGCACCATTCGGGATGATTCTCGATCATCTGCAACATCCGATTCTCACCCCACGTGGGATACCAACCGACGTCGGGCACCTGCGCTTCGATGCGCTTGCGCAAACGATTGACGTCCATCGCGATGAACCACTGTGCGGTCGACCGAAAGATCACCGGATTCTTACACCGCCAGCAATGCGGATACGAGTGCGTATAGGCATGCTCTTGGACGAGTGCGCCGCACGCGGCGAGATCGGCGATGATGCGCTCGTTTGCCGCAAAGATCTCGAGCCCGGCATACGGCGTCGCTTCCGCGACGAAGTGTCCCGATCCATCGACCGGATTGAGGACCGGTAAGCCGAAGCGCATGCCCGTCTCGAAGTCGTCGACGCCATGGCCGGGAGCGGTGTGCACGGCGCCGGTCCCGGTTTCGAGTTCGACGTAATCGGCGCCGACGAGCAGCGAATCGCGATCGAGAAACGGATGGCGCACGCTCGCGCCGACCAGTGCGCTGCCGAGGATCGCGTGACCGGTACGCTGCGACGAGATCGTACGGCCCGCGGCCGCAGCCGTACTCGCGATACGCGCGACGACGTCGTCGACGAGCGCTTCGGCTGCAATCACGTATTCCGACGCGCCGTCGTCGTAGCTGACGTGTTGCATCGCGTATGGCGCATCGGGTTTGACCGCGATCGCAACGTTTGCGGGCAGCGTCCACGGCGTCGTCGTCCAGATGACGACCGCAACGCGCGCATCGGCAACCTCCGCAAGACCGAAGCGCGTGAAGAGATCGGCGCGTTGCTCGTCCGTAGCCGTGAAGCGAACGTAGATCGAAGGCGAGACTTTATCTTTATATTCGATCTCGGCTTCCGCGAGCGCCGTTTCGTCGTGCGTGCACCAGAGCGTCGCGCGCAGGCCCTTGTACATCTGTCCAGCTTCGGCGAGATCGGCGAGCGTTTCGACGATCGTCGCTTCGAATTCGGTATCGATCGTGCGATAGGGATGCTCGTAATCGCCGAGCACGCCCATGCGCAAGATCGTATCGCGTTGGATGCCGAGCCAGTGGATCGCGCGCTCGCGACACTTCGCGCGCAGTTCGATCGGATCGATCTTATGGAAGTCGAGGCCGAGATGCTTGAGCGTTTCGAATTCGATCGGGAGCCCGTGCATATCCCAACCCGGAACGAATCGCGCATCGAACCCATCGAGCAGATGCACTTTGACGAACGCATCTTTGAGCACGCGATTGACGAAGTGCCCCATGTGCATGTTGCCGTTGGCGTACGGCGGGCCATCGTGAAGGATCCACTGCGGATTTCCGGCATTCGCGGCGAGCCGCTTCTCGTAGACGCGTTGCTCGCGCCACCACGCAACGCGCGCGGGCTCTTTCTTGGGAAGATCGCCGCGCATCGGAAATTCAGATTTGAGCAGATTGACCGTCGAGCGGTAATCGGTCGCGAGCGTCTCGTTCGTAGCCATCGAACGGGCCTGATTCGCGATGTCGCAGCAAGCGTCCCCGGGCCCGCCGTTTGCTGATGGAATCTTCTCCGAGGGCTTGTCAGATGTTCGCGAAGTCGCGATGATACCGCGACATGGAACATGGCGAAGCGATTCTCGCGGCGGTCCTCAACCTCAAAGAGGCGATGGAATTCGGCTTCCAACGCGTCGACAAGCGCTTCGATCGACTCGAAGGACGAACGACGTCGGTCGAAGGGCGCCTCGGTGGCGTCGAGCGCGAACTGGGCGCGGTGAAAGATCGGCTCGGCGGTGTCGAACGACGGCTCGGCGGTGTCGAACGACGGCTCGCCGGCGTCGAACACGAACTCGGTGACGTGAAGGTCAGGCTCACGAGTGTCGAAGACGGCCTGCACGTTCTCACATGCGCCGTCGTTCGCATCGACGAGCGCGTGACGCGGATCGAGACGCGCTAGCGCACGAGCGTGTCGAGGACCGCGAAGTTGCGGTCGGCGCGCGCGCGCTGCTCCGAGCCGACGATCGTGAGATGCGCCGCGAGTTCGTCGCGTCGAGCCCAGGCGTCGTCGACCAGCGCATCGATCTGCGAAGGCGCCGGCTTCTGTCCCGGCGTCCAGAGCGCGTCGAGCGGATAGCGAACGTCTTCGAGCAGACCCGTCACCTTGGGATCGTACGGGATCGCGAGAAACGGCACGCCGAGACGTATCGCCAAAATCAACGCATGTAAGCGAACGCCGATGACGAGCTTCGCGCGCCCGATCGCCGCCGCGACCGTATCGAGTGAGTCGAGGGAGATGAGAACCGGCTGCGATTTACACTTGCGGATGATCAGCGTCGACGCTTCGGCATCGGGCGTGCCGCCGAACGGCACGAATGCGACGCGCGCACCATGTTCTGCGGCGAGTCGATCGACGGCCGCTGCGATCGCGGTGACGCCCTCATTTTGCTGCGCGGTCTTACGCACGCAGACGATCACGAGCGGATCGCTGTCGTCGCCGAGCCCGGCCGTACCTAGATCGACGGGCGTCTCGGGTGGATCGTAGAGGAAGACGGGATCGGCCGTGCGTTCGACGGTCGTCGACGGGACGAGCGGTGCGAAAAGTTCGCGCGAGCGTTCGTCGCGCACGGTCGCCGCGTGCAGGCCGCGACAACATTCGCGTACCGTTTGCTTGCCCCAAAAATCCAGCGGCCCGATGGACTGCCCGAAGACCATCGTCTTCTTCTCCGCGCGAATCCCCGACCGCACGATGCCCGCGTAATAGAGCAGCGATTTGAGACTCGTCGCATTTTGCAGCAGCCCGCCGCCGCCGGAAAGCACGACGTCGGCGCGACCGATCGCATCGCGGATCGCACCTTGATCCCAGCGCGGCGTCGACTCGATGCCGAGTTCGTGTGCGGTGATCTCGGGCTTGGCCGAGAGCGCATCGATCGTCGCGTGCGGGTACCGCGTTTTGAGTTGCGAGACGATGATCTGCAACAACGCATCGTCACCGAGATTATCGAAGCCGTAATATCCGCTGAGAAGAAAGCGCACTACGACGCGCGCAACCGACGCCGCACAGCCGAAGCGCGAACGCGGCCGTCGATCGCGCGGTAGACGACGATCGCGAGCACGCCGAGCGCGATCCCGACGACGGCCCCGTTGAGCACGCGGATCAGCGACGCGACGAGCGGCGTGTGGAGATGCGAGAACGTGTCGACGATGTCGGACGTACCGATCGCCGCGCCGATCGCGAAGAGCCATCCGACGATGCGCTTGTGTTCCATCCGCAGCGTCGGCAGCAGCATGAGCAATGGAAATCCGATCGCGAATTCTTTGAAGCGCGGTCGCACGCCGAGCACCTGCGTGAGATTCGAGCGCAGGGCGAGTTCGAATGCCGACGGCGTGATATCGCTCGAATTGCCGCTACGCGATACGTAGACGACCGCCACGCCCGCGAGCACGACGAACATCGCGAGTTGATAGACGCGAACGGGGGCGAGCGCACTCGTACGCGCGTCGGGCGGCTCGTTTCCGAATCGCCGCGAATAGACGTAGAGCGCGAATGCGAGGAGCGGTGGCACGATGATGACGGCCTTGATGCCGGCAAAACGATCGATCTCTTCCATGAGCACGGGCGTGCTCACGAGCCCGATCACGACGAGCGCGCCCGCCAAGGCAAACATCGATGCGACGCCGACGGTGCGCAAACCCCCGAGTATATTCGCTCCGAGCGACGACGCCGGCGGCAGCGTAAATGCTCGCGGAATCGCGACGAAGCCCATCGTCGCAAAGCCGATCGCGCCGAGCAGCGCGAGCGCTTTGCGCGCGGCGAGATCGTGATGCGAAACGTATCCGCCGAGCACGAGCAAGAGATCGATCCCGAACGCGATGTAGGCGATATTCGCACGCCGCTTTCCGAACGCTTCGAAGAGCAACACGACGATCGCGGGGACGGCGAGTGAGACGAGAGCGATCACGAGCGGATTGATGCGGAAACCTTGGATGGGCGTCGCGCGGCCGAGCGTGAAGCCACGCGCGGCGAGGCCGCTCGCGATCTGACGCACGAGTTCGATATTTGTTTTCTCGAGCGACATGCCGTTGTTCTCATGGAGGAACGGGCGCAGATAGACGACGCGCACGTTCCGTTCGCGCACGCCCAAGAGATAGCGTGCGACGACCGTATCGAAATCGAGCTTCTCGAGTTCGGGCTTCGAGATCGCCTGCACGCGCGTCGTGCGCGCGATCGCCTTTTCGGCGAGTCCGTCGTTGCCTTTTTGCAGTTGTATTTTATCGTAGATCTCGATCGAGCCGAAGTTTAGTCCCGTACGTTTGAACGCATCCGCCGTGTCGGCGAGATGATCGGGAAAGCCGAGCACTTCGTTCCGTTGGCCGGAGAAGATGACCGTCGTCGGCCGTTCGCCGCGTTTGAACGAGGCGAAGACGCGATCGATTTCCGGTTTGCCGAATCGCTCGTCGTTCTGCACGCGGGGAATGAAGAAGAGCCCGAGTTTGCGCGCGAGCTCGAGCGGTTCGCTCGGGAAGCCCATGCCGAGCCCTGAAAAATATTCGTTCTGCGACCGAATCGCAAGGATCGTCGGCGCGCCCGCGTGCAGTACGCGCACGGCATGCGGCCCCAGATGCTGGGCGAGCGACGTGCGATAGCGCGCGACCGCGGCCGGATCGTAAATCGTAAGGTAGAGTTCGTCGGGCGAGATCGCATTTTTCGCAAGCAGCGCCGCGAGTGTGGGTTCGCGCACCGGGGCGAGTCGCGATTGCGAGATCAGTTGCTGGCCGCCGTACACCGTCGCCGACGAACCGCCATTGATATTGCCGCCGAGTTCTTCGCCAATGGCGAGCGACGTGAGGCCCGCACGCCGCAACTCGATGAGAAAATTTCCCTTATCGTAGCCGTACGATTGCGCGAGCGCGGCGAAATCGCCGTAATCCATCGCTATCTCGACGTGACGCGAGCTCAGTTCGCGTCGTTCGCGCACGGTCGCGACGTAAAACGCCGCTACGAGCGCGACGACGAGCACCGCCGTGAGGACCAACCGATAGCGCCGTGGCGCGCTCATATTTACCACTGGTTCACGAACGCGCGAACGCTTGCGGTAAGGCGCGCCGCCGACCGGTCCAACTGCAGATAATGGCCTCCATCGAGAACGAGATACGTGAAGCGTTCGCCAAGGCGTTCGAGATCGGCGACGAGTTGCGGGAACCGCGGCCGCACGGCGGCGTCGGGTTCGAAGAGCAACGTCGGAACGGCGATCTCGCGCGCGAAGGCACGATTGGGAAAATGCGTCGGCCCGTCAAAAGCCTCGTACATCATCTTCGGATATTCGATGGGGACCTGCGTCCGTTGCCGTTGCCACGCGCGGTCGCGACAACTCGCATCGACGAACGATGCCGCAAAGACGGCGCGCGCGAGGCTACGCGCGACGAAACCATCGCGCATCATCGATGCAACGAGCGGCTCGAATACCCGTCGCGCGATTCGCGCGGTACGCCCTTCGAGATGCGTCGCGCCGTCGGGTGCGTAGACGGGATCCACGAGCACGAGCCCGCGCACGTCGGGCGATCGTTCCGCTGCGAGCGCCATCGCGAGGAGTCCGCCCATCGAATGACCGACGACCCACGGCGGCGCGCCTTCCGCACGGATGGCGTCGAGCGCTTCGCACGCGTCGATAAAATAATCGCCGAGCCCGGCATCGGGAATCGCGCGCGCGATGCCGTGACCGCGGGCTTCCCAGACATAGACGCGCCGCTCGTCGCACAAAGCCGCAGCCTGCGGCGCGAACGACCACGCGCCGCCACCGACCCCGTGGAGAAAGAGCAGCGGTGCCGCGCCGCGGCGCCCCATGACGTGCAAAGCGCCTCCCGAAGGGAGACGCAGAATCCGTCCTTGACGCACGAGCGGCGGGTTCGGTACACTGGGGTCCATTCACTGCCCGAACCAGGTGGAATCGCTTGTCGCTCACTCAACCAGCGCACGCGGATCGTACCGGCTCCGGCTCCGACGTTCGCATCGCCCTTCTCGGGTGCGGCACCGTCGGTAGCGGCGTCGCGCGACTCCTCGTCAACTCGACGTCTTCCGTACCCGCACGAAGCGGTGTGGACTACTGGCTTGCCGGGATCGCCGTGCGCTCACTTTCGAAGCCGCGGCCGAGCGAAATTCCCGCGGGCCTCTTTACCGAAGACGCGCGCGCGCTCGCCGAAGATCCCTCGATCGACGTCGTGATCGAGTGCATCGGTGGCACCGGCATCGCCGCCGACCTCGTCGTCGGCGCGCTGAGTGCCGGCAAGCACGTCGTCACCGCGAATAAAGATCTTCTCGCGACGCGCGGGCCCGAACTCCGCGCACTCGCCGCCTCGCGCGGTGTCACGATCGCCTACGAAGCCGCCGTCGGTGGCGCGATTCCGATCGTGCGGACGATCGCCGAATCCTTAGCTGGTGAAGATATTCTCGAAGTCGGCGGCGTGCTCAACGGCACGACGAACTTCATCCTCTCCGAAATGTTCGAGGGCGCGACGTACAAGAGCGCCCTCGCGGCCGCGCAACGTCTCGGCTTCGCCGAAACCGATCCGACGAACGACGTCGAAGGCATCGACGCCGCGCACAAGCTCGCGATCCTCGCACAACTCGCGTTTCGCCGCGGACTCGTCACCTCCGAGATTCCGCGCCACGGCATCACGACGCTCGTGCGCGAGGATCATTCGCTCGCCAAGCGCGCCGGTTGGCGCTTGAAATTGATCGCGGTCGCGCGCGCGGCATCGTCGATCGTCACGCCCGCATACGTGCCCGCGGAACACGCCTTCGCGCAGCCCGTCGGACCGCAGAATTGCATCCGCGTGACCGGGCGGAGCTCGGGCTCGCTCACGTTTGCGGGCACGGGCGCCGGCAGCGATCCCACGGCTTCGTCCGTCGTCGGCGATGTCGTCGCCGTCTTGCGGCGCATCGCTGCAGGACGCAACGCCGGCGTCACGACCGCCGACGCGCAACTCGCACCACACGCGCGCTCCGGTATCATCGAGCCCGCGATCATGTTGCGACGCGTGCTGCGACTCGCATCGCTCGGCGACGTGCGCCCCGCGCGCGAAGCGCTTCTCGACGGCGGCATCGCAGCCGAACCGATCGACGGCATGCCCGCGGTCATCACCACGCGCATCGATAAGGCGGGTGCGGCACTCGTCGACGAACTGCTCGCCTCGCATCACGTCAAAGTCGGCAACGTCATCCCGATGTGGGAAGATATCGCCGTCACGCCCGCCACCCCGCACGATATCGCACCGTCCGAGATCACGGGCGAATCCGGCTCGGCTATCTCAACGCCGGCCTAGGAGTATCATGGATCCATCCGAGTACCATTTCGACACGACCGCCATTCACGGCGGTCATGCGGGCGATCCGCACACCAAATCGCGCGCGGTGCCGATCTATCAAACGACGTCGTATACGTTCGACGATGCCGAACACGCCGCGCGTCTCTTCGCTTTGCAAGAGATGGGCAACATCTACACGCGGATCATGAATCCGACGAGCGACGTGCTCGAGCAGCGGATCACCGCGCTCGAAGGCGGCGTCGGCGCACTCGCGCTCGCGAGCGGCCAGGCCGCGAACATGTTTTCGATTCTCAACATCGCGCGTGCGGGCGATCATATCGTTTCGAGCGCCTCGCTGTACGGCGGTACGCATAGCGCGTTCGTCCACACGATTCCGAAATTCGGCATCGAAGTGACGCTCGTCGATCCAAACAAACCCGAGAATTTTAAGCGCGCGATTAAAGAAAATACGAAAGCGATCTTTGCCGAGACGATCGGCAACCCGCGCGTCGACGTGCTCGATTTCGAAGTCGTCGCGAACGTCGCACGCGAAGCGAAGATACCGCTCATCGTCGATAGCACGCTCGCGACGCCGTATCTCATTCGCCCCTTCGAGTGGGGCGCGAACGTCGTCGTGCACAGTGCGACCAAATTCATCGGCGGCCACGGCACTTCGATCGGCGGCCTGCTCGTCGACGGCGGAAATTTCGATTGGGCGGGGTCGGGCAAATTTCCCGATCTCACCGAGCCCGATCCGTCCTATCACGGCGTGCGTTACGTCGCATCGTTCGGCAATCTCGCCTACATCATGAAGGCGCGTGTGCAACTGTTGCGCGATCTCGGTGCCGCGATCTCGCCGTTTAATTCGTGGCTTCTCATGCAGGGTCTCGAAACGCTCGGCTTGCGCATGGAACGACATTCGCAAAATGCGCTCGCCGTTGCGGAGTTTTTGAGCACACATCCCGACGTGCCGTGGGTGTCGTATCCGAGCGTGACGGATCACCACTCGCACGCACGCGCGAAAAAATACTTGCCACGCGGCGCGGGTGCGGTACTCACGTTCGGTGTTCGCGGCGGGGCCGCAGCGGCGAAAGCGCTCATCGATCGCCTCAAGCTTTTCTCGCTGCTAGCGAACGTCGGCGATTCGAAATCGCTCGTAATCCATCCGTCGACGACGACGCACTCGCAACTCAACGTGGTGCAACAGATCGAAGCCGGCGTGACGGAAGACATGGTGCGGCTCTCGATCGGCATCGAAGACGTGCGCGATATCATCGCCGATCTCGCGCAAGCGCTCGCGGGCGCGCGCGATACCGTCTACCCGAGCGACCCGATCGCACACCCCGCGAGCGTTTAAGCACGGCACGCAAGAGTGCGCCCGCAGCAGCGCCGACACAGGAATTCGACGTCGCGATCGGTGACGTGGAACTCGAATGCGGCGCGGTGCTCGCGGGCGCCGTGCAACGCGTGAGCGTGTACGGCACGCCGCACGCCGACGGCAGCAATCTCGTGCTCGTCGCACACGCCCTCACCGGGACGTCGCGCGTCCTCGAATGGTGGGGTGGGCTCGCGGGCCCGGGTAAACTCATCGATACGAACGCCGTCGCGGTCGTCTGCGTGAATGCACTCGGAAGTTGCTACGGGTCGACCGGCCCGGGTTCGCTCGCACCCGACGGCGCGCCGTATGGCGAGCGCTTTCCACTCGTGACCGTGACCGATATGGTGCGCGCGCAACGTCGCGCGCTCGCAACGCTCGGCTATGCGCGCTTCGCGGCGGTGATCGGTGGATCGCTGGGCGGGATGCAGGCGATCGCGTGGGGCATCGAGGCGCCGCAGGCCGTCGGTCGCATCGTCGCCATCGGCGCGTACGATCATTTTGCGGCGATGGGCATCGCACTCAACGCGATCGCGCGCGAAGCGATTCGCATCGCGCGCACGCCCGCAGAAGGCATCGCGCTCGCACGCAAGATTGCGATGCTCACGTACAAATCCGAAGCGCTCCTCGCGCGACGATTCGCGCGCAACCTCGATCGCGCGGGCGGCGATCCGACGCGCGTTGCGACCGACCGCTACGATGTCGAAGGCTATCTCGATTACCAGGGCGCGATCTTCGCCGAGCGGATGGAAACCGGTGCGTATCTCGCGCTCACGCGCGCGATGGATCTCTTCGACGTACGCGATCGTGAGATCGCGACGCGGCAGTCACCGATCTTCCACTTTGTCGGCATTTCGAGCGACTGGCTCTTCTTGCCGCAGTACGTGCACGACACGGCGAATCGCATCGCCGCGCTCGGCATCACGAGCACGTACGACGAACTGGTCTCCGATCACGGCCACGACGCATTTCTCGCCGAGCCCGAACGGCTCGAAGCATTACTCGCCGCTCGGCTCGCACCGCTTTACGAAACGGCGCTCGAACGCGCAGCTACGCGTCGTTGATGGCGTCGATATCGAGCACGAGACCATTCGGCCGAGATCCCAGCTCGTAGACCGTACGTGTCGTGGGATCGATCGCGATTGCGTAGACGGCACCATCCACGCAATACGCATCGATCTTCGCACACAGCGCGGGCCACGCATCGCTCTTAGTCGCGACCTCGATGACGACATCGGGCATCATCTGCCAGTAACCGGTATCGTCACGAAATTGTGCGATGCGGTCGGCTCGAATCCATGATGCGTCGGGGCTCAACACGCCACCGCCCGACATCTTAAACCCGGTCGCCGCATCATAGGCCTTACCACCGGCGCCCTTTGCGTAGAGATAGAGTTGAGCGAAAGCTTCGCCGCTTTTCGCGCCGCCGGGAGTCGAGGTCGGGCTTACGATGAGTTCTCCCACGTTCGTTCGTTCGAATTTCCAGCCCGGATTGACGCGCGATAGTTCGACGAGATCGTCATCGGAGATCGTGACGTTCGGCCCACCGATGATCGCACTCATGATTTCCACTCAGGCGCGCGGCGCTCGAGAAACGCCGCGATGCCCTCGCGTGAATCGGCCTCCATCGCGTTGAGCGTCATGACTTCTTTCGCATACGCGTAGGCCTTGGGTTGATCGAGATCGATTTGCGCGTAGAATGCCGCTTTCCCGAGACCGATCGTAAACGCACTCGATGCGGCGATCTTCCGTGCGAGCGCGAGCGTTTCGTTCGCGAGCGCGTCCGGCGCGACGACGCGATTGACGAGTCCCCAGCGTTCGGCCGTCTCCGCATCGATGAAGTCGCCCGTGAGCAACATCTCCATCGCGCGCTTGCGGCCGATGCTGCGGGTGAGCGCGACCATCGGTGTCGTGCAAAACAGGCCGATCTTCACACCCGGCGTTGCGAAACGCGCTTGCGTCGATGCGACCGCGAGATCGCAGGTCGCGACGAGTTGACAACCCGCGGCCGTCGCGATGCCCGCAACTTCCGCGATGATCGGCTGCGCGATCGCCTGCATCGTCGACATCACGCGCACGCACACGTCGAAGATCTCGCGGAATTTGGCGACGTCGGCCTCGTCGCCCGCGCAGCGCATCTCGCGCAGATCGTGACCGGCGCTGAAGACGGAACCCAGCGCGCGCAGCACGACGACTTTCGTTTCGCGGTCGTCGCGGAGGTCTTCGAAGATCGCGAGCAATTCGTGCATCGTTGCGAGCGAAAGTGCGTTTCGACGATCGGGGTTCGCGAGTTCGATCGTCGTGATGCCATCGGCCGTGCCGACGGTGACGAACGTATACGCGTGGGACTCGATCATGACGTGCACTCCGAATTCGGGCGGGCCGTTGACTCCGTGACTCAGAGTGAGACGTCCTCGTTTTCGAGCGGGATCTTACCGTGCGTGGTAGATGCCGTCGCTCTCCCAGAGATCCACCGCGACCCCGAAAAACTTCGAGAGCCCGTCGCGCGCGAGCACGGTCGCTTTGGATCCGTCGGCGAGGATTCGACCGCGATCGAGCAAGACCACGCGGTCGATCTCCGGCACGATTTCCGCAAGGTCGTGCGTTACGAGCACGACGCCGACGCCCGCTTGCGCGAGGGCGCGCATCGCGGCACGTACGTCGCGTTGCGCGACGAGATCGAGCGACGTACAGGGCTCGTCGAACACGAGCGCGCGCGGCCGATGGACGAGCGCGCGGGCGATCGTCACGCGGCGCGCTTCACCCGATGAAAGCGTTCGCACATCGCGCGAGGCGAGGTCGCTCGCACCGAGTTGCGCGAGTGCGTCCGCCGCCGTGCGACGCATCTCGGCGGTCACGTCGTGAATCGACGGCTCGATCGTCAGACTTCCGAAAAATCCACCGAGTACGACGTCTAGCGCGGGAGTGCCGGCTTCGAACGACGCGGCGAGATCGTTCGAGACGATGCCGAGGTACGCGCGCAGCGCGAAGACGTTCCATCGCTCTTGGCCCATGATGCGGCAGACCGTCGCATCGCTCGGCACGGGATAGCATTCGCGCGTGAGCAACTTGAGCAACGTCGATTTTCCGGCTCCGTTGCGGCCGAGAATCGCGACGCACTCACCCGCTTCGATGCGAAGCGAGAGATCGTCGAGCACGGGTCGTCCGTCGCGACGCACGGTGACGTGCTGAAAATCGAGGAGCGGTGCGAAGTCGGACACTCGGCTTTCCTCGGCTTCGCATGCGCGCGTTCCTCGTCGTCGACATTCCTTCGATGAAACGAGCGTCGGCCGCGCGAAAAGGACCGACCCGTGTATCGTACCGCACTTCCCGAGTGGCGCTTGCCGCTGCGCGCTTGGCAACACGAAGCGTTCGATGCGTGGAATGCGACGCGTCCCCTCGACGCACTCGTCGTCGCGACGCCGGGCGCGGGCAAGACGCGCTTTGCGACGCGGATCGCACACGCGGTCCTCGCCGATCGCTCCGTCTCGCGCATCGTCGTCGTCGTGCCGCGCGAACACCTCAAAGCCCAGGTCGCGCGCGCGATGGCGGGCGCGCTCGTGCAGCTCGATCATCGCTTCCGCAACCTCGATCGCAGTCTCGCAAGCGATCTCGACGGCGCCGTCGTCACCTATCAGCAAGTTGCAGCGTCACCGCAGATTTTCGCCGCGCTCACGCGCACGCCGACACTCGTCATTCTCGATGAGATCCATCATGCGGGCGATCAAGCCACGTGGGGTCAGGCCTTACGCGACGCGTTCGGCAACGCGCGCCATCGCGTCGCGCTCTCGGGCACGCCGTTTCGGTCCGACGGCGCCGCGATTCCCTTCATCGAGTATGCGGCGGGCGAATGCGTCGCATCGACGTCGTACGATTACGCCCGCGCGCTCGGCGACGGCGTCTGTCGCGCGCTCGTCTTTCCGTTGCACGGCGGCGAAGCCGAGTGGGTCAGTCGTGACGGTGAGATCATGCGCGCGACCTTCGATGAAAAGATCGACAAGAAATATCAGAGCGAACGTTTGCGCACGGCACTCACGCAAGCATCGTGGCTGGGCGACGTGATCGATAAAGCCAACCTCAAGTTGCTCGAAGTACGCGAAGCCGGGCATCGCGATGCGGGCGGACTCATCGCCGCGATGAATCAGGATCACGCGCGTTTCGTCGCCGAGCTCGTCGAAGCGCGCACGGGCACCAAACCCGCACTCGTCGTCTCCGATCTCGACGATGCGTCGGGTCGCATCACATCGTTTGCGAATTCGCGCGAACCGTGGATCGTCGCGGTGCATATGATTTCCGAAGGCGTCGATATCCCACGTTTGCGCGTCGGCGTTTTCGCGAGCAACGTCGTGAGCGAGCTCTACTTCCGGCAATTTTGCGGCCGCTTCGTGCGCACGGGTGCGGACCCCGAACGCGAGCGCGAAGCGTTCGTCTATCTTCCCGACGACGGCCGTCTGCGCGCGATCGCGAGTCGGATCGCCGACGACGTTCGCAAAGCGCTGCGTGCGCCGAGCGAGTACGACGAGATTGCCGCCGCCCTCGCCGCCGCCAATCGCGAAGCGACCGCGCCCGATGAGGGTCTCTACGCATCGATCGCGGCGACCGCGCGCGAGAGTCACACGCTCGATTTCGGGCCGCTCTTCAACCCCGCAAAATTTCTGGCCGCACCGTCGCAAAGCGAGATTCGCGCCGCGGCTGCCGCCGCCCGCGACGTCGCGCGCGAGCGTGAGACGCCGGCCAAGGCGGAGGCACCCGAACTCACGCACGCGGAGCGCCGCGAATCGCTACGCCGCGATTTGCGGGCGCTCGTGACGCGCGCGAGCACGCAATTCGCCGTCGACCACAAGCTCATCCACGCGACGCTCAATCAGCGCTTCGGCGGCCCCGTGGCGACCGCCACGCTCGCGGGCCTCGATGCGCGTCGCAAGCTCATCACTACGTGGCTCGAACGGCGCGTCTACGACGGGATGCGGTAAGGGGTCGTGGGCGATGACGGGCTCGAACCGCCGACCATCACCGTGTAAAGGTGCCGCTCTACCAACTGAGCTAATCGCCCGCGCCACACGAGTTCGAGAACGCGTTTCGGCGCCCCTCGGACCGGCCGGGCGAAAATCGGCCCGCGCGATTCGCTTCTGCGCCAAAACCGCCGATAACAAAAGTACTGATGTTGACGCAGCTGTACGACGTTCGCGAAATCCTCGTCCGCGAAGCCGTTCCCTCGAGCGACACCGTGCGCGAGCGATTCGCCACGGTCGACGCATTGCGCGCGCTCGCGATCCTCGCCGTCGTCGTCTACGAAGCTTTCGCGCACATCCCGGGCCTCGCGGGTGGCCGCCCGCCCCTGGCGCGCGCGCTCGGCGAGCTGGGCCAAGGCATCACGCTCTTTTTTATCCTCTCGGGCTTCGCTCTCGCCTACCCCGCGGTCGTCGCGTTTACCGAGAGCGGCCGGGCCTACCTCGACGTCGCGCGATACGTCGTCAAGCGCGCGCTTCGGATCTACCCCGCCTACCTTCTCGCGTTGCTCCTCGCGATCGCGATCCCGCCGCTCGCGCAGCGGTACGGCCTTCCCGCGCTCGGCATCGGCGCGAAGCCGATCGGCCTCGACGCCGTCGTGCGCAATATCTTTTTCCTCGGCGACGGTCTCGGCAACGACGGCTTCCGCGCCGTCGCGATCGTCGCGCGACTCTATCTGTGCTTTCCGTTGCTCCTGTTGCTGTGGTCGCGGTCGTGGAAGATCTTTGCCGGCCTCGGCGTCGCGTTCGCCATCCTCGATGCGACGACGGGTCTGCACGCAATCGGTATCGGCGCGTTCGTGCCGTTCATGCTCGGCATGGTCGCGGCACGCGTTCGCACCGAGCATTTACCCGCGTATCGATTCGGCATTCCGCTCGCGCTCATCGCGGGAATCGCCGCGATCGCATGGGGTCCGAGCATCGCACACGCTGCCGACATGCACGCACCGACAGGGACGCTGCACATCGATCCACTGTGGTCGCTCGCACTCTTTGGCGTGGTCGTCGCGATCAATGCGAGCGAACCGATCGAGCGCCTCTGTGCGTTCGCACCGCTGCGCCTCTTAGGCTCGACGTCGTACGCGATTTCGCTCGCCGTCGTGCCCGTCACCGCGTTTGCCGCTCGCCAACTAGTGCCAAGTTTCGGGCCGTACGTTGCGGCGGGAAACGCGATCGTCGCGTCGATTCTCATCGGCTTCGTGCTGTGGAAACTCGTCGACCGGAGTTTTGCCAATGACGAGCTCCGCCGTCATGCCGCCGATGCTTCGGGGCCCGTCTTCGCGCGCGTGCTCGTGCGCGTCCATGCCGACCGCGTCGTTCTGGGCGAAGCGCCCGCTGCCGTCTTGCCCGAATTGGAACCGGCGCCGACGCCGATCGAGTCGGCATTTTACGCACCTGCGCCGCGCCCCGATGCGAGCAACCTCGCCGTCGTCTCGCAACGCACGGGCTCGCCCGAAGAGCTCGCAGAAGAAATTCTCGCAACGAAAAAACGGCTCCAGGATCGCTCGGCGGGCTTTTTCGCCGAGCCAAAACCCGTCGAACCGCAGGTCGCCTACAAGAAGCCCGGCGTCTACCGCAAACCGAATAAAGCGGTCGGCACGACGACGACCGAACCCGAAAGCGCCGCCAAGCAAGATTCGGTGCTGGCAAGCGCAGCCCAAGAAATCCCGCATACGACGCCCGCGAAAACCGCGATGCCGATGATCGATACGTTGCCACCCGTACCGCCCGAGCGCACGCCGATTAAAATGCGGCTCGGCGCGCCACGCACGGGCGAAGTTCAAGCCGCGATCGGAGCCCAACGTGTCGACGGCTGAATCGATGGACCACGTCGATCCCGAGCAACACATTCGCGAGCTCACGCGCGCCGCGATCGATATCGCACGCGAGCGCGCCGAACTCGAACGCACGCTTTCGACGGCGCGCCTTCGCCTCGATGAAGCACGCGCGGAACTTCCCGTCGCCGAACGCACGGCGAAGATGCGTCGCCAATCGCAGCTCGATGCCGTGCGCGGTCGCGCCGATCTCGAACGACGTTTGCAGACGCTTCTGGAGAGCGAAGCCCTCGCGCGCACGCGTCGCCAACAAGCCGAACAGCGCGCGCAAGGATTCCGTGCGGCCGCAACGTTTGCCGCGTCGGGTCGCGCCGAATCCGACGGCACCAGTGCGGCGGTCGATCCCGAACGCAACGAACGCGAACGGCTCGTCGAAGCGCGCGCGATTCGCGAAGCCAGCGCCGCCGAAGCGCGCGCCGCCGAAGAGCGCGCCGAAGAACAGAAGATCGGCAAACTTCGCGCCGAGCTCGAAATGCACGTCGCCGCCGAACGCGAAGTCGAACTCGGCTTCGCAACCGAACGCGATGAAGCCGAACAGCGCAATATCGAACTACGTGGGATCATCGATCGCACGACGATCGAGATCGGTGAATGGGAACTCGCCCTCGAACGGCTCGTCGACGAAGCGGCACACGTCGCCGAACAACGCGCCGCGATCAGCGAAGCCGTCGACGACGATCGCCGCGCGTCGCGCGAGATGATGGAAGCGCGCATTCTCGAATTGCGCGGCATCGAAGCGGCGGCCCAAACCGAACGCGGACAACTCGAAGCGATGATCGCCGAGCTCATCGCGAGCGAAGAGGCCGAACGCGAGTCACGGCTCGCACTCGAAACCGCCACGATCGCACGACCCGACGCGGCGGTCGAAGCCCTCGCGGAGCCCGCCGCGCCTGCGGTTGCGACTGCGCCGAGTCCCGAGCCCGAAAAGCCGAAGGCACCGCTCTACGTCGCGCGCCCGACGACGGCGAAGCCCGCCGCAAAAGTGAAGACCGAGTCGTTCATACGGCCGGGTCGCGCGCCCGCACCCGTCGCCAAGAGTGGGGCCGATGAAGAACTCATCCCCGGCCTCAAATCACTCGTCGGCAACATCTTCACGCGCGCGAAAAAGCCCGAGCCGATCGTTGAGGTTATCGAACCGCCGGAGAGTTCGTCGATTGCCGATCGCATCGCTCGTGACTTCGGCCTACTCGGCGGCGACCGACCGCAACCGTAGGTCGCATCGCGGCGCGTGCGCCGCGATGATTAGACGAAGAGGTCGTTGATCTCGAAACTCAACGCTTCAGCAGTAAACGGTTTGAGCAGAAACCCCTGAGCACCGCAGCGCACGGCTTCGACAGCGGTCGGCTTATCGCTCAGCGCCGAAATCACGATGATCTTCGTGCCCGGACGTTTGCGTAAGATCCCCGTGATGCACGTGAGACCATCCATCTCCGGCATCGAAATATCCATGGTCACCACGTCGGGTGCGAAGCGTTCCACGATCCGCAGCGCTTCCACGCCGTTACTCGCGGTCTCGATTTCATCATGCGGCTTTTCGATCGTGCGTTTGATCGCGCGACGGATGAGATCGGAATCGTCGACGACGAGCAGTTTCAATTCGAGCTCCCGGCGCTCGCGAGCGCCGTCGTTGCCGTCGGAACGACGAAGGTAAATTCACAAAATTGACCGGCTTGCGAATCGACGCCGATCTCACCGCCGCAATCGTCGACCACGCGTTCCTTCACGACGTTCATGCCGACGCCGCGACCCGCAATCGACGTCGATTCATCCGCGGTCGAAAAACCCGGTGCGAAAATGAAGCTCGCGATCTCCGAGTCGTCGGCGAATTCGGCTCGATCCGCATCGAGCAATCCCGCCGATACCGCATGGACGCGAATTTTTTCGGCGTCGAGCCCGCGACCATCGTCGCGAAACGAGAATGAAAACGAACCCGCTTCTTGCGTCGCCATCGGATGAATGTCGATCGTCGCGACGCGCGGCTTGCGCGCCGCCTCGCGCTCGCTCGGCGTTTCGATGCCGTGGGCGAGGCTGTTCCGCGTGAGTTGGATGAGCACGTCTTTCACGACGAGTCGTTGTGCGGGCGGGAGCACGCGCGAATCGAAACCATCCGCGTCGATCTTCACCGATTTGCCGAGTTTCGTCGCGAGATCGGACGCGAGCTTACGCACGTTTTCGAGCAATTCATCGCCGACTTCGCGGTGGATTTCGGCGCCACGTTGGATACCCGCGAGTTTGACGCGTAGCGATTGCAGAGCGTCGAGATCGGAGCGGAAGGCCGCGAGGCCGATGACGACCATGAGGAAATCGTCGCCGCCGAGCGCCGCGCGATGCCGCAGGTCGATGATCTTCTGCTCGAAGTCGTTCGCCATCTTTTCGAAATGATCGAGGCGAAGCAACGCGGCGTTGCCTTTGATGTTGTGAATGCGTGCCATCACGACGTCGAGCCGCTGGCGTAGGAGCGCCGTTTGCCCGATCGTTGCCGCCGCGAAATCGCCCGCACGCAAGGCCTGATCGATGGTGGCGAGTTGTTCGTTTGCCATCTCGACGAAATTATCGAGCGACGGCGGATCGACGTGAAGAATGCCGATCAGCAACTCGAACTGCTTGACCTTCTGCTGTTCGGATTCGCGGAGTTGACGTTCGCGGACCACACGATCGGTAATATCTTCCACGGCGACGAGCACGCGCGAGACCGCACCATCTTCGAGGATGCGGCGGAAATCGAAATTGAGATAGCGGACGCCGACGCCGCCGTCGGCTTCGCTCGAAGTGACCTCGACTTCGTCGAGCGGATTGACCTTGAGCACGACGCGTTCTTTACGCGTGGTATCGAAAAGTAACGCGAGATAGTCGCGCGCCGTTTTGAACATGCGCTCGGAGAGAATGCGCTGCAGCACGTTGACGAAGTTTTCGTTGCCGAGATCGCGCTGACGAAAGACGCTTTCGAGTTCGCTCGAGTATCGGCTCTGGATACGAAACGTGCCGTCGATGAGCATCAGGTGCGCGCGCACGGCGGAAAGGACCGCTTCGCTCTCGCGTTTGGCAGCTTCGAGCGACCGGGCGTGCTGCCAGAGATCGCGATTTTGGCGCTCGAGTTCGGCTGCGGCATCTTCATGAAGCCGACGAGCCATCGCACCCGCGCGGTAGAGGGCGTATCCGCCGAGTGCGGCTCCGCACGCGCCGACGACGATCCCGGGCCAGCCACGATACATCGCAAGGACGAGCCCGATCGCGATGAGGCCCACCCCGATGCCGGGCGCGAAGCGATACGCGAGTTCGATGCGCGCGGTGGCGGATTGCGTTACCGAGCCATCTGCGACGGTCATAGTGGTCTCCGAACGTGGTTGCTTACCGTATCGGCCAGCCGAAGACCACATTCGAGACTTCGCCAGCCAAAGATGGGCGGTGTGACGCCGACTCGGCGTGCTCAGCGCCGTTCGTTAGCACGCGTGCACTCGCTCGCACGTTCGGTTTTGACGACGACCCTTGCGGGCATATCGTCCGCATGGATACTCTCGTTATCTGTACGTGCGAGCACAGCATCATGGCGCACGAGAACGGTCGGTGTCGGGTGCTTCACTGCAAGTGCATGCTCGGAAGCCAAGCCGTCCTCAACGACGCGATCGACCTCACGAAGCCGAAGACGGTCCCCTCGCGCTGACGGCAGCCCATCGGACGGACCCTCCATGCCAGCAAGCAATGCGGGAACGATGCATAACCCTTAGCTTATGATATCGTTGAACCAGTTGCGGATGTTTCTCGAGATCGCGCGGACTGGTTCCGTGCGCGAAGCGGCCGAGATGCTCGTCGTTTCGCAACCCGCGGTCTCCGCCGCACTCGCGAGCCTTCAGCGCGAAATCGGCGCGCCACTGGTCGCGCGCTCCGGTCGTGGTCTCGTCCTCACGCAGGGCGGCGCCGAGCTCGCGATCTACGGCCGGCGAATCTTCGCACTCATCGAGGAAGGCACGCAGAGCGCGCGCCAAGCTTCGAAGACGGTATCGCGTCGGTTGCGCATCGCGGCGGTGACGACCGCGGCGGAATACTTAGCGCCCGAACTTTTACGCCGGTTCCGCGAGCGCGAACCCGCACTCGACGTCGAGCTCGAAGTCGGCAATCATCAGCGCGTGTGGGATCGGCTCGCGCACTGGGAAGTCGATCTCGTGCTCGCTGGTCGACCTCCCGTGGGTCGACCCTTTCGTAGCGTCGCGACGCGCAAGCACGAACTCGTCGTCATCGCGTCGTCGACGCGCGCGCGCAACGACACGCACTCACTCGCGCAAACGACGTGGCTCGTACGCGAAGCGGGTTCCGGTACGCGCACGGCCACGGATGAAATGCTCGCACAACTCGGCCTCGATCCGCCCAAACTCACGATCAATTCCAACGGCGCGATTCAAGCGTGCGTGCGCGCCGGGCTCGGCATCTCGCTCGCGTCGCGCGATGCCGTCGACGGCGAACTTTCCGCCGGGACGTTGCAAACGATTCCAACCGCCCTCACGCCGCTCGCGCGTGCATGGCATTTGGTAACGTCGACCGATCGCGACATGCCGGATTCGGCAGCGCGGTTTCTCGCTTTCGTGTCGGAGGTTGGCGCGTTCGCGGTGTGAGCCTGACGCTAAAACGCCTTCTTCTTGCGGTCCATGAGTTGCCAGATCATCGGCGTGAAGATGAGCTGCATCGCGAGGCCCATCTTCCCGCCGGGACACACGATCGTGTTCGGGCGCGACATGAACGAGTCGTGAAGCATCGCGAGCAGATACGAAAAGTCGATCCCCTTGGCATCTGCGAAACGGATCACGAGCATCGATTCATCGAGCGTCGGAATTTCGCGCGCGATAAACGGATTCGACGTATCGACGATCGGGACGCGTTGAAAATTGATGTTCGTGCGCGAGAATTGTGGCACGATGTAGTTCACGTAATCGGGCATGCGTCGCAAGATCGTATCGACGATCGCTTCTTGGCTATGACCGCGACTGCGTTTATCGCGCTGGAGTTTTTGAATCCATTCGAGATTGATCGTCGGCACGACGCCCACGAGCAGATCGGCATACTGCGCGACGTCGGCCGTTTCCGTGACCACCGCACCGTGTAAGCCTTCGTAAAAGAGCAGGTCGCTCGGCGCGAAATTCTCCCACGGTGTGAATGTCCCAGGCTCTTGTTTGTACGGCCGCGCTTCTTCTTCGTCGTGAAGATATTTGCGATTTTTCGCCGTGCCGGTTTCACCGTACGTGCGAAATACGTCCTCGAGTTCTTCGAAGAGATTGCCCTGCGGCCCGAAGTGGCTGAAAGCGGTGTTGCCGCTCTTTTGCGATTCCGCGAGTTTCTCGCGCATCTCCGTGCGATCGTACCGATGGAATGCATCGCCCTCGATGATCGCCGGATCGATGCCTTCGCGCCGAAAGATCTGTTGGAACGTCGTTTTGACCGTCGTCGTCCCCGCACCCGAGGAGCCTGTGATCGAAATGATCGGGAATTTAGCCGACATGGATTTCCTTACGGTGCCGTGGCGCGAAAGAGCGAGCGTTCTTTGAAGAGCGGCGTCGCGAAGACGAGTTCTTCGCCGCGATCGTGCGCTTCGTGATAGCGCGTGAGCCGTTCGACTTCTCGTACCGAGCCCAAGATCAGCGGCACGCGCTGATGGATACCTTTGGGTTTGAGATCGAGGATGCGCTCGCGACCCGTCGTCGCCGCGCCACCGGCTTGTTCCACGATCATCGCCATCGGATTCGCTTCATAGAGGAGCCGCAGACGGCCCTCGCGCGAGGCGTCCTTGGTATCGCGCGGGTACATGAAGAGCCCGCCGCGCGTGAGGATACGGAAGACTTCCGCCACGAGCGATGCGACCCAGCGCATATTGAAATCGACGCCGCGCACGCCGGATTTTCCGGCGATGCATTCTTCGACGTAATGTTTGACGGGCTGTTCCCAATGGCGTTGGTTCGACGTGTTGATCGCAAACTCGCGCGTCTCCGGCGGAATCTGCATGCGCGGATGCGTGAGGATGAACGCGCCGATCTCGCGATCGAGCGTGAATCCGTGCACGCCGTCGCCGACGGTAATGATGATCATCGAGGCCGAGCCGTAAAGTGCGAAGCCCGCCGCGAGTTGTCCCGTGCCGGGTTTAAGGAAATCTTCGGCGGTCGGATGCTCGCAATCGTCGGGCGCGCGCAAGATCGAGAAGATCGTACCGACGGTGAGGTTCACGTCGAGGTTCGACGAGCCGTCGAGCGGATCGAAGGCAATGAGATATTTACCTTTGGGATGGCCGTCGGGAATCGAAACGATCTCGTCGTTTTCTTCCGAGACCATGCCGCACGTCGTGCCGCCAAATTCGATCTCACGCAGCATGATCTCATTTGAAATCACGTCGAGCTTTTTCTGTTCTTCGCCCTGAACGTTGACGGTCGTCACGACCGCACCCGAAGGGTCGTTGAGGTTGCCGCGCGAGACGGCAGATGCGATGTACTTACACGCGGTTTGCACGTCGTTGAGGAGGGCGGTGAGTTCGGGGTCGGTGCCGCCGCGGCGCCGTTGATCTTCGATAATAAATTTCGAGAACGTGGTGCGACTATGCGGCATCGGGGCCTCCGATTACGGTAGGGAACGAAACGCGAGGAGACCGACGAGGATACCTCGCCGGTCTCGATCGGGTTCCGCGCAGGTTTCTGCTAGTGGCTGCCGTTGCCGTTCTTCGACGGTTTGGCATACCGCTCGCCGACGGGCTTTTCCGTCGCATACGAGTGGATGGAGTAGTGCTGCACGCGATCGGTGCCGGCGATGCGATCGAGACGGAAACCCGGCTCGACGGCGGGACGGCCAACGATGAACGAGAGTGCGGTCGTCTGACGGCCGAGGCGCGCGTCATACGCGTTGACCTTCACGTAGCAATCCGGATACAACTTTACCGCCTCGCGGATGTCGTCCATGATGCCGGCCGCATCTTTGACGTCGAATTTCGGAAGCCCGTGCATCTCCCAATACGAATTACGGGGATGCGGATCGTCCGTGTATTCGATCGAGATCGGCCAATCGTGATCGAGACAATACTGAACTTGTTTAGCGATCTGTTCGTCCGTGAAATCCGGTAAGAACGAGAACGCGCCTTGCGTGAGTCTCATGATGTCGCGTCCCCCTCTTAGTAGCTCGGCGTCGCGACGACGTCGGGCGTATCGGTCGATTCGTAATTGAACGAGATGTCTTTCCAGATATTGAGCGCGCGAGCGAGAGGCTTACAGCTCTTCGCCTGTTCCTCGAGGATCTGCGGGCCTTCGTTGACGTAGTCGCGACCCTCGTTACGGGCCTGAACGATCGCTTCGAGAGCGACGCGATTCGCCGTCGCGCCTTCGGCGATGCCGTCGGGATGTCCGATCGTGCCGCCGCCAAACTGAAGGACCGTATCTTCGCCAAGAAGATCGAGGAGTTGGTGCATCTGGCCTGCGTGGATGCCGCCCGAGGCGACCGGGAAGACGCCGGGCATCGAGCACCATTCTTGTTCGAAGTACACGCCGTGCGCGAGATTTACTTCATTCTTATCCTGGCGCAGGATGTCGTAGTAGCCCTTGGTCGTCATCGGATCGCCCTCGAGCTTACCGACGACGGTACCCGCGTGAATATGATCGACGCCCAGGAGTCGGCACCATTTCGCGAGG
>JANYGA010000205.1 GCA_025359485.1 Rhodospirillales bacterium | reverse complement strand
GAAGAGGAGACGCCCCGATGCCCATCCAAGATTATCTCGCGAAACGTCAGTTCCCCTTTGAGATCCTGCTCCACTCGCCAACATCGTCGGCGACTCGGTTGGCACACATAGGCAGTCGGCTCGCATCGCGCGTCCCCGAGCACTTCGTCCGCCCCGCCGTCGCGGGCGTCATGGCACTCGCCGGAAGTCGCTTATTTTAACGCGGGAACGGTCTCTCGCCACCATAGAACCAGAAAAGGGTTTCCACAGAATGCAGACCAGCTCTAAGGGTGTTACGCTATGGCTCACGGGCCTCTCTGGCGCGGGGAAGTCGACGATCGCAAACCGGCTTAGCGAAGAACTTATTCGGCATCATCTCCGTACGGAAATTCTCGACGGCGACGCCGTGCGAATGAATCTCTCAAAAGGACTCGGCTTCAGTCGGGAAGATCGTGATACGAATATCGCGCGTATCGCCTACGTGTGTTCGCTCCTGACACGCAACGGAGTGATCGTGATCAGTGCGGCGATCTCACCCTATGCGGAGGCGCGTGCGAAGGCGCGCGAGACGATCGGCGAGTTCGTCGAAATATTCGTCAAATGCTCGCTCGATAAAACGATCAAACGTGACGTTAAAGGCCTCTATAAGAAAGCTCTCGACGGGAAGATCGAAAATTTCACGGGCGTCTCCGATCCCTACGAGGAGCCGAGCCGTCCTGAGATCGTCGTCAACACCGAAGACGAAACCGTCGACGAGAGCGTTCGGAAGATCTTCGCGTATATGGCGCAGCGCGGTTACATCGATTCCGCGCTCGAGCTCAGCGCTTGATCGCGCCACACGGCGGTCTCCTCGTCGATCTCGTAGCAAGCGCCGGGCGCGAAGCGGAGCTGCGCGCCCGAGCGGGTGGCCTCCCACGCATCGTGCTCACCGCTCGTCAGCTCAGCGACCTCGATCTTCTCGCGATCGGCGCTCTCAGTCCGCTCGAGGGATTCATGGGCGAGTCCGATTATACGAACGTCGTCGCCGATATGCGGTTGGCGAACGGACTGGTCTGGAGCATTCCCGTGACGCTGGCCGTCGATCGCGCTAACGTACCGCGCGATGATGGTGAGATCGCGCTCTACGACGAGGCGGGCGAACTTCGCGCGATTCTGAACTTGCGCGAACGCTTCGCGTACGACAAGACGCGCGAAGCTCGCGAAGTTTACGGCACCGAGGATGGCGCACACCCCGGCGTCGCCGCAATCTACGCTCAGGGCGACGTCCTTCTCGGCGGTCCCGTCACCGTTTTTCGCTCCATCGAAACGGATCCGTATCGCTTGACGCCCGCGCAGACTCGTGCCGAGTTTGCGGCGCGCGGGTGGCGTACGATCGTCGGCTTTCAAACGCGGAATCCGGTTCACCGCGCTCACGAATATATCCAGAAGTGTGCGCTCGAGCTCGTCGACGGCCTGTTGCTCCATCCGCTCGTCGGCGAAACGAAAGCGGACGATATCCCGGCCGACGTCCGTATGCAATGTTACCGCGTCCTGCTCGATCACTACTATCCCGCCGATCGCGTGCTCCTCGCGGCGATGCCCGCGTCGATGCGCTACGCCGGGCCGCGCGAGGCGGTCTTCCACGCGCTCATTCGCAAGAACTACGGCTGTACGCACTTCATCGTCGGTCGCGACCATGCCGGCGTTGGAACCTATTACGGCACCTACGACGCGCAGAAATTGATGGATAGCATCGCGCCCGCGGATCTCGAAATAATCCCGCTCAAGTTCGAGAATTCGTTCTACTGTCATTCGTGTGCCGGCATGGCTTCGGAAAAAACGTGCCCGCACGGTGCCGATGCACGGGTATCGCTCAGTGGCAGCGCCGTGCGTACGATGTTACTCGCGGGGGAATCGCCGCCGCCGGAGTTCAGTCGACCCGAGGTCGCCCGCATTCTCATCGAGGCCGCGCGCGGTACGGCCGTGAGCGCCTAGTGCTCCGCGTCGATCTCCATTCGCATACGACGGCATCGGATGGGTCGCTCCGTCCGCGCGATCTCATGGAGAGCGCGGCTGCCGCGGGGATCGACGTGCTCGCCCTAACCGATCACGACACGCTCGCGGGGCTCGACGAGGCGATGCAATCGGCGGCGCGCTGCGGCGTTCGGCTGATTCCGGGCCTCGAATTCAGCGTGCTTCACGACGGCCGCACGTTGCATTTCCTCTGCTATGGTTTCGATGCGTTATCGCCCGCACTCGAGCGCTTGACGTCGATGGCGGATTCGCGCACGGCACGAGCTCGCTGCATCGTCGACGAGCTCGCCGCGCTCGGGGCGCCGATCGCATGGACGCGGGTGCGAGAACTTGCGAGCGGGGCGATCGGTCGACCGCACATTGCGGCGGCGCTCGTCGAGGCCGGTCACGCACGCGACATCGGCGACGCCTTCGATCGATACCTCGGTGAGGGAAAGGCGGCATATCGCGACGCCGGCCGACTCGATCCCGTCGAAGCGATCCGTTTAATACGCGAAGCGGGCGGCGAGGCGGCGCTCGCACATCCGCTGAGTCCCCGCTCCAAGCTCGATCTCGATCGGCTCTTGCCGGAATTAATCGAAGCGGGCCTTACGGGCATCGAAGTGTTTCACTCCGATCACGATCGCGCCGCAACCGCGCGTCTCGAACGTGTGGCCGTCGAAGAAGATTTGTGGTGGTGCGGGGGCAGCGACTTTCACGGGACGCCGAAGCCGCACATCGCCCTCGGTTCGATGGTCGTCGACGAAAGCGTGCTCGAGCAAGGGCCGTTCGTCGTGCGCGGCTAGCAATTGAAATCTACCGAGAAAGGTGATGGTTAAAATCCGATGTTGCTTTCAATTCATATTTCGAAAACCGCGGGTAATTCGTTTCGCGAAGCCCTGATGAATTCTTATGGCGCCGAGCGTGTCTTACGCGACTACGGAGATTGGGTTGGGTTCGACGAACCCTTTGCGAATCGACGCCGCGAGCTGCGGCACGCAGCGATGCGGGTTAGACGAGACGAACTCATCGACAAATACGACGTCATCCACGGTCACTTCGTCGCCGACAAATATATCGGTCTTTTCCCCGAGGCGGAATTCATCTCGTTTTTTCGCGACCCGTGCCAGCAGATCGTTTCCCATTGGCGATATCAAAGCGCCCTTACCGTACGCGTTAGCGATGTCAATAAAGAGGAGCATGCGGAAGTGCGGTATTGGCGAGAGCTTACGCCGTCGCTCGAAGAATACATCACGTGGCCGTTCTATCGCAATCATCAATCGCAATTCCTCGGGAGCCTCTCCGTAGACGATCTCGCGTTCGTCGGAGTCTACGAGCAATACGGCAAGACACTCGACCATTTCCGTGCGCGATTCGGACGCGATCTCGGGCCGCCGCATTACGCACCGGTAACCAAGCGCGAAGCTCCGCCCTTCGAGATCAGCGACCGCGTGCGTCGACTCGTCGAAAAGCATTTTCCGGCCGATATCGAACTTTATGAACGCGTGAAGGAACGATTCGCGGTTCAAGATCACGCTCTTAGCGAGTCGAGCGTAACATCGCGATGAAACGTCTGTGGACTCGTATCGTCGCAACCGTCGCGGGCCTGGTGCTCGTATCCGGGGCGGCGCCGCTCGGGGTTCGAATCTCGCCGGCGAACGCGGAGGGAAAAACCTTGCGTTGGATTCTCAATGGTCCCGTGGTGCCGACGTTCACGACCGATTCGACGGCACAGGCGTTTTTTGCAAATACGCAGCCGTTCGTCGTCACGCGTAAGGACGTGCAGGTCGAGATTCCCCCATCCTGGGGCGCCCTGCGAACGCAGATCTTTCCGAGTTTCCGAGCCTTCGAACGCGCGATCGCGCACGGACGGATGCGCCCCGAAACGAAGGCCGTGCTCTACGATAACGAAGCGTGGAAGTTTACGCCCGAGCGCGAGCAAGACGAGTTCGCCGATTACGCGCAGCGCTTTGCGCAACTCGCGCACGAACACGGCTATCAGGTGATCGTGACCCCGGCGGTAAATTTGGCGACGAAGCAACAGGCGGCGGGGGAGCGACGATTCGCGACGTTCTTGCGACTGAATATTCCCGCCGCGGCTGCGCGCTATGCCGACGTTTTCGAGATTCAAGCGCAGGGCTCGCAAACGCCGCCGAGCGTGTTCGCTTCCTACGTAACGGGAGCGGCTCAGCAAGCGCGTGCGGCGAATCCCAAAGTGCTCGTATTTGCCGGTATCAGCACGAATCCGAGCGGCCACAAGATGACCGCGGATGGAATCGTCGATGCCATCAGAGCGACCCGCAACGTCGTCGACGGTTACTGGTTTAACGTGCCTCAGAAAAATCCAGGCTGCCCGAACTGTAACGAGTTTCGGCCGGATATGGCGATCGACGTGTTGCGTCGACTTCAATGAAGTCACTAAGCCGACATCTCCACGCGAAGCTTGGATTTATTTTTGAGAACGTCACGACGTTGTTCGTTGGGACTTCGCTCGTCGGGTGCGCAGGCGGCGGTGGCGCGACGGGCAAGGGCGTTGCGGTCCCGGAAACGAAACCTGTCGTTCTTGGCGCCGCGGTTTCGCGCACGGCGCGAACGCCGATCGCTCACGTCATTTTCGTTATCCAAGAAAATCGAAGCGTCGATAATCTTTTCAACGGTCTGCCCGGTGCCGATACAGTTTTGAACGGAAAAGCGCCCAATGGACGCAAGATCGATCTTCAGCCCGTGAGTTTGGTAACGGGCTGGGATCTTTCGCACTCGCACGCTGCGTTCGAGTCGGATTACCGTCGCGGATTGATGGATGGTTTCATCGAAGCGAAGGCGACATGTAACGGTCCCTGCGCGCCATTGCCGCCGCCGAACCCCGCATACAGCTACGTGCCTAAAGGCGAGACGAGGCCCTATTGGACGATGGCCACGACGTACGCCTTCGCGGATCGCATGTTCCAGACGAACGCCGGGCCGAGTTTTCCAGCACACGAATATCTAATCTCCGGGACCGCGGCAACCGATTCGACCGGTACCTATGAGGCGATGGATAATCCGATTGCGCCCTCGGGTCCGAAAGTGGCGGGCTGCGATTCACCGAGCGGCACGCTCGTCCAGTTGATCGATCCCGTAACGAACGATCAAAGCAAATTCGCGTATCCGTGCTTCGATCACCGCACGCTTTTCGACGCGCTCGATGAGTCCGGCGTCGGTTGGCGCTACTACCAGCAAAACCTCGGCGCGAATCTTTGGTTCGGCCCCGACTCGATATCGCATATCCGCTTCGGACCCGACTATGCGAACGTCGCCACGCCATCGACAGCAATCCTCAGCGACGTGTCATCGGGAAAACTCGCCGCCGTCTCGTGGGTCATTCCGACTGCCGCCGAAAGCGACCATCCGGCGGTCACTGACGGCTCCGGACCCGATTGGGTTGCGCAAGTGGTCAACGCCGTCGGAGGCAGCCAGTATTGGACGAACACGGCGATATTCGTCGTGTGGGACGATTGGGGCGGGTTCTACGACCACGTGACGCCCCAGCAATTCAACAATTACGAGCTCGGCTTTCGCGTGCCGCTCATCGCGATCTCGCCGTACGCGCGTACGGGATACGTTTCGCACGTGCAGCACGAGTTCGGCAGCCTGCTGAAATTTACCGAAAAAAACTTCGGTACCGCATCGGTCGGTTACACGGATCGGCGGGCCGACGACCTCTCCGATATGTTCGATTACGCACAAGCACCGACGAGCTTCACACCGATTCGAGCCGCTCTGCCGTCCGCGCGTGCCAGCTCAGACACGCGCTCACCGGATACGGACGAATAGCCGATTAAAAGTCCGTGTCGACGCTGCGCGTGTCGGGCGGTAGTCGCGCGAAATAGGACGCCGAGAAGCGCGCTTGAAGTGGGGTGTACGCGAGTGGCGGCTGCTGAAAATTGAAGAAATCTTTCAAGTCGTCCGCGCGTGCATCGGTGTAGCCGAGACTGCCGGTACCAAACGCCTCTTCGGTGAATTTTAGGATACTGCCGAACTCGTGCTGCACGTGCGAGACGTAGCCAGGTTTGACGTACGGCGAGATAACGATCAGCGGTACGCGAAAGCCGAGTTCGTAGGGCCCGAGAATCGGCGGCTTGACGTGATCGTACCAGCCGCCCCAATCGTCCCACACGACGAAGATCGCGGTGTTTTTCCAGTAGGCACTCTGGCCGATCGCGTTTACAACCGCGGCGACCCACGACGGTCCCGTTCCGTTGTTCGCGACCGGATGATCGGAGGCAGCGGTACTCGGGATAACCCATGAAACCTGGCGCAACGTTCGATTCGCAATGTCGGCTAGGATGGTGGTCTCCGGTGCGATGACCTTCCCCCAGGCGGTGCCGAAGCGAAGATGCCCGATCGAGTTCGGAGCGATCCAGATTCCCGGCAAACCTTCGTTCACCAACGAAGGCACGTAGTAGCGCCAGCTCACGCTCTTTGCATCGAGGAGATCCGGTAGCGTCGGGTGCTCGAAGCACGATGCAACAAGCTGGTTCTCACTACCCGATGGATCGATCACGCGAACGAGGGATCCTCCGGTCGGACCGCAACCCGGCTGAAGCGTGTTCTCCGAAACGAGCAAATTGCTGCCGGCGCTCGGCTGGGACGTGCCCGATAAAATATACTGATGGGCGGGATAGCTCGGCCCTTCGTTCGTTTGAAACATGCGATCGCCGAAGGCATATCTCGTCGCCATCTGCATGTATGGTGCGACTTCGTCCGCCGGCGCGTACCCGTATTGTGGATTGGTATACGGGCACAAGTTGCCGCAGGTAACGGCAAGGGTGTCCGCACCGTCCATTTTTCCACCGTCGTACATTCGTAGGAAGCCCGTGTGCGAGTGGTCGATATCGTACGTGTCCGCAAGGGGAATCGGCTGCAGCGGGATCGTTTGGCCGCTCGAAGTGAGTCCCGAGCTCGCGATATCGGCGCCAGGCAAGCCCTGAAAGAGATTATCTGGCGTTCGGTTTTCTTGAAAGATGATGACGACGTGCTGGATCGCTGACGAAGCGGGACTTCCGCTCGGTCCCGGTGCGATTGTCGGAGGCGTCCCCGCCGGTGCCTGCGCCGATGAGCCGCCGGTGCCGCACGATGTAGCGAGCGAAGCGAAGCTCGCAAGAACGATGAAATTGGAGAGTCGCATACCGTACCTCCTAGCGTATCTGCGCGAAGCCGTTGGGTATCGTTTTAACGTTTGGATCGATCGTAAGCCCGTACAGCGCACCGAAATTGTCCAAAACAAAGATCCATTGTCCGTCGACGACGGCGCCCATTCGGATATCCTTCGGGGTCGTAATGATCGGCTTGCCATTGTTGAGCAGCGCGCCGGTATTCGCATCGAGCGCCCACAGTGCGCCGCCGAAAAGTCCCGTTCCATTGCATCCGCCGACACTGTCGAGCTTACAGGGCGACCCGACGAAAACCACGCCGCCGGCCGTTACTGTCGGCATCGAGCGCGGGGAACCCGATACCATGGAATCGGGGCCGAAGGCGCTACTCCACGCGATCGAAGACGCGGAATTGCACGACTGGATTGCGATCATGCCGGGCGCCGGCGTTACCCCCCCGGCGACGCCGGAAGCGACGGCCGCATAGTACATCCCGGTGAGCGGCGAAAAGGCGGGATTACCGAGATTTGGATCGTTGAACGAACTCGTTGTGAACTTGTATCGGTTCGCGGGGCCGTTGCCGATGCTGGTCGTGTCGTAGAGATAGAGAAATCCCGATTTCCCTTGCACGGCCGCCATTTCATGGCAGCCCAGAGGCTGCCCGAGCACCGGGGTACCGCTTATGTCGAGATCGACTGATTGCGCACCATCGAACGAAAACCCGGGGTAATTACTTTGCAGCACGTTTGCGAAGTTTGGTGTTAGCTCTAAAACGTGCTCGCCGAATGAATCGAATTCGGTGCCGGTATGTTGCATAAATGGAGACTGTGGTCCCGAAGGCCCGGATCGCATGTCGACGTTGCCCGCGGCGGCCCACACGTTTCCGCCGGGATCCACGGAGACGCCGCCCCAACCCCAAACGCCGCCCCCGCTCAGCGGCGCTGAAACGGAGCCCGGCGCTTGACCTTGATTCCAAACCGTATAGAACGTATTTGCGAGCGTCATCGTGTCCGTGTTTACGGCGGCGATGCGGCCGCGCCACGACGACAAGTCGCAGGTCGACCCGGTGCCCGCATACACCGTGCCGTTCGCGAGCGTCACCGAGGTGTGCGCGAAATTTACTTCGCCCGGCAACGGACTCGGTGCGATGTTGACGCTCGAGAGTAACGAACCGTCGAGCGCGTTGATCTTATTAATGAGGACTTGGGTCGGTGCGTTGAGTGCGGTGTTCGAATTGGATACGACGTAAACGCTTCCCGACGCGGGATCGTATGCGGCCGTACCACCCACGCCGGAAAGCGTCGCGGGTTCACCCGGGCACATATAGCTCGCGGTTCCAAGTAATTTCGACCAGACCGGCTTGCCCGAGACCGCGTCGTAGGCGTAGGCGGATCCACGCGCGCCACCGACGATCAGCGTTCCAGCTCGCCCGCCGATATTGGATGCAAGAATCGGTTGGGTTTGCGTCCGGTAATCGGGTACCGCGACGTGCCATGCGAGGTGCAGCGACGCGAGCGAAGTCGGCGTTATCGCCCGCGAATTCGGATTGAAACCCGTGCGCGCGTTATCGAATCCATAGGTCGTCCAGTCGTTGAAGGCTGCCGTTGCAACGGGGCCCGGCGTCGGGCCGGGCGGTACCGTCGCCGTTGGGCTGGCCGGTGGTTTGGGTTGCGGCGGAGCACCGCCACCGCCCGTTCCGCAACCGACGAATCCCACAACGATCGCGCAACCGGTTAAAACTGCGAGAGATACACGCATACATTCCTCTCGTACCGAGAGCAACGACGAGGTCGAAAGTCTCGTGAAAGAAGCGTGCTGTTTCTATGCAAAAGAAGCCCGCTTCGAACGAGAGCGCCCGTTATCGGCGCTACTCCTTTGTTACAATAGCGCGCAATGACGAGTCAAGTGGCAAACGGGTTAGGCCTTGCGATTCGACGCCGGATCGGCGGCCAGGGGATCATCGAATAAGGACTAAAGCTAATCGGTGATGGTTATGCGACGAATCCGCTTAACCGGCGGCCCTTTAAAGTCGACCGATGTATTCCGCGCGACCGCAATCAGATGTGTCGCCGCATTGACGCTGGCGTCGTGCGTCGCGTTAGATGGGAGTATCGCTGCGGCGCAAGAGTCGCCGGCTACCGTTACCCTCGCGACGTTGGAAGCGAGGATTCCGCTCGCTCCGGGCGTTCTCGCCGATCGGAGCGCGATCGACGAAACGATCGAGGACGTTCGCGCGAAGCGCGACGAGACCGGTCTTCGGTACTCGTTTACCAACGCCGTCGGACCGGCGCAACTTATCGTCACCGGTAAGCAGGATAACTTCGTCGTGCGGTACGAGCAAATTTTCGGCTTATCGCTACCGCTCGTGGGCACGAAGATCGCCCAGCAGCTCGCCGTGCTCTCCGCTCGCGAACGCGAACAACTCGCGGTCATCGCGTTCGACGAAATCGGTCGCCAACACGTTGCGCAGCTGCGCAACGCCTACGTGCAATATTGGTCCTTTCTCAATCGAGCGCACGTCGCCCAAACGTATCTCGAACTGTCCCGCGACGAACGCAAGCAGGCTGAAGTCTTGCGGCGAGCCGGGTTTACGACGTCCACGGACCTGCTCGATTTTCTCAACGCGGTGCAGAAGGTGCGTTCGGAATCGGAAGGGCTACGAAGTTCGGCGCGCGGGCAACTCGCCTTGATCGCTGCCGCCGTCGGTAGCGAAGTCCCGTCGTTCCAAGCCGTGGAACCGCTCTTTTTCCACAATTGCAGCCCCGAGCGCGGTCGAGCGATCGAATCGGCCTACCGAGTCGACAGCGCGCTCGCCCGATACGATGCAACGGCGGTCGAAGTCCGAGAGCAGCTCGCGAGAGTTCGCGGCTCGACGATCGATGCGAGCGCGCACGGCGGTGCCGGCTCCGTTACCGATATCAATCATCGAGTTTCGGGGTATAGTCTCAAGCTCGGCGTCGACCTCGCCTTTCCCACGCACGCACGTGACGAGGAGCGTGCCCTTCGCGCGCAATACGTCGACGAATTAAAGACCCTCAAATTGCGCACAATGCAACGCCGCGTCGAGATCGCTTCGGCGGTAGACTCGGAATTGGACGACATCGACGGGTCGCGTATCGCACTGCGGCAAACGCTCGCGGATCGCGACTCGATCGAAGCCGATTTGCGGAACGCCGTCATTCGTTTCAATACGTTGCGGCAAGCGTCGGACGTCGGCTTCAACGACGTTCGTGGGCGCCGCAGCGAACTCTACATCGCGCAACGCAGCGCCGCGGAAGCCAATGCCACGCTCCTTCTCAAGGCGAACGATCTGCTCGCGATCGCGCCCGATGCCTGCGCGGCGGCGCCCGAAAGGCGGCCGATCACTCCAACGCCGACGCCCAGCGCCGCCGCACCCTCGCCGAAAACGAGCGGCTAGCCGACCGAAGGTTTAAGCTCGACCACGCACGATGATATTTACGAACGTTGTGTCCTGGGTCATCGCAAACATCCGCTGTGACGCACCGATAGCCTATGAGATCGGTCTTAGGCGCGTGACCTGACCGTACGCCTCATCTCGCACAGCAAATGAGAAGAAACCGTGAAGCTCCTCATCCGATCCCATGCTCTCGCCGCTACTCTGCTGACATCCCTGCTCGTCTCAGCGTGCTCGGGCGGGGCCGAATCGTTTGCGCCGAACGCTTTGCTCCCCGGTGCTGCCTTTTCGAACCCTCTGGGTAGCCTCGCCGCCCCGAAGCCGTCCGCATCTCCGGTACCGACGCAAAAGCCGACGTCCGTTCCGACGCCGTCGCAGGTCGATCTGAAATTTGGCGCGGTGCTGGATGCAAATCCGCTGGCGCCGAACGGACTCTCGAGCATCGCGAGTCTCGAGAGCGCGCTCGGTCGTAAACTCGATTATGACACGCATTACTACTGGATGACCGATGCCTTCCCGGGTCCCGCTCTCGTCGACGATGCCGCGAACGGCCGCACCCCGATCGTGAGCTTGAGTTGCAGCGGATATACGAACGCGGATATCGCCGCCGGACGCCACGACGTGGTGATCGATAAGATGGCGAACGCGCTAAAGGGCTACCGTCAAACGGTCCTCGTTCGATATTTGTGGGAGATGAATTCGTCGATCGCCTCGAACGGCCGCGCCGCCTGCGCCGGACCGAACGACACGACCCAGTTCAACGCAGCCGATTTTATCGCGGCTTGGGATCATCTGCGCGCGCGCTTCATCGCAGACGGTGCGACGAACGTGAAGTGGTATTGGTGTCCCAACGACTCGGCCACCACCTTACCCGCATATTTCCCCGGCGTCTCGCAAGTCGATTACGTCGGCGTCGATCTGTACGATCGTACGGTCGGAAACTACTCGGCTTTCTCAACGCACCTGCAAATGACGTACGCGTCGATCGAAAAGCTCGCGCCGGGCACCCCGTTCATCGTCGGCGAAACGGGGGCGTTGAGCTCCGACCAAGTGACGTATTTTCACGGACTCAAAGCGCTCTCGGCGACGATGCCGGCGATCGTCGCGTGGACCTACTTCGATACGGTCGGGCCACTCGCCGATTGGCGCATCCAGCCGGCTACGCCGCAATTTACCGCCTTCCGAGCGCTCGTGGCGCCGTAACCGTCGCTAGGACCGAAGCCGCTTCGTTCGCAAACGTGACCCAATTTCGATGTCGTTCGTCCTCGCCCGCGACCGCGCGCAAATAGGCCGCACGTAGCGAAGTCGTCACAGGCTTTTCGGTCGCATAGACGTGGTCGTCGATGCTTGCGAGCGGAGTGACTTCGGCAGCGTTGCCGGTGAAGAAGATTTCATCTGCCGCGAACAGCTCGTCGACGGTGAGGACGCCGATTTCGAGATCGTATCCGAGATAGCGGGCGAGTTCGTTCACCGTCGCGCGCGTGATTCCGTGCAGGACGTCGGCGTCGCTATCGTTCGTACGGATCTTGCCATCCTTGACGACGAAGATATTCTCGCCCGTCCCATCGGCGACTTCGCCGCGATCGTTGAGCAAGATCGCTTCCGCAAAACAGCGATCGACGGCGTCTTGCATCGCGAGTACCGAATTCGCATAGTGACCCGCAGTCGCGACCGTCGACGGTATCGCTTTCGATGAGGATTTACGCCAGGGCGAGATCGTGTCGCGGATACCGTGCTCTCGACCCGAACCGAAATAATCGCCGAGCGCGCGATAGGCGAGTAAAACGTGCGTGGGACAATCCATCGCGGGTGCGAGTGAGATCGTCTTCTCACCGAAAAACGCGAGCGGACGGATATATGCCGATTCCAAGGCGTTGCAAACGAGCGTTTCCACGACCGCGTCGCAGTGCGTCTCGAGATCCCACGCGAGCTTCAACCGATACACCACCGCGGATGCGGCGAAACGTTCCATATGGTCGCGCAGGCGGAAGATCGCGGGCACCTCTAGGAAGAGTCCGCCAAGATAGAGGGTCCAACGCCGAATCGACTCACGCTCACGATCGCCCTGGATGGGCACATGCCCGAAATCGCAAAGCAACGATTCGAGCGCATCGCATGTTGCATCCGCGACTTCCCATAGAGCAACACTTTCTGGGCCTTCCGATTCAACGTTCTTCAGCGATATTGCTTTCTAGATATTCATCGGCTCCATGTAGTCAAAGGTCCCACGCAGTCAAATCTTCGATACGTCCGTTAGCATCGGTACCGGTCGACGCCACACAACGACGCCATCAGAAAACGCGTTTCAGGGAACACACAGTTACGGAGGTCGTTCACGATCACGGCTCGTTGCGACGATGTCTCGGATCCGGCGTTGAATATACGCGACCGAACTCTCCGCGACGTTGGTTTCCCCCGACGCCCCTCCGTCGTACGTCACGTCACTCTCAAGTTGCGCGCTGTGCGCGCTGGCAGCGTACTCGGAGACGATTGCTGCGACAAAGGCATGCTTTCAGCAACCGATGGATCTCAGGAAGCGAACACCGCAGCGCCTCCGCGATTGGCGTAAGGAGAGGCCTGAACGACGCATTTCCGTGGCCTCTGAGCGACGTTGGCGGGCCGGGGCGGTATCA
>JANYGA010000172.1 GCA_025359485.1 Rhodospirillales bacterium | reverse complement strand
ACGCGACCCCGCTCCTCGCACTCGATGACGACGTGCTCGCGGCGAATATCGCTCGCTTCGAAGCGCTCGTTCGCACGCGTGGCATCGACGTGTGCTACGCCGGAAAGGCCCTGCTCTTCGTCGGTCTCGCGCGTCGGATCGATGCGAGTGCACTCGGGCTCGACGTCTGTTCGCAAGGCGAATTGCTCACGGGCGAAGCGGCCGGAATCGCACCCGCGCGCATGGTCTTTCATGGTTGCGGCAAGACGCACGACGAACTCGACGCCGTTGCGAGCGGTCGTGTCGGACGTGTCGTCGTCGATCACCACGACGAACTGAGGGCGCTTGCGAATCTCGCCAATGCGGCACGCCCGATTAAGGTGCTCCTGCGCGTCAATACGGGCATCGAAGCGCACACGCACGCCTACGTTCGAACGGGCGGCGAAGAATCGAAATTCGGATTTCCGCTCGGCGGCGTGGCGGCGGCCGTCGCGTTCGCGCTCGCATCGCCCGGCATGCGACTCGTCGGGCTGCACAGCCATCTCGGGTCGCAGATTTTCGATGCGGCGCCCTACGATGCGAGCTTGCCGATTCTCCTCGATGCCTACGCGCGCGCGCTCGAAGCGGGCGCCCCGCTCACCGATCTCGTCCTCGGCGGCGGTTTCGGCGTCGACCCGATCCCCGGCGCCGCGCGCTTCGATCTCGAATCCGCGGTCGCCACACTCGTGGCCGATCTCGCTGCAGGCGCACGCGCGCGCGGCATCGCGGCGCCGCGCCTGGGACTCGAACCCGGCCGAAGCATCGTCGCCGATGCCGGAACGTCGCTCTATCGCGTAATCGCGATCAAACATCAGGGCGCGCGAAAATTTGCGATCGTCGACGGCGGGATCGCCGATAATCCGCGGCCCGCGCTCTACGGTGCCTACCATCACCCAACGCTCGCAAATCGCACCTCGGATGCCGCGTCCGAAGAGACGACCGTCTGCGGGCGATCGTGCGAAAACGACCGTCTCGTCGTTGCGGACCTTCCCGTCGATCTCGCACCGGGCGACCTGCTCGCACTGGGAACGACGGGTGCCTACACCTACAGCATGGCGAGTAATTACAATCGTTTTCCGCGCCCCGCCATCGCGTTTGCCGGAGCGGGCAAACACGTCCTCGGCGTCCGGCGCGAAGCCTCGGCAGATCTCTTGCGCAACGACGTGCGATGACCGATTACGTCAAACCGATGCGAGCGGCATCCGGCATGCTCGCAATCGCGCTCGGACTTTCGGCATGTGCGCCGAGCGATAATGGCGGGGGATCACGCGGCGCCACGAGCGATAACGGGGCCGTTTACGATGCATGGCGCGCCGCGCGATCGCACGTCGAAGTGACGGCGAGCGGTAGCGTCGCGCGGATGCTCGGGACGCGACGCGGACGCAGCGGCAACCACGAAGGTTTCTTGCTTCACCTTTCAGGATCCGCGGGCCGCGGTCTCACCGTTCGCGTTGAAGACAACGTGGATTTCACGGGCCCGATTCCCTTATCCGAAGGCCAAAACGTCGTCGTTCGCGGCGAATACATCTTCGATGAGCGCGGCGGTATCGTGCATTACACGCATCGCGATCCGCGCGGAGAACACATGAGCGGATACGTTCTCGTCGACGGGAAATTTTATCAGTAATCTGCCGATAGGTATACAAAGGCATCCAGCGTTCCCTATACTGAACGCATCGAGTATCTTTTGCGCGAATTACAAGCCGTCGTACTCGCAAGCGCTTCACCGAGGCGTTTAGAATTGCTTACCTCACTCGGGCTTGCGGTACGCGTGGTTCCGAGCGATGTCGATGAAGGAGAGCGTCCCGGGTATGGTCCTCGCGAACTCGCGGCGCTCCATGCCGGAGCGAAAGCCGACGTCGTTGCCGGCCGCGAACCACACGCGTTGATCGTCGCGGCCGATACCGTGGTCGACCGCGACGGCACCGCGCTTGGAAAACCACGCGACGCGCGTGAGGCCGTCGCGATGCTCGCATCACTTTCGGGCCGCAACCACATCGTCCACACCGCCTACGTCGCCATCGATACGGCGACGGGCGCGCGCATCGCGACGTCGCAATCGACCACGGTTCGCTTCGCGCAGCTCTCTCCCGATGTCATCGAACGCTACGTCGCGACGGGCGAACCGATGGACAAGGCTGGAGCGTACGGAATTCAAGGCCGCGGCGCGGCCCTCGTCGAGCGGATCGACGGCGATTTCTACACTGTGATGGGCTTCCCACTCGGCGATTTCGTGCGCCGCCTTCCCGACCTCGGGTACGAGCTCGTGGCGCGATGAGTTCGCTGCTCTCGAGCGTTCGCTCCACGTTGAGCCCCGAGATCGGCCTCGATCTCGGGACGGCCAACACCGTCGTCTACGAACGCGGCGGTGGCGTCATCGTCAGCGAGCCCTCGGTCGTTGCGTACAATACGCGTACGGATGAAATCGTCGCCATCGGTCACGCCGCCAAAGAAATGGAAGGCCGCGCACCCGATCGGATTCGCGTCGTGCGGCCGTTGCAACGCGGCACGATCTCCGATTTCCGCGCCGCACAAACGATGGTCGCGCGCCTCGTCGATCGCGCGCTCGCGAGCCGGCCGCGCATCGCTCCGCGGCTCGTGGCCTGCATCCCCGGCTGCGCGACCGATATCGAATGCAAGGCCGTCGAGCAAGCCGTCCGTGCTGCAGGCGCGCGCTACACGACCTACGTGCCACAGGCGCTTGCCGCAGCCGTCGGCGCGGGCCTCGATGTCATGAGCCTGCGCGCGCAAATGATCGTGAACGTCGGCGGCGGCACGACCGAAATCGCGATCATCGGCACGGCGGGCATCATCCGGATGTCGTCGCTCCAACTCGGCGGCGATTTCTTCGATCACGCGATCGTCCAAAAGCTGCGCACGCAGCGCTTCATCATCGGCGCGCAGACCGCCGAGCGGCTCAAGATCGAACTCGGCTATGCGGGCCGCGGGCACGGCGAGCGATTTACGACGATCAACGGCATCGATCAGAACGTCATGGCACCGCGCTCGCGCGAGATCAGCTCGGCACTCGTCGGCGAAGCGATGGAAGAGGGTGTGGAACACATCTTGCGCGCCGTGCGCGCCGTGCTCGAACGCACGCCGCCCGATGTCGCCTCCGATCTCATCGAAAGCGGCATCACGCTCGCCGGCGGCGGCGCACTCATCGCCGGATTAGCAGCAGAAATCGGCGCGCGCACGAACGTTCCTACCGTGGTCGCCCCCGACGCATTGACCTGCGTGGCGCTCGGTGCGGGGGAGATTTTAGGCTCGGCGACGTTACTCGAACGAGTTCGCCCGCACGCGGACCGCGTCACGAGGTGGTACCAATCTTTACGTATCGGGATGAGAGAAAGCTTTTCGCCGTAATCGGTGCGGTCATCGTGGCCGCCCTCGTCGCACTCGTCCAGATCGACGCTGCGAAATCGGGAAAGCCCAGCATCATCGCCATCGCCGTGACGAGCACGGCGGTTTTCGCGCAGAGTGCCGTCGCGCAAACCGGGAACGTCGCGCGCGGCATCGGGCAAACGCTCGGCGATGCTCCGCATCTCATCGACGACAACGCGCGTCTGCGCGCGCGAACGATCGTACTCCAGCGCGAAAACGATCGCATGCGCGAATCGCTCGCGCAAGCGCCCGAACTCCGTGCGATCGCGGCCGCATCGGCAAACGAGCCCGGTAGCATCGAAGCGATGACGATCGGATTCGATCCCGAGAACGTCTCACGCACGATCGTCATCGATCGCGGCACCACGGCGGGCGTCAAGCGCGACGACGGCGTCATCAACGCCGAGGGTGTGGTCGGACGCGTGATCGACGCGACGCCTGCCACGAGCACCGTCTTGCTCGTCAGCGACGGCGCGAGCAAAGTCCCCGCCGTCGTGCAACGCGGTCGCTGGTGGGGCATCGCGACGGGCACGAACGGTCGCGTGCGCATGCAGTACGTATCGCAAGATGCCAAGCTCAAAATCGGCGACGTCGTGGTGACGGGCGCCGGACGATCGTTTCGCGCCGGACTCAAGATCGGGACGATCGCAAAGATCGTGCATCCCGAAGGCGCGCTCTACCAGAACGCGCTCGTCGAACCCGCCGTCGCGTTCGGGCGCATCTCGCGCGTCCTCGTCGTACCGCACTGAGATGATCGCACGCGATCGCAACGTCAAACTCGATTCCGACGGCGTCGCACGCACGCGCGCGTTTTGGCTCGCGAATAAACCGGGCGAAAGCGCGGCACCCGCATTCACGCCCGACGCACCGCTGTGGTGGATCGTCGCGCTCGCGCTCGTCGTCGCGTTGCTCGTGCAAGTTTCGTACGCACCGATGCTCGCCATTCGCGGTGCGACCGTTTCGTTCGTCACCTTACTCGTCGCGTGGTACGGCGTGCGCACCGACGTCGCGCGCGGGCTCGCCTTCGGCATGATCGCGGGCGCCTGTCTCGATGCCATCGGTGGCGGAACCGGCGCCGCGTGGACGCTTTCGACGGGACTCGCGGGCGCGCTCGCAGGCCGACTCGCGCGAACGTGGCTTGCCGATACGAAGCTCGCGCTCGTACCCGGCGTCGGCGTCCTCACCCTCGTTCGCTACGCGGCGTTTGCCATCGTCATAGCGGCGCAAGGCCATCCGCTCGCACTTCCGAGCGTTCACATTCACGCCGCACTCGTGCAGAGCGCACTCGATGCGGGCGTCGCCTACCTCGCGCTTTTGCTCGTCCCCGCACTCGGAGGCGTCCCTGCGTACCGTCGCTGAATCGCCGCGTCCGTTTCCGCGTTCGACGTGGAAGTACGTCGCGTTTTTCGCAATCGTCATCCTCGCGCTCGCGTCGCTCGTCGTCCGCCTCACGCAAGTGCAACTCGTGCAGGGCGCGCGCTTCGCGGCTGCCGCGCGCGCGAATCAAATTCGCCGCATCCCCGTCGCCGCACCGCGCGGTCGCATCCTCGATCGTCACGGCGTCGTCCTCGTACGCAGTCGGCCGTCGTTCGTGTGCGCGATGATTCCATCGGACGTTCGCGATCCCGCCGCAACGATGACCGCGCTCGCCGGCGTGCTCGGCGTTCCCGAAGCGGTGCTGTGGAAACGTCTCTTGCACCATCACGGCATCACGTACAAATCGTTCGATGAAGTCGCGACGTTCGAACCCTACGGCCCCGTCGTCCTCGCGACCGATCTCACGAGCACGCAGATGACGCGGCTTGCCGAAGCGCAAGATCGCCTTCCCGGACTCGACCTCGAAGCGCAGCCCGTCCGCGATTTTCCCCATCACAAACTCGGCTCGCATTTCTTCGGCTACGTCGGCGCGATCACCGAAGACGAATACGCTCGCCTCAAAGGCAAGGGCTACACGGCAAACGACGTGATCGGCAAAGAGGGTCTCGAAGAATCGTACGACGCGTATTTACGCGGGACGCCGGGCGGCGAGCAGATCGAAGTCAACGCGCAGGGCCAACTCGTGCGTCGCTTGGGCCCCGTCGACCCCGTGCCGGGCAACAGTCTGGTACTTTCGGTCGATTGGCGGATTCAAGAACTCGCCGAGCGCGCGCTCCGCGAACAACTCGCGATCACCTCGAAATTGCGCGGGCATCCGCTCGCGGGCGCGGTCGTCGCGATCGATCCGCACGATGGCGGTATCCTCGCGCTCGCGTCGTATCCGAATTTCGATCCAAACGACTTCACAAACGGCATCGGCGAGAAACAGTTTGCTTCATATCTTAACAATCCGCTCCGGCCACTCTACAATCGCGCCGTCGCCGCCGCGACGCCTACGGGATCGACGTTCAAGATGGTCACGGGCTCGGGCGCGATCACCTCGGGCGTAATCGGCGAACATCAAGTCCTGTACGATTCGGGTTCGTGGGCGTGCCACGGCGTCATCTTCCGCGATATCGCCTCCGGGGGTCTGGGTTCGACGAGTTTCGAGCACGCGCTCGCGGCGTCGTCGGACGGCTACTTCTATCAACTCGGCTATCGTCTCGGCCACGATCGGCTGCGCTACTGGGCGCAACAATTTGGCCTTGGGAAACCATCGGGCGTCGATATTCCCGGTGAGTACGCGGGCAATTGGCCGACCAACGCGTGGTCGATGAAAGTCTACGGCTTGCCGCTCGAACCGAGCGACGTCTGCCAACTCGCGATCGGTCAGGGCGCGATGCAAGCGACGCCGCTACAGATGGCCAACATCACCGCGACCGTGGCCAACGGCGGCACGCTGTTCCATCCGCATTTCGTCGAAGCGATCCGCGATCCGCACGGCATCATCACCAAGCGCTTCGATCACGACATCATCCGTCACGTGCCCGTCAGCGACGAGGCGCTACGCGAAGTGCGTGCCGGCATGGATCAAGTCACGAAACCGTGGGGAACCGCGTACGGCGAAGACGTGCCGGGCGTTCCGTTCGGCGGCAAGACCGGCACGGCTGAGACCGACGGTGGCGCGGGACCGAACACGACGTGGTTCGTCGCCTACGCTCCCTCGCAATCGCCCAAGATCGCGATTGCCGTTTTCATGGAGCGCTCGGGTGGCTACGGCGCGAATACCGCCGCGCCCGTCGCGCGACGCATCATCGCGGGCTTCTTCCACAAGAAATTGCCGCCGTAGGCGCGCGACACGGGCGTTGGATGTGAAATTACTTCATAGCTCGCCCGGTCCAAACGCGCTTACGCACGAGCCGTCGTTCGTGATACATCAGAGTCATGCGTTCCCCGATCACTCTCGCCCTCATCGTGCTCGTCGGGATCGGCTGGGGTCTCGTCGCGCCCACGACGCGTCTCGCCTTCGCACTCGACCCAGGCGTGTTGAACGGTTTCACGTTTACCGTCGCGCGCGGCGCGTGGACGGGTCTCGCGTGGTTGCCGATCTTCATCTTCTTGCTGATACGCGAACGACGCTCGCTCGATCGTAACTCGTTTGCGACCATGGTCGCACTCGGTGCGATTTGGGGGCCGGGCGTCATGGGACTCTTCGCGCTTGCGACGCAGCGCACCGCACTCGCGCACGTCGTTTTTAGCGTCGGGCTCACGCCCGTGGCCGCTGGGCTCTTCGCGGTTCTCGTCTACGGCGGCTCGATCGATCGCATGCGTCGCATCGGTCTCGGGCTCGGGGTGCTCGGCGTCGCGCTCTTGGGCTTCGAGCGGAGCGACGCGCATGCCACGTTGCTCGGTGATGGATTCTTGCTCGCGTGGATCATCGCGTTCGGCGCGTATGCGACGATCGCAGCGGGCGCGATTCGACGCATGTCCGCACTGCTGGTTACGGCATCGGCGAACGTCATCGGTGGAGCGATCGTCGCCTCGACCGCATTCTTCGTTCCCGCGTCGCGCGAAGCGATCGTTGCCGTCGCGATGCATCCCGGCGTCGCGTTGCCGTTCTTCGCAAGCATCGTGTTCTTCGGCGGATTCGTCGCGCCGCTCGGCTACGCTTGCGCCCTCGCCCGCGCGCCGATCGCCATCGTAACGGGTGGCGGGCAATATTTAGCGATCGTCACGGGCGTGATCGTTGCCATCGCGTGGTTCGGCGAACCGTTTGGCCCGCTCTCGATTGCGGCCGGCATCGTGCTCGCGGCCAGTCTCGGCGCGACGCTCTTTCCCACGGCTCGCACGACTGCGGCGTTTGAGGAGCAGCCCAAAGCGGCGGGCATGACGACGTACGCCACCGCCGCGCGCTAAACAAGCTATCGTTACGATCGCGCCGAAGATTCCGCGATGATCGCGCACCAGATTCGCCCATCCGCCGGAGCTCTTCGCTTACAGAGCGAGGGCGCGTTCGTCGCCCTCACCCGCGCGCGCGAACTCGAAGCGCAGGGCCGCGACGTAATCCATCTCGGCATCGGCGAGCCCGATTTCGCAACACCCGAGCACATCAAAGATGCGGCGAAAGCCGCGCTCGATCGCAACGCGACGCATTACACACCCTCTGCCGGCATCACGCCACTGCGCGATGAAATCGCCGCATTCGCCGCACGCTTTCGTGGGATGACGCCGTTCTCGCGCGATGAAGTCGTCGTGAGCCCCGGCCTCAAACCGCTCATCTGGAACGTGATGACGGCGCTCCTGGACCCAGGTGACGAAGTCATCTACGCCGATCCCGCCTATCCGTCGTACGCATCGTGTTCGGCGTATCTGCAGGCGAACGCGGTGCCGATTCCACTTTTGGAAGCGAAGAATTTCCGACTCGATCTCGACATGCTCGCAGCCAAGATGTCGTCGCGTACGAAAGTGTTGATTCTCAATTCGCCGCACAATCCGACGGGCGGCGTGCTGACGCGCTCCGACCTCGAGACGATCGCCGAACTCGCGCTCCGACACGACGTCACCGTCATCTCCGACGAAATCTACAGTCAGAATATTTACGACGGTGAATTTCTTTCGATCGCGACGCTCGAGGGCATGCGCGAGCGCACGATCATCCTCGACGGATTTTCCAAAGCGTATGCGATGACGGGTTGGCGTCTCGGCTACGGCATCATGCCCGCGACGATCGCGAAGATGGTCGCACTCGTCGGCCAGAATACGTATTCGTGCACGACGACCTTCGTGCAAGAAGCGGGTATCGACGCGCTACACGGACCGCAAGAAGCCGTCCACGATATGGTCGCGCAATTTCGCGCGCGTCGCGATGCGATCGTCGCGGGCCTCAATTCACTGCCCGGCATCACGTGTAAAATTCCCGACGGCGCGTTCTATGCGTTTCCGAACGTCGGCGCGATCACGCACGACGATCGCAAACTCGCCTCGTTCATCCTCGAAGAAGCGCTCGTCGCGGTACTCGGCGGATCGTGCTTCGGCGATGCGGGCAAAGGCTATCTGCGCTTCTCGTACGCGAATTCACTCGACGCCATTGCGACGGCGATCGAACGCATGCGCGCGACCCTGCCGAAGTTCGTCGCCTGACGATCGAGCGCGCCGGGTCGGACGATCTCGCCGCGATCGTCCCGCTCTTTTGCGACTATCTGCGTTTCTACGAAGCGCCGATCGATGTGGAACGAGCGACGACGTTCGTCGCCGAGCGCCTCGCGGGAACATCCGTTTTCTACGTCGCGTGCGTCGACGCGCGAACGGTTGCGTTCGCACATCTTTTTCCCGCGTACGCGACGCTCGCACAGCGCACGATGTGGGTGCTCGAAGATCTCTTCGTCGCCGCGCACGCACGCGGCGCGGGCATCGCAACCGCGCTTCTCGCGCGTGCCGAGACGCACGCACGTTCGAGCGGCGCCGTACGCCTCACGCTCGTCACCGCGAAAACCAATCGCATCGCCCAACATACGTACGAGCGTTCCGGTTGGCAACGCGACGAGCACTTCGTCACCTACGAACGCCCGCTCGCATAGGGCGCTCGGCTCCGGCGCTTTACCCGATCTTCATCGCCGACTTGACGTCTGCAAGCGTCGGGACGGCGATCGCGCGTGCGCGCTCGGCGCCGTTGGCCAAGAGCGCCGGGATCGACGCGGGATCGATATTCGCACGTCGTTCGCGCACGGGTGCGATCGTCGCATTGAGGCGTGCGGCGAGTTCGAGTTTGCAATCGAGGCAGCCGAGTTCTCCGCTGCGACACGCGGCTTCGATGGCCGAGACGCGCTCGGCATTGACGACGTTGTGCAGCGAGAAGACGGGACAAATTTCGGGTCGGCCCGGATCGTTGCGGCGCACTTTGAGCGGATCGGTGAGCATCGCACGAATTTTTTTCGTCGTCGTCGCGTCGTCGTCGGCCAGATCGATCGCATTGCCGTACGATTTCGACATTTTACGACCGTCGGTACCGGGGACGTCGGGAAATTCCGAGAGTAGCGCCTGCGGTTCGACGAGCGTCGCGCCGTAGAGATGATTGAATCGACGGACGATCTCGCGCGCGAGTTCGATGTGCGAGAGTTGATCTTTTCCGACGGGCACGGCGTTCGCACGCACGATTGCGATATCGACGAGTTGCATCAGCGGGTAACCGAGAAAGCCATACGTCGCGATCTCCGGACCGAGCGCCGCGATCTGATCTTTGAACGTCGGCACGCGTTGGAGCCAGGCGACGGGAACGATCATCGAGAGCAACAGATGCATCTCCGCAATCTCAGGGATCTGCGATTGCAGATAGACCGCCGAGCGCGCGGGATCGATGCCGACCGCGAGCCAGTCGAGAACCATCTCCACGATATTGCTTTGAAGCGCGTCCGTCTTTTCGTAGCCGGTGGTCAGCGCGTGATAATCCGCGATTTCGAAGAATGCGTCGTTGTCGCGTGCGAGCATGACCCAGTTCGAAAGCGCACCGAAGAGATGGCCGATGTGTTGACGGCCCGTCGGCCGACTCCCCGACATGATCCGGCGATGCGGCGACTCGATGTTCTGCAACGTAGCTCCCTCTCGCGCCAAAGGTTGGGTCGTCGTCGCGAACGTCCCTGCCGCGCACAATGGTTTATGACTTTAGTATGCGACGCGCATCCCTGCGACGTCGATCGCGTTTGCGAAGCGATCGCGAACGAATGCGCGCGCGTAGACGATCGCAGCGTCGAGATCCGCGCCGCGCGCGAACTCGGCTGCGAGCGCACACGTGAGCAAACATCCCGTGCCGCGCAACGTTCCCGCAATGCGCGATCCGACGAAGGTGCGCGTACCGTCGTCGCTCACGCGCACGTCGGTCGGATCGTCCGCAAGGTGGCCGCCCGTAACGAGCACGGCCCGCGCTCCACGCGCGCGTAGCGACGCACCCGCATGCGCCATCGCGTCCGCGCTATCGGGCATTGCCGACTCGGTAAGGCGCGCGATCTCGGCGAGATTCGGCGCGATGAGATCGACGAGCGGCACGAGTCGCTCCACGATCGCTGCGAGCGTCGTTCGGTCTGCAAATGCGCCGCCGCCCGTGGGCCCGAGCACGGGATCGTACGCGACCGGCACGCGGCGGCCATCCGCTTCACGACGTTCGAGCCATGCGGCGACCGCCTCGACCGAAGCGCGGTCGATCAACGCGCCGATACGAACGGCACCGAGCGGCGCCTCGTCGATCGCGCGAAGTTGCGCAGCGATGAGGTCGGGTGCGATCGCGCCCGCGCCGCAGAGCCCGCCGCGGTCTTGCGCGGTAACGCCGCACACGATCGTCAGGGCGCGCGCACCGCACGCCGCGAGCGCACGAATATCGAGCCCGAGTCCCGCCGCGTTCCACGGCTCCGTGGCACCGATCGAAAGGACGAGCGGCATCACGCGGGGTCGCCCCACCTCGCGCGCAGCTCGCGCGTGGCCGCTTCCGGATCGGCCGCGCTCGCGATCGATGAGATGACGGCGGCCATATGCGCGCCGCTCGTCGCGACGGTCGCGATATTCGAACGATCGATGCCGCCGATCGCGACGACCGGGATGCCGACCGCACGGACGACTGCCGCGATCCCCGCGACGCCGATCGCCTCGCCCGCATCGGCTTTGGTTGCCGTCACGGCATACGGACCCGTGCCGATGTAATCCGCACCGCCAGCCGCCGCGATGAGCGCCTGGGCCGGCGTCCCGCACGAGATGCCCAGGAGCCTCTCGCCCAAATCGCGCCGCAGGATCGCAAGCTCGTGCCCGGCGAGATCTTCTTGACCGCCATGCCACCCGTCGGCTTCGAGGGCGGCTGCGAAATTATCGTTGACGATAAGCGAAGCGCCCGCGGGCCGCGTACGCGCGAGCATCGCGCGCAACAGATCGCGGTCGACCCCGGCCTTTGCACGGAGTTGCACGACGCGCACGTCCGCGCGCAAGACCGCGTCGAGTAATGCGAGCGGATCGTCCGTAGCGGACGTATCGACGATCGCGTAGATGCCGCGAGGAAGCGTCACGTTTAGGTTCGTTTATGAAAACGGGGAGTGTCGCAATGCGACCTCCCCGCCTTCGATAGGAACGCGTTCGAGCTTACGGCTGGCCCGTTGTGACGAGAACGGTTTTTGTCCCGATGACGCCATCCCCAACGTGTTTGGCGACGATGACGACGCAGTATCCCGTTGCCCCGGTCGCGGGCAGCACGGGAACGAAGACCGGGGGAAGAGACGTGGTGAACGTTCCGACGGTGCCGACGAAAACGGTCGATGCTGGCTGACCGGCCGGTAAAGGCGAGTACCCGGCATACGGCGGCTTCGAGAGGTTGGTCGGGTCTTGCTGGAAGATCGTGACCGCCGGCGTCGTTGCCGGAACTTTAGGGCACGGCTTCGATGCATTTGGGACGGCACCGGTCGTGTAGCTCGCAACGCTAGCCGAATCGATCGAGGGATCGACGAACCGACCCGACCACGTGAAAGTCGCATCGGGAACGACGGTTGCGAAGGGGCCCGAACCTTTTTGACCCAGCGCGCTAATTTGAAGCGGTGCTTCGCCGCCGAGCGTGACGAAGAAATTGTTGCTCTGGGCCGAGCCATTTGTGAAGACGACATTGTCGATCGAGCTATTGCCTGAGGTGGTCGCGAACCCATAACCGCCGGACGAACCGCAGGCAGTTAGGAGAGCGAGGCCGCACGCGGTAAAGACCGAGAGGGCGAGACGACGCATAGAAAACTCCCGTAGGACACGAGAAAAATCTCAGCGGACTTCTGAAAGTTTCACCGCCGATACAGTGGCGCGAGTTGGCGTCGGTACCGACCGTCTCCTCTGCAATCATCGAGCACTCGCAATCGTCTCGCGAGGGGCGGCTGTGCGGCAACCTAAAAATTCGTGGTTCGAAGTGCTTACGACGTGCCTCTTATTGTGGCGCTCCGACGTCGAAGCTCGGAACGGTCAGATCGAACGGAGCATCGCCACCATCGGCCACGATCGGGGCGAAGGTGATACCGAGCGTTTTTGGCGTGAAGCGATCGACCGTTGCGAACGTCAACGCACCGGTATACCGGGCGCTCGGCGCGAGAAGCAAGCCCTCGTAGAGCGTGCGATCCGTGAGGCCCGGAAGTTTCGTCGCCAGGGGCACGTACGAACGACCGGCATCGTCGCGAAGCACCGTTCGACCGTAGGGCAAGACGGTCACGGGCGTCGAGCCGTAGTTCGCAAAGGTTACGATGACCTCGACGCGCCCCGTGAAGAACGAGACCTTGCGGACCGTCGCACGGATGCCATCTTTCTCGATCTCTACACCGCTCGGCGCGACCGCATGCCACGGGTGGAAAGGATCTTTGATCGCCGGCCCGTGCGCTCCCGGCACGACACCATAGCGAACGTTCGCATCGAGCGTCCCGACCGAATCTTTCGCATGATCGAAGAAGCGCACGTGCTCGCTCACGATCGCGACGGTACCCGCATGCGCCACGGTAGAAGATCCGATCACCCGGTAGCGGTCGATGTGCAGACGATCGGCGGAAAACGACGTGGCGAAATTCTTTGCCGAGGCGAAATACCGTTGCTCCGGTGCGGAAAGCAAGGCGAACGCCGCATCGTAGCGCTCGTGTGTGAGGGCATCGAGATAGCGCACGAGAACCGCGCGCTCGGGCGACGTCAACGCCGCCTTGGACGGCGGCGCCGCGGCGAACGCGAGCACCCCCATGGCGAAGGCGGCGGAAAGATAGCGAGCGCGGCGGGTCATGCGGGTTCTCCCAGAAGGACGTCGACGATGCGGGCGAGATCGGATTCATCGCCGTAGCGAATCTCGAGTCGGCCTCCGCCCGGCCCCGCGACGATCGCGACGGGTGCACCGAGGGCGTAGCGCAGGCGTTGCTCGACGGCGAGATGATCCGGTGTTTTCGCCGCCACCGCCGCTTTCTTGGCGGGCGCTTCCGCGCGGTGGCGTGCGAGTCGCTCGATATCGCGGACGGTCAAGCCATCGCGTTCGACGCGCGCCGCGACTGCCTCGCGCCGATCCGCAGGCACGCCCAGTAATGCGCGCGCGTGCCCGACCGAGAGCTTTCCCGAGCGCAAGAGAATCTTGATGGCATCGGGTAGGCCTAGGAGTCGCAGGGCATTCGTAATCGCCGGTCGGCTCTTCCCCAGCCGCTCCGCCAGTCGTTCCTGCGTGAAGCCGTGCTCGTCGAGAAGATGCTGGAAGCCCATCGCTTCCTCCAACGGATCGAGATCTTTGCGCTGCAAATTCTCGACGACGGCGACCTCGAGACTCGTTCGATCGTCGGCTTCGCGCACGATCGCGGGAATCGTCGCGAGCCGCGATGCCGTCGCCGCGCGCCAGCGCCGCTCGCCTGCGATGAGCTCGAATTGCGCGGTCCCGTCGCGAACGGGAAGGGGCCGAACGATGATCGGGACGAGCACGCCGAGTTCGGCGATCGATCGCTCGAGTTCGCCGAGCGCTTCGGCATCGAAGGTCTTGCGCGGCTGTTGCGGATTGGGCCGTATCGCGTTGACGGGAATCTCTTGCAAACCGGCGGCAGGCGGGCGCTCCGCGCCCAAGAGGGCTTCGAGCCCGCGGCCGAGACCGCGCTTCGGGGCGCTCATCGGGCCTCGACCTCTCGCGCCAGCGCAATGTAGGCTTGAGCGCCGCGGCTCTTCACATCGAACAAAATGACGGGCTTTCCATAAGAAGGCGCCTCCGAGAGGCGAATATTGCGGGGAATCTGCGTTCGAAAGACGTTGCTCGGAAAGTATTTGTTGACTTCGTCGAGGACCTCGGTTGCGAGACGCGTTCGGCCGTCGTACATGGTCACGAGCACGCCCGTAATGCGAAGCGCGGGATTGAGCGCGTCGCGGATGCGCTCGACCACCTTGGTGAGCTGCGAGAGCCCCTCGAGCGCATAGTACTCGGCCTGCACCGGGATGAGTACCTCGGTTGCAGCCGTAAGCGCATTGAGCGTCAAGAGGCCGAGGGACGGCGGGCAGTCGATAAAGATGTAGTCGTAGGCGAATCGGGCGGACTCGAGCGCTCGACGCAGGCGCGTCTCACGCGATAGCGCGGCGACGAGTTCGATCTCGGCTCCCGCGAGGTTGATCGTCGCGGGGACGACATCGAGCCCTTCAACCGCGGTCGCCCGCGTCGCGGCTTCGATCGTGACGTCGGCAAGCAAAACGCGATAGATATCGTCGAGGACCTCGCGCTTATCGATGCCGAGGCCGCTGGTCGTATTTCCCTGCGGATCGATGTCGACGAGCAAGACACGCCGTCCCATCACCGCAAGCGATGCGCCGAGATTGACGGTCGTCGTACTCTTCCCGACACCACCTTTTTGATTAACAACCGCCACGATGCGGGCGGGCTTCCCCGTCGCTCCCGGCGTTTCACGTGAAACGTTCGTACTCTGCCCCAATCGACGATCTGCGCCACGTCACTCACGGAACGTAGCGTTTCACGTGAAACGCTACGTCGAGTGCGCCTGCGGCGATCCCAGCTCACCCTGGGCGAACCCACGGACGGTATCGCCGAGAAACGGCAATAGCTGCTCGCGGTCATTTCGCCCCGGTTCGTCGGTAACCCATTCTAATGCGGCCGAAAGCGCACGACCAACCTCGGGGCCGCCGCGCGATCCTAACGGAAGCCGACCCGCCGCCACGAGAGCCGCGATCGCGTCCGCACCCCCGATCGCGAGATCGCGCACGCCGAGCGGCGGCCGCTCTCCAACGATCGCGAAAACGCGAACTTCGAAGCGTTCGTTCGCATCGTCTCGTTTGGGCAAGCCACTTCCCACGATATCGGCGGCGCGAAGCGCGAATTGGCGTTCGAGCGCATCCACCCCGACGCGCCGAACGAAGCGCCGAAGCGTCTTCGGCTCGAGCGCCGGATCGGCTGCGTACATGTGATGCTTCACTAATGCCGCGACGTCACGGACGACGTCGCTCGGGAATCGCAAACGTTCCAAGAGCTCGGCCGCGACCTCGGCGCCGACGTTCTCGTGGCCGTAAAAGTGCGCGCCTCCAGCGTCGACGGTTCGCGTCTGCGGCTTCGCGACGTCGTGGAGGAGCGCCGCGAGGCGAAGCACGAGGTCCCCGGGCGCCGTCGCATCGAGGGTCGCGAGGTTATGCCGGTAGACGTCGAAGGCGTGATACTGATTTTGCGGCACGTCGACGCCTGCGGCAACTTCGGGCAAAACGATCTCGAGCAGGCCGCCCTCACGCATGAACTCGAGGCCCTGCGACGGGACCGGCGCCATCTCGAGAAATTTCGCGAGCTCGTCCCGGATGCGCTCCGCCGATACGCTAGCTACGAGTGGAGCCGCCGCGCGCATCGCGACGACCGTCGCTTCGGCGAGCGTAAATGCGAAGCGAGCCGCGAATTGACACGCGCGCAACATTCGCAACGGATCTTCGACGAACGCTTCGGGCCGGAGCAGGTCGACGCGCCGCGCACGAATATCCGCGACGCCGCCGTACGGATCGATGAGCGCGCCTCCGGGCAACGCACGCGCGAGCATATTCATTCGAAAGTCGCGACGCGCTAAGTCGTCGACGAGAGGCACGTCCGGCCCCCACTCGACGACGAACTCGCGGTGCCCCACACCCGTCGATCGCTCGCGGCGCGGGAGCGCGACGTCGACGGTCGTTTCGCCGATGGTCGCTTTCACGACCGCAAAGGACGCCCCGACGACGTCCGCCCGACCGAGACCGCGTAGGCGCGCGACGAGATCGTCGAGCTCGATCCCAACGACGACGTAATCGAGATCTTTCGCAGGATAGGCGATACCGTCGATCTCGCCGCGAACTTCATCGCGGACACGGCCGCCGACGGCGTGCAGGGAACCCGCGGGCAAGACGCCGGCGAGGGCGTCGTCGAGGGATTGCGCGTCAACCATCGGGGAGCGACGATGCGGCGGCGCACAGGGGTCGTTTGGCCGGAATACCGGCTCGGCGAGGGAAGCGCGGGCCCGTCGCCAGTCGCTTTGCGACGACGAGCAGTCGCCGGCCGTCCTCACCGGGGGCACGCTCCGTTACGAGTCCTTCGTCGTCGACGGCGTATTCGGCCGCGACCTCCGCGCCGAGAACGAGGGCGGCATCGTGCGCGGATGCGCGTTCGAGTGCGGAGTAGCGCCCGCGCTGCAAGAGCGCTCGGCCGCCGATTTCCAAGAGCGGCACCGCGAGCTCGAGGACGGTCGTTACGCCCGCGACGGCCCGCGCCGTGGCGGTTGCGAAGCGTTCGCGAAATGCCGGATCGCGTCCGACATCCTCGGCACGATCGCACACGACGTCGACCGGGAGGCCGAGGTCGGCTGCGACCTCGCGCAAAAAAGCGGCTTTCTTCGCGAGCGACTCGACGAGCGTCGTCGGCCGACGGGTCGCGATCGCGAGCACGAGCCCGGGAAATCCACCGCCGCTCCCGATATCGACGTGCGTTTCGCCGACATACCGCACGAGCCCGAGGGAGTCGCGAACGTGCGCAATGACGGCTGCGGGGTCGCGTGCCGCGGTGAGATTGGTCGCGGCATTGCGTTCGAGCAACATCGCGACGAAGCGTTCGAGTCCAGCCCGAATCTGGGCATCGTCCGAGGTCTCCGAAACGGCACGCGCGATCTCTGCAGTCACGCGGAGGCCGCAGCCGGAACCGCACCCGCGGAGGCACGCGCGCGATGTAGCGCGACGCTCAAGATCGCGACGTCGGCAGGTGCGATTCCCGAAATGCGCGCGGCGGCACCGAGCGAACGCGGTTTGAAGCGCGTGAATTTTTCCCGCGCTTCGAGCGAAAGAGCCGACACCTCGCCGAAGCGAAAGTCGTCGGGCACGTCGGTCGATTCATCGCGCGCAGCGCGAGCGATCGCGACTTCCTGGCGCTTTACGTAGCCTGCGAGCTTGATCTCGATCGCGACGCGATCCAGGATCTCCGCGTCGACGTCGAGATCGGTCGCGACATCCGCGGCCGTCACTTCGGGACGTCGTAAGCGCTCCGCGACCGTCCCAGCGGGCGAACGAACGACATCCGCTCGAGCGATGGCGCCCGCGAGTACCGCCCGACGGGCAACAAACGCTGCATGCACCTCGCGGGGCAAGAGTCCGATTTCATAGCCGAGGTCCGAAAGTCGCAGATCGGCATTATCGTGACGCAAGACCACACGGTGTTCGGCTCGCGAGCTCAGCATCCGATACGGCTCGTCTATCCCACGCGTCACGAGATCGTCGACGAGCAAGCCGATGTATGCTTCGCCTCGACCG